>JADIMS010000090.1 GCA_017694555.1 Candidatus Avitreponema avistercoris
TAAGTGCGGATGTACCGCTCTTTCATGCCGGGGAAAAGCCGGTCAAGCTGGCGGTAAAAATATTCCCGGTTCCCGTCCCGCAAGGTAAGCCCCATGCCAAAGCAGACAATACCCTTTACCCCTGCTTGGGCGCAGTAGTCAAGGATGCCGGCAAGGTTTTCCCCTGTGTCGTTGATAAAGGGCAGGAGCGGGCAGAGCCATACCACTGTGGGGATTCCTTCTTCCCGGAAAATCTTCAGGGTTTTAAACCGTTCCCCGGTGGTGCTCACATTAGGCTCCAGTTTCCTGCACAGTCCTTCGTCAAAGGTGGTGAGGGTCATCTGCACAATGGCTTTGGTGCTGCCGTTGATTTTTTTGAGAAGATCCAAATCCCGCAGCACCAGGGCGGATTTTGTAAGCACCGTAAAGCCGAAGCCGTGGCGGTAAACCATCTCAAGGGCTTTCCGGGTGAACAGGAGTTTTTCTTCCAAGGGCATATAGGGGTCGCTCATGGAACCGGTGCCTATCATGCACTTTTTACGCTTCCGCTTGAGGGCGGCTTCCAGAAGCTCAAGGGCGTTTTCCTTTACGGCAATATCTTCAAACAAGTGGTCAATGCGGTAACAGCTGCTCCGGGAATCGCAGTAAATGCAGCCGTGGGTGCAGCCCCGGTACAGGTTCATGCCGTTTTGCGGGGAAAGAATGCTTTTTGTCCGGATATAATGCACTTAGCCACCTCTTGCAAAGGATAACAGGCTGGAAATATTCTGAATGGATTTTGATAAAACGGAAAGAAGAATCCGGACAGCGGCGCGGGTTGCGTTTGCCGCCGTTGCTGCGTTTGTGCTGTTTTACCGGCATCGGGAAAGCAGCCGGCATCCGGGAAGGGTAAGCGGATGAAGGGAGTCGAACCCTCGTCTCCAGCTTGGAAGGCTGGGGTAATAGCCGTTATACGACATCCGCACGACATCCGAAGAATAGCAAAAAAACAAAAATACGTCAAGCGTCCGCCGCCGTGCGGCTTCCGGATTCCCGCGGCGGTTTCCGGTTAATATTCCAGTCCTACGCCGATAAATATTTCCATAATGGATCCGCCGCCTTCCCGTTCCGCCTCCGCGCCAAAATCAAACCCGTTGCCGAACAGTTCCCGCAAGTCAAAGCCTGCGCTTACGCGGGCGTAAATGCTGCGCATCACATCCGGATAGACAATCATCTCCAGACCGCCGGAATACCAGGCATCGCGGAAAGAGAAATAACGTCCGGTATACTGGTCGTGCGTCAGTCCGAAGTCAAAGAAGGGCGAAATATGCAGTTCGAAATTGACGTACTTTGTCCAATTTATGCCGGTTGTACGCAAAAAATCCACGTCGAGAATGCGGAACGGAAGATCCAGATTGAAGAAAAAAGCCGCGTCCGTATCGATCCGGTTATCGATGATACCGCGCATGTAGGAACCCATGTCCACCTGCAAATCCCCGTCGCTTTCCCAGTCGTACATAAAATATCCGCGGGCCGACAGTCCGAGGAAAGAAAACAGGGGCGTATATCCGGTGGCGGTGGCATTCACGGTGATGTTTTTTTCTTTGGTTGTAAAATTGTACGTCCAGCCGTTTGAAGCCTCCAGATCGAAACCGCGCCGGAAGTTTTCCACCCAGTCATACCGGCCGTATGCCGCCGTGTGGGAGAACGTGATGCTCATGCCCCGCAGGTCCTCGTCGGTAATGCCGCCCGGCGCCCAGTGGTTTGTGTAGGAAATTTCCGGCGTCCACGTCAGATTGCCGAAATAGTCATGCCGGTACAGAATCACCGGCAGGTTGACATACAAGCAGTTTCCGAAATACAGCGGATCGTCGGGGTACAGGTTTTCCTCGTCGTCGCGCGGATTGACATATACTTCCTGTGTGACGCCGGCATGAATGTCCAGCCGGTTCGGAATCAGCTTCCGTTCATAGTCCAGCGTGGTGGTGAAATCCACTTCCGTAGGTTCCCCGATGGGAAGCGACGTGCCGAAATCCACCGACCACGTGAATTCTTCCCCGAACAGCAGGAACGGGATTTCAAACGAAGCGTTTCCGCCGACCGTATTCGGCGTTTCCGCGTCGTTGGGGTCGTATTCATACTCAAAATCCAGATTCAGTTCATTCATGGAGCCGAAAAAGTTATAGTCTTTGAATTTCAGCTTCAGATTCAGGCCGTCATTGGAATCGAATTTCGGGTAGGGTACGGCGATGATGTTTACCGTGTCTTTTGCGCGGATGTACAAATCCGCCGGAACAGAGCCGTCTTCTTCCGCCTGCCCGTAAACCGCGCGGACGCTTCCGTCCGCCAGGACGCGCTGATTCAGCAGCCGGACTTCCAAATCGCGGACATAGGATTCAAGGGAAGTCCGGTCCGGAAAAACCCGGTCCCGGTCGCGTTCGATTTCCAGATTTTTTGCGAGCGGGTATTCGCGCGTTACGCCGTCGATATCATAAAAAATATCCCGGATCCTGTATGTCTCTGCGCCTGCGGGCAGAATAAAAAGCAGTGCAAGAAAGAAGCCGGCGCCGGAAAAAAAGCAGTGTGTTCGCTTCACGGAAAACTCCTGTTCAGTTTTTGGTCACGACGTCCAGATTCCATCGCTTGGGACGGGAAATCGCTTTCACGTAAATCGCGCCTTTCCCCGGCGCGAACAGTTCCAGTTTAACCAGCGGTGTTTTGATGAAGAATTTTTTTACGGTAATTCCATAAGCGTCGTCAAACAGTTTCGGGGAAACCGATCGGAATCCTGCGCGTGTTTCGTATATGGCCGTGCCGATTTCGATGTATGCCTCGTAGGGTTCCGTCAGGTACAGATCCAGCGCTTCCTGTCCCGCAGACAGCTTTGCGCCGGTTTCCAGCCGCTGTAGATTTTCCAGCGCCAGAATGGCCTGTACCCGTTTGCCTCCCAGATTGAATTCCTCTTGCATCCGGCGCAGGTCGCTGCCCTGAATCGCAATGCGGATATTCCGCGGCGTAATCCAGCGGTAAAAGCAGTCGATGATTTCAAACACGTTGATGTGGATTTCCGCCGCCAGATCCAGCACTTCGCGCAGTTCTTCCGCAGAGCATTCGTACACTTCGCCGGGCGTAAAGGGAATTCCTTCCAGATACGCTTCCAGATACGGGAAAGCTGCGTCCGGGCCGATGCGGGAATCCCCCGCCGCAGTAAAGGGAAGGACCGCAAAAAGCAGCGCGGCCGCTGCAAAAAGCGGCAGACGGACTGTCTGAAAACGCTTCATGGTTAACGCGCTCCTTTCCCGGAAAAAATAACGAAAACCGTGCGGGCGACCAGCCACACGTCCATCCAAATCGACCAGTTCTGGATATAGTAGGAGTCCAGCGAGATGCGCTCGTCGTAGTCCACGTCGCTTCTTCCCGAAACCTGCCAGAGGCCGGAAAGTCCCGGCTTGACCGAAAATACATAATCAAAACTTTCGCCGTATTTGGGCATTTCCTCTTTAGTTACCGGCCGCGGTCCGATAAAGCTCATTTCCCCTTTCAGGATATTCCAAAGCTGCGGCAGTTCGTCCAGGCTGGTTTTGCGCAGAAAACGGCCGACCGGCGTAATGCGGGGATCATCGCTGAGTTTCTGGTATTTTTCCCATTCTTCCCGGTAAGCCGGATTGGACGCCAGCAGTGTGTGCAGCTTTTCTTCCGCATCGGGGAACATGGAGCGGAATTTCAGTACAGCCAGCGGTTTGCCGTTCCGTCCGATGCGCTTATGCCGGAAAAACACCGGGCCGGGGGAAGAAAACTTTACCGCCGCGGCAATCAGCAGCATCAGCGGGATGGAAAGCGGCGCGGAAAGAAACAGCAGGAATAAATCCATCATGCGCTTCAGCATCCGGTTTGCCCGGCGGGTCAGGTAATGGGTGGTGGAAAAGCCGATAATGCCGCCGATTTCCCGCGGGGACATTGTCAGCGTATTGATACCGGACATATCGGGAATGATGATATTGTAGCGGACGTTTGCCAGCGTTTTCCGGATGAGCGGCGTATAGGAACCGTCGGATACAGAAGGACTGAGAATCACCGCCATTTTGATGTGCAGTTCGTGGTACAGCCGGATGTCCTCCTGCGGATCGCGCAGGACGGGAACGCCGCGGTATTCGCGCCAGTCGGAACCGTCGTAAGAAATGATGACGGCCGGAACATATCCGTAAAACCGGTTTTCCGTCATGCTGTCCACAACCTGCCGCGTTTTTTCGTTGTTGCCGCCGTAAATTACCGCCGGAAGTCCCCAGAAACGCATTTTGGAGAGCACCAGTCCTACAGTCAGACGGCGGGATATGGGCAGGGCAATCGTGGAAAAGAGAAAGGCCAGGATAAAGCCCATGGAAACGTAGCTGCGTCCGTCGGTCTCCACGGCGATGGAAACGGCGATGCCCAGAAAGCAGATGGCATTTGCCAGGAAGAAATTTTTAATCTGCTCGCTGGCGGCCTGCATGAAGCCGGGATACAGTTTGAAGACGCTGTACACCACCAGGAACAACGGCAGATACACCCAGTACATGATAAAGCTGCGGAAATTGATGTAATGCCGGTCCACAAGGTTTACCAGGAAAAATCCTGCGCCGATGCACAGCATGATCACCACAAAGTCCGAAAGGACAAAGGCTGCTATGGCATAGGCGGAACTGGTATGCTTGTAGCGTTGTTTGTACCAGGCAATGTATTCTTCGATATTCATCTCGGTCTTTAAATCCCTCTGCTGCCTGCGGCGTTACAGAATCAGCGCGATTTTACCGGAAAAGCCGGCCCCTTGCAAGGGTCGTACGTTAAGGCGCAGACGGGGCGGGGCTGCAGAAGGCAGAAAGCTGCCGGATGTAGGCGTCCGCTACCAGTTTGTCGGAAAAACGGGTTTCGGCGGTGCGCCGGGACGCTTTCTGCATCCGTATTTTTTCTGTTTCCGGCAATGAAATCCAGGCAGACATTTTTTCCGCCAGGTTTTCCGGGTTCCTGGGTTCGCATAGAAAGCCGTTCACGCCGTCTTCTACCGGTTCCCGCGTTCCCGGGCAGTCGGCGGCAATCAGGGCTTTCCCCATGGCTGCCGCTTCCAGCAGGACGCGCGGCACGCCTTCCCGGTAATACGAAGGAAGCACCACACAGTCCGCGTTCCGGATGCAAGGGCGAACATCCTTCTGTACGCCGGCCCACTCTACGGTTCCTGCGGACAGCGCCTGTTCCAGCGTTTCCCGCGGCAGGAAGGCAGGGTTTTCCGGATTGTGCTCGCCGGCAAGGAGAAAACGGGCTTCCGGATGTTTCCGTTTTACGGTTTCCGCCGCCTGGATAAAGTCGCCGCAGCCTTTGCTGGCCAGCAGTCTGCCGAGAAACAGAAAGCACGGGCCGGATTTTTGCAGGGAAAACGGTTCTGCTGCGCCGGAATCCGGGGAAAAAAAGACGGTGTCGACGCCGGATCCCGGAAGAATTTCCGTCCGTTCCGGGGGGCACAGCGCGCGGGAAATGAAAAATTCCCGGTCATCACGGTTTTGGAAAAAGACAAAGGCTTTCGGGGACCGGAATGCTGTTTTATACAGCCGGTAGACAATTTTTCCCGTCAGGCCGGTTTTTTCCGCCGCAGCCCCCAGTCCGGTGATGTTGTTAAAAGAAGGAATCCGGCAAAGCGAAGCGGCCATGGAACCGTAAATGTCCGGCTTGTTGTTAAAATGCAGGACGGCTGCCGGGCGGTATTTCCGGTATACGCGCAGAAACGTAAAAAACAGCGCCATATCTTTGCACGGGTTTGTGCCGTCGCCTTCCATCATCGGCAGGGGAAAAAACGGAACGCCCAGTTCTTCTTCCAGCCTGCGGGTGTATTCGTCCTGCTGCGCCGGTTTTGCGCCGCCGGCTTTCCGCTTTGTTCCGGTCATACTGCCTGCCGCGCCCATTCCGAAAACCGAAAATCCTGCACCCTGTAAGGCGCGGATCAAATTCCTGCGGCTGTATACATTCCAGGCAGCATTGGCTGTCAGAATCAGCAGCGGTTTTCCGTTATGTGTTCCGCAGTTCATTTTCCGTCCCGGGCGGAAACTTTCCGCATCAGTTTCCACGATGTGACCGCAAAACCGCCGCAGTAAACGGCAGCATAAAAAACCAGGACGGCGGGCAGGGCGGACGAAAAGCGTTTGTCCGGGAGCAGGGAGAGCGCGGCCGCAGCCGGATAAAGCAGGGGCATCCAGCCGGTAACGCCGATTTCTTCACTGAAACGTTTTTCTTTTCCGGGCGCGGACGGAATACCCGCGGCAAGTTCCGCATTTTTAAAAGACTGGTGGAACAACCGCATCAGCAGGTTTGCCGCCGCCGTCACTGCCGCAAGCAGGAACCATTCCCGGCGTCCGGTAACAAGGGCCGAAGAAAGGCCGATGGCCAGGATTTCCGTGGTATAGGCAAAATATCCGCCGGCTGCATCCACCGCGCTGCCGTAGACGGTTGTTTTTCCTTTGAGGCGGAACAGCGTGCGCGCCATGTTGCCGTCGGCGCAGTCCAGAATACCGAACAGCAGGAACATGGCCGCCGAAACAAAGTGCAGCCGGATGTCCGGCATAAGCGCCAGGATAAAACCTGCCAGACAGCAGAGAAAACTGAAATATGTTACAGAGTTGGGGCGGATATTCAAATTCAGCGCCAGCGCGGAAAGCGGGTAGGAAAGCGGCCGGAACAGGATCCGCGTCGGCGTACCGTCGCTTTTCCGCTTTTCTGCCGGCGTGGAAGC
>JADIMS010000091.1 GCA_017694555.1 Candidatus Avitreponema avistercoris
GTCAAATCCCGGAAGGCCCCGGAAGGCAAATCCCCGAGCCGGACGCATCCGATGCGGATCCGCTGCAGTTTTTTTATCCGTGCACCGAAAAAATCGAATACACGCCGGATTTCCCGGTTTTTCCCTTCGATAAGGATGATATTCAGGCAGCGTGCCGAAAGCTGTAAAACACGGCGCGCCTGGTAAAATGTGCCGTCGATCTCTATCCCCTGCTGAAATGCGGGAGCAAGTCCGGGATCACAAGGACGGAACGTGACGGCAAGATATTCTTTTTCAATACCGGAAGACGGATGCGAAATTTGCCGCGCGAATCCGCCGTCATTTGTAAACAGCAGGGCGCCTTCGGAATACATATCGAGCCGCCCGATGTTGTACAGGCGTTCCCGGTATGCACCGGCAAGCAGGGAAACGGCGGTCCGGCGTCCCTGTTCGTCGGCATTTGTAGATACAACGCCGGCCGGTTTATTGAGCAAAACATAGCGTTTGGCCTGCTCCGGAAAAACCGGCTTTCCGTCAACGCAAACCGTATCCGCAGGCGTAACGCGGAAACCTTTGTCCGTTACCGGCCTGCCATTCACCTGCACGCGTCCGTCCAGGATCACAGCGCCGCTGGTCCGGCGGGAAGCAACGCCGGCATGTGCGAGATAAACCTGCAGCCGGATACCGGAAGATTCCCCGCCGGCGGCGGACGGCGGCGGACAGGAAGGGTCAGCGGGCAAGTTCAAAGCGGCTGTTCTCCGGCTCATCCAGCCGCGGCAAATCCGCGATGCTGTTCATTTTGAAGAGTTTCAGGAATTCTTTGGTCGTGCCGAATTGTACGGGCTTTCCCGGCACATCTTTTTTCCCGACTTCTTTAATCAAATTGCGTTCCATCAGCAGGCGGATCATGTTATCCGGCGAAGTACCCCGGATAGCTTCTATTTCGGCGCGGGTAACCGGCTGGGAATATGCAATAATGGAAAGGGTTTCCATGGCAGCGCGGGAAAGCCGGCCTTCCGCTTTTTTGCCGTACCGGTCTTTCAGCGACTCCCAAAGTTCTTTTTTGGGACCGAGCATCCAGCCGCCGGAAATCTGCATCACTTCCAGCCCGGAATCTTCGCCGGAACAACGCGTTTTCAGTCTTTCCAGGGCTTCCGACACAATTTCCCGGGACAGACCGGTGATGCGTGCAATGGTATCCTCCGGAAGCGGCTCCGTTTCCAAATACAGCACCGCTTCCACCAGAGCCGTCTCTTTTTCCATTTTATACTCCTTCATCGGGTACTTCCACAGGATGGGGCTGCCAAGGCTTGATTTTGATATCGCCGAACATCCGGTTTTGCCAAATACTGGCCGTACGGAATTTCACCGCTTCCAAAATCGCCATAAACGCGCAGACAATATCCATCAGATTGCCTTTCCGCACAATTAAATCCGTGAACATACATTCACCCTTTTCTTCCAGCAGCTCATTCATCAGCGTAAGTTTCTCATTTACCGAAACTTCTTCGTAAAGATCATAAATCACCTGGGTGTGATATTTGGACATCAAACCGGAAAATGTACGCATCAGATCCCAGGTGTCTGCGCGTTCCCACAGATTATCTTCCTCAAACGGCAGGGAACGCTGGAGTTTTTTCCGCTCCATCACCCACTCCGTCTCGGATTCCCGTTCGCTCATCAAATCCGAAAGCTTTTTATATTTCTGGTATTCAATCAGCTGCTCTACAAGTTCCTGCCGGGGATCCCCGATTTCCCCTTCCCCGTCAATCTCTGCCTCCTCCACGGGCAAAAGCATACGGCTTTTGATGCACAGCAGCGTGGCCGCCAGCGCATAAAATTCCGTCAGATTATCCAAATCCGCCGGAATATAATCCAGATACGAAAGATACTGATCTGTAATACTCGCAATCGGGATGTCATAAATGTTTATCCCGTTTTCCCGGATAATCTGCAAAAGAAGATCCAGCGAACCTTCAAAATTGTTTACCTTAAAGCTGGCGCTGTTTACAGCCTGATCGGTTTCCATAATTCTTCCTCCGACTTCCGGACGCCCTGATCCGGAAGCCCGGCCAAAACGTCGCGGAAAAACATTCCCGTTACAGGATCGGCGGCATCGGGAAGAATCTCAAGCAGCGGAACCAGCACAAACTGTCTTTTTTTCATCGCCGGATGCGGAATTTCCAAATCCGGCGCTTTGCAGGACACCGTGCGGTTTCCGAACAGCAGGATATCAATATCCAGCGTCCGCGGGCCCTTGGGAACGCCGTGCAGGCGGTCGCGCCCGAAATCCGCCTCAATTCCGTTGACCAGGCGCAGCAATGCATCCGGGGTCCGGCAAAAGCGGCCGGATACCGCAGCGTTATAAAAATCCGGCTGGTCCGTCACATCCTGCGGCGCAGTCCGGTACAGCGAAGAGACACGCATACCGGAAAGGAAAGCGGAAAGCCGCTGCAGGGCGCCGCGGAGGATAGAGACGGAATCACCCTGATTGGATCCCAGGCTGAGGGCAACCAGTTCGCCTTCCGGTACCGGTACACGTTTTGCAGACGGAAGCGGCTGCCGAAGCATATTTTCCGCGGCGTCCGCCGTCAAAACAAATCCCCTGCTGCGGATGGACCGGGCGCAGCGGCCGCTTTCTTTGCAGCCGGTTTCGGCCCGTCCGCCTTGGATTCCCCGCTGTTTTTTGCCTGTGCGCCGGCTGTTACGCCTTCCGGCAGCGGAGCGTCTTTTTTATCCTTATCCGCCGGTTGGGCGGTTTTCAGCTTTTGGCCGGGGAAGAGAAGCTCCCGGAGCTGGACAGTCAGCGTAGAAGTGATTTCCGGATTGGACTCCAGGAATTTGATTGCATTTTCCCGGCCCTGCCCGATTTTTTCCTCTTTGTACGCATACCATGCGCCTTTCTTATCCACCAGCTCATGCTTAACGGCACAGTCCAGCAGGCTGGCATAAGCGGAAATTCCTTTACCGAAAATCACATCGAGCTCCACCTTGCGGAACGGCGGTGCGACTTTGTTCTTCACGACCTTCACCCGCACACGGTTTCCCACGGCGTTTTCCTCACCCCGGTCGATTGTTTCAAACTTCCGGACTTCCAGCCGGACAGACGAATAAAATTTCAGCGCATTACCGCCCGTGGTGGTTTCCGGATTGCCGAACATCACGCCGATTTTCATGCGGATTTGGTTGATGAACACAATGATGCATTTGGATTTGCCGATAATCGCCGTCAGTTTCCGCAGCGCCTGGCTCATAAGCCGCGCCTGCAGTCCCATATGGGAATCGCCCATATCCCCTTCAATTTCCGCCTGCGGGGTCAGGGCCGCGACAGAGTCCACGACGATGATATCCACGGCGCCGGACCGTACAAGACTTTCCGCAATTTCCAGCGCCTGTTCGCCGGTATCCGGCTGCGAAACCCACAAGTCTTCAATATTCACGCCCAAATTTTTGGCATATTGCGGATCCAGGGCGTGCTCCGCATCGATAAACGCCGCAATACCGCCGAGCTTCTGCGCTTCCGCCACCGCATGCAAAGCCAGTGTCGTCTTACCCGACGACTCCGGCCCGTAAATTTCGATAATTCTGCCCCGCGGATATCCGCCGATACCCAGCGCTTCATCCAGCAGAATACTCCCGGACGGAATCACGTCAATCCCTGCGGTGTCGGCACTGGTACCGAGCTTCATCAGCGATCCCTGCCCGAACTGCTTCTCAATCTGCAGCCGGGCTGCTTCCAGCGCCTTGAGTTTTTCACTCATGCCGGCGTCCGGATTCAATTCTGTCATCATCTTTGCCACCTTTCCCTCCCCCATGTTGGTTTATCCCCGGAAAACGCTGCGGCACACGCATTTCCGGCGGCACTTCTGCAACATATCATAAAATTCCGTTTTTATCCTTTTTTTTCTTCCGGTGCAGGACGGACCGTTTGGTAAATTGAACTTCCCTGTAAAAACAGATGACCGCCGTCGGATTTGATTTGCCCCAAAACCTCAAACGGCCGGTCGGGATCAAAAGACAGCGCGCGCGGAAAATGCACCCTGATCATGCCCTGCAAATCGGCTTTGCGGTCGTAGCCCACAAGAAACGAAAAATCCGTACTGTTTTCCGTGCGGGTAACATTGGCGGCCAGACCGTACCAAATCACCCAGCAATCCAAATAAAGATCCGGTTCTTCGTATACTTCTGCATAGGAATAATTGTCTTTCAGTGTATCGAATCCGGGTTCGGAAAGATAATCCATCAGCTGCCGGGCTTTCCGGCGCACGGAAACCGAAGCGTTGGAATTCAGCAGCCGGTTGATTTCCACTTGCGCAGCATTGTCCCGGAAACGGTTAAAATAGGTTTTGATGGCCTCATAGGAATCGACAATCTGGGAAGACGTCAGAATATAGCGGTATGTTCCTTCCTGCTCCGAACCGGCGGCGGAACGCCGCTCGTCCACGGACAGGGAAAAAGCGGACAAGTCCGCGCGCGGCGGAACGGCTGCCCGGCGCGCCAGAATAAAACCGGCCGGCACAAGACAGACCAGCATCACTGCGGCAGCCGCCAGAACAGGGCGCAGGCGGCTTTTGCGGGCTGCCGGATAAAAACGGACGGCTTTCCCGCGGCGGACAAAGCGCTCCACTTCATCGTCTTCGGTTTTCCGCAGGAATTCCAGAGCCTTTGCCGCTTTTTTATTTTCCGGATCCTGGTGCAGGGCGTCCAGATAGGCGCCGCAAGCCTCTGCAGTTTTACCTTGCGCCAAAAATACGGCTGCCTGCGCCAGCAGCAAAGCGGGATTCCGCATATTGATTTTCCATGCGCGCGAAAAATAAGCCGACGCACCGCCCGTATCGCCCGTATACAGGCAGGACATACCAAGAAGGAAATAGAGGTCGAAAGAATTTTTGTACGCCGGATCATCCACCGCAAGCGCAACCGGCTCCAGCAGGGAAATAACTTCCCCGTAGCGCCGTTTACGGAACAATCTTCCGGCTTTATCCAGAATATTTTCAGCCATACAACCTGCCGGTACAGTGATTCCCGTTTATGCGCACATTCATATCCCGTCTTCTTCCAGCAAATAATCCAATATCCGGTGCAATCCGGCCAGCTCGGAGGGAGAAACGGAAATGCCTTCGGCGTCAATTTGCCGCATACGTTCCATAACCCTGCGGTACAGCGCCTGTTTTTCAGAGAAAGACAAATCCCGGGACGCCGGATCCTGCCCGGAGGAAAGGAAGAACTCCAAATCCACGGATTCCTGCGGCGCCGTCACATTTTCCCGTTCTTCAGCCTGAATCAGGGAAAGCGCCGAATCCGGAGGGATGACGGAAAGACAGACTTCAACCGCCGCGGTTTCTTTATCCGCCAAAACCCGCACCGGCCAGCCGAAAGCCGCAGCCGAATCGTCCGGCGCGTACACCGTGCTCATACTCCTTCCCGGCGTACAATTCACCGCATTCCGAAACGGTTCCGACAAAACCGAAACACAGCGGTTCCAGTTGGCCAGATATATCCACGACGGCGTATCGCGTATATCCGCCCCGGAAACCAAGAACGTACAGCAACGGCCGTCCGGGCCGGAAGAAAACAAAAACTCCCGTTTCCCCGGTTCCGGATACAACAGCGTTTCCGAAAAAATCCGCCCGCCGCCGGAGGTGGAAAAATGACAGCCGTCCGCAGAATTTCCGTTTTCCCCGAGCATCGTATCGAACACGGCCCGGAAACCGAATTCCATTTCTTTGCCGGACGTATTTTCCACTGCCGTCTCAATGACAAGTACGGTCTGCGGAATACCGGCAACAGGCATTTCCCGGAAAAAAAAGCGCTGGCGGACCTGAAAATCCCGGCTGGGCGTGAATACAAAAGCCGCAGACAGACCGTCTTCCCCGGCTTCAAAAACGGGCTGAAGAAACGGTTTTTTCTCCAGCAAAAACGGGCGGCCGTCCGCCGAAACGGCAAATTTTGTCCCTGCACCGTAATTCCGGGTATCCAGAACCGGCTCAAAACGGTCTTTTCCGGTTGGCGCCAACCGGTACAGCGAAAACGTCCCGGTTTCCCGGTGCAGCGTGACCTTCATTCCGCCGCTGCGGATTTCAAAATCCCCGCGGCCGGAAGAATTTGCCCCGGAAACAGGCAAAACGCCGGTAATCAGAAGCAGAAGAAAAAAAAGCGCGGAAACCATTCCCTGTTTTCCGGATGCCAAGCCAGCTTTCACCATTTACTCTCCGTTGCCGCTTTCGTAAACCGCACGCGCACGCTCTGCCTTGCGCCGCAACTCCTCAAGCGCCCGCTGCCGCGCACCGGCATTTGCCGACTCCAGGGCCCGGGTTTCTTCCGTGCGGGCGGATTCCGGCACCGCGATGCCATTCACGACCAGCGCCGACAAAAGATCCGCGTTTTGGGCTTCCAGACGGGCGGTTTCTTCCGCGAGCGCAGCATTCCGGCGTTTTTCTTCGCCCAGCGCATGTTCCAAATCCGCCAGCCGCGTATCTTTCATCATATCGGAAATCCGCTTTTGGTAGGCGGTTACGGCCTGTTCAAATGTCCGCTCCCGCCGCTGGTAATCCTCGACAATGCGGAGCGTTTCCTCATGACTCGCCTTCAGCAGTTCCAGCAGGCTGTTTTCCTCTGATTTCTGCTCTATCAGCGCCAGACGGTACACGGAAGCCTCCCGCTTTGCGCTGGACGGCCAGGTGTCAATCAGGTAAGCGTAAACATTTTCTGCTTCTTCAAAACGTCCGCAGGCAAAAAGCGTTTCCGCAATCCAATAATACGCGGAAGGGGTCATCCGGTGATCCGGATACGAATGCACAAAAGAATTCAGCGTCTGGACCGCTTCATCATAAGATCCGGTTAAAAACAAAATCCGGCCGCGCTGGTACAGAACGTCCGGCACCCGCCGGTCCGCCGAAAAAGACAAAATAAAGCGGTCGATATCTGAAAACGCGTGCTCCAAATCCCCTGCCGAAATTTCCGACAAAATCAGCCAATACCACGGTTCAGCCGAGGCCGGGTTCTCGGCAGCCGCCTTGCGGAAAGACAACACGGCGGACGGCCAGTCGGACCGGGCGTACGCCTCCAATCCGGCCAGCAGCGGACCGGCGCCGCTTCCCGCCGTCTGTGCAGACAAGAGCAAACCATGCGCACACAACACCATAAACACCAGCAAGCAACAGATCCGCTTCCGCAAAATCATCCCCCTCCTGTCCGGGAACGGACAAACGCATCAACGCCGCCAAAATCCGTTCTGGACTGCAGAATCCCGGCCAAAGAACCGTTAAAAAATGCCGAACCGGAAACCACCACATCCGCCCCGTTGTCCAGCACACGGGTAAAATTCCCGGCATTCACGCCGCCGTCTACAGAAACCAGGTACCGGAACCCGTTTTCCTGCCGCAGCCGTACCAGTTCCCGGATTTTCCGCAGACAGGAATCAATCATCGTCTGCCCGCCGTATCCGGGATTCACGGTCATAACCAGAACCAGATCCACCATGCCGAGGATTTCCGCAAGAAGCGGAACCGGCGTGGACGGCACAATGCTGATACCGGCCTTCATACCAGCCTGCCGGATCTGCCCGATCACCGAATGGATATGCGTAACCGCCTCATAGTGGAACGTCAGCCAATCGGCGCCGGCCTTGGCAAACAGGGGAATAAAGTGCTCCGGGTCGTCAACCATCAGGTGGACGTCAAACGGCACTTTTGTCCGCCTGCGCAGGGAGGCCACGACGGGCGCGCCGACGGTAATTTCCGGCACAAAATGCCCGTCCATCACGTCAATATGAACCAAATCGCCCCCGCATTCTTCAATGCGGGCAAGCGCCGAACCGATGTCGGAAAAATCACAGGCGAGAATGGACGGCGCAAACAAAAACTCCGTATTCATACCAATCCCTAATAGTAGCAAATCCCGCGGAATCTGTAAACAACAAACCTGCATATCCGGGGATCCGGCCCGTACAAGCCGGAAAAGGATTCCGTTTTTTCCGTAAAATTCGTTCATTGACTAAAAATACGGAATGAGTATAATAGAAAATGCCTTATGATATGCGAATCTGAACACGAATCGTTGCAGCAAGTGCTGGTTTCCCTCCGGGCCGGAGAACTGGAACGGGCACACGGCGAGCTGAATCGGATTTTACAGCACGCCCTCAACGATCCGCTGGTTCTGTATACCCTGGCCGGCGTGAATTTCTGGCGGGAAAAAATCGGGAGTCTGCGCGACAAGGCGACTCCTTTTGAAAAAGGGGAATTTTTGGTTTCGCAGTGGCGGACGTTTCTCCCCTATATGCAGGAAAAAGGAGCGGAAAACGACTCCGTCCTGTACGCCCTGAAACGGTGCGCGTTTTCCAAGGCGCTGGAGTTTTACCAGTGCCTGTACCGGGAAGACGGAAGCACCCAGGATCCGGAGATATACCGGAAAGCCGGCCTGTGCTACAAAGCGCTGGGAGATTACGAACGGGCGCTGCGGCTGTTGGAGCAGGCAAAAGACGGCAACCGGGAATCCGCCGCCATTTTGGCGGAACTGGCGGATTGTTACGCGCTGTGCGGGGAAATGCGGTTTTCGAAAGTGCTTTTCCGGGAAGCATTTTTCAAAGACGCCGGTAAGGTGGAGCTGTATTTCCTGGAGTCGGAAATTATTCTGCGGCTGGCCAGGCAAGTCGGGGATATGGGCTATAAAGGAGAGGAGCTGGCAGAATGGATTCCGGTTTACGGACTTTTGTTCGGGGTATTCAATGTCAAACGGGGACTCCGGTCCGTGGAGGTCGGGAAACTGAAACAGAATATTTTTTTTCTGAAGACCGAAATCAAAACGGCGCCCCCGGAACGGAAGGCACTGCTTGTACCGCGGCTGATCAACCACTATTTCTGGCTGATTGACCACTGTGTGAATACGGACAATGACCGGGCAAAAATCAATGAGATTCTGCTGGAAATCAAATTGCTGGATGAAAAAATTTACCAAAAATACACCATGTGAAGGGAATCAGGAGAAACACCATGGCTGAAGATATCATAAAAAACGTGCAGAATATGCTGAACGAGGAAAAATGGACCCGCGCCGCCATCGGCAATTATTCCATCGCCAATTTCAAGGAGCTGGACGGCATCATGCGGGAAGCCCAGCAGGAAAAAAAGGCCGATGAGCTGAAAAAACTCTGCGACGACCATCTTGCGCATACCAAGAACAGCATCATCGCCCTTTACATTTCAGGAATCGGCGCCATTTCGCAGCAGCTTCTGGATGAATCCGCGCTGACGGAACTGGTCAATATCTTCACCGACAACCACAAGACGCAGATTGTGGAATACCTTTGCCAGCGCGTGCTGGATTTCGGGGAATCCAAATTTGCCCTGCGCACCCTTGCCGACTGCTACCGGGAAGAAAACAATACGGAAAAGCTGTATCCGGTGTGGGAACGCCTGGTAAAAGTGGATTATAACGAGGCGGATACGGCCAAACTGCTGGCGGAAAAATACGAAAAAGACGGCGACATGGAAACGGCCGTTGATTACTACAAAAAAGCCTTGTACCGCTGTATCAACCAGCGCCAGTCCAATTCGGTAAAAGAAATCTGGTCCCGGCTGGTGTCCGTGATTCCGGAAGAAATCGACTTTTTCCAGCATGTCCAGCGCAAAATTGCCAAAACCCTTGGCGGGGATAAAAGCGCGATTGTACTGCAGGAACTGTACGAAGCGTACAAAAAAGAGGGCGACTGGGATACAGCCATTGAAATCCTGAAGCAGATTCTGACTTACGACGAAAAAGATCCGTGGGCGCGCAAAGAAATTACCGAATGCTTCCGGCAAAAATACAGCGGACACAGTATGCTGGAAGAATACATCAAAACGTCCAACCTGACCCAAAATTTCCGCAATGTATTTGAAGCGATTTCCGAATTTGAAAAACACATTGCCTTTGACGCGGGGAATTTCGTATACCACCGGACCTGGGGCGTCGGACGTATCGCAAAAGTCGGGCAGGATGAGCTCGTAATCGATTTTGCAAAAAAACGCGGGCATACTATGAGCCTGAAAATGGGCGTCAATGCCCTGCAGACGCTCAGCCGCGACCACATCTGGGTGCTGAAGTCCATCTGGAAAAAAGAAAAACTGGCAAAAAAAGTGAAAGAAGACCCGGCATGGGCGCTGAAAATCATCATCAAGAGCTACGACAACTGCTGCCACCACAAGCGGATCAAAGACGAGCTGGTTCCTTCAGTTTTGACGCCGGGTGAATGGACGTCGTGGAACACCAAGGCCCGCGCCATTCTCCGGGAAGACCCTGCATTCGGCGTAAATCCGAACAACATCGACGAATACGTGGTCCGGGAACGCCCGATTTCCATTGAAGAAAAGATTTACAATGAATTCAAGGCGCAGAAAGACTTCTTCCCGAAAATCGACCTTTTGATGACCTTTTCGGAAAAAGCGGATCCGGATTCGGAATACTTCACCGAGATGTTCAATTATTTTTCCGGCTATCTGAAAGCCTTTAGCCAGGTGAACGAGAAAACCATTGCGTCTTATCTGGTGGTAAAGGAAGTTGTGGCCAAACACCCGCACCTGAATTCCGGCATCCAATACAATTTTGCCGAACTTTTCGGGGAAATCGGGGATTATGCGCTGGTTTACAATCAGATGAAGGACAACGACCTGCGGCGCAGTTACCTCCAGCATATCCGTACATTCATTCCGGAATGGCCGGACGTATTTGCCAAACTTTTCCCGGAAATTCTTTCCACGGAAATTATCGAAGCGCTGCTAAAAGAAGGCCACGAAGACAAAGTGAAGGACATTGCAGTCCTCAGCTTTGAGAATTTCCGCAATTACCGCGAAGCCGTGGTCTGGTTCTTCAAAAATGCCCAAAACGAAGAATGGTTCAAATCCCTGGAAATTCCGTATGAGAAACAGCTGATTACGCTCATCCACATTGCGGACATCACATTCAAAGAAATTGCCAACCACCGCAATACCACGGAAAACCGGAAAATCAACCGCCAGATTCTGTCCATCCTGTTCGGGAAGGACAACCTGCTGGAAGAATATATGCTGGCGCACGATACCGACACCATCACGCGGCTTTATACGCTGGTCAACGACGTCAAGGATCTCGATCCTGCCGTCAAAATGCGTTTGCGGAACAAAATCCTGGAACAGCACAAAGACTTCAAGTTCTACGGTGTGGAAGAAAAAACTTCTGCGGCAAAAGGCCTGCTGGTAACCTCCAAAATGATGACGGAGCGCCAAAACCAGCTGCGCCATCTGATTGAAGTGGAAATTCCGGAAAACCAGAAAGAGCTTTCGTATGCGCTTTCCCTCGGCGACCTGCGGGAAAACTCGGAATACAAAGCTGCAAAAGAGCGCCAGTCCATGCTGGACAACCGGGTACGCACGTATCAGGAAGAAATCGACCGCGCGCAGATTGTCGATCCCGCCACGGTATCTTCCAACCGTGTCGCTTTCGGAACAACCGTGCGCCTGCAGAACAATGTAACAGGCGAGGAAGAAACACTGACGATTCTCGGCCCATGGGAATCGGATGCGGAGGCAGGCATTATTTCGTATATGTCCCCTCTCGGGCTGAAGCTTTGCGGCAGCCGGGAAGGAGACAATTTGAAATTCCTGCTTAACGATACAAACAGGGATTACACGGTAAAATCCATCGCGGTGGCGGATTTTTAACCGTACACCGACACCGCTTTCCGGGAGAACCGCGATGTGCAAAAAACGTTTACTGCTGCTGACTTTGTCTTTTCTGAGCCTTGTGACGGTTCTTTGTCCGCTGGCGGCGCAGGACGCGGCGGACATCGTTGTGCTGATGGACACATCCGGCACCGTCCTGCCCTGGTTCGACCAGATCCACACGCGGGTGCTGCCCGATATCACCAGGCGTTTTATCCGGCAGGGCGATACGGTGCATCTCATCTCGTTCAATGCGCGTGTCAACCTCGAGCTTGTGCAGCCGATTGAAAACGAGGCGGATATTTCCCGGGTGGTTTCCCGTTTTATGCTGCTCTACCCGCTCGGAAAAAATTCGGATTTTTTGTCCGGTCTGAAATACACGTGGCAATACATTTCGACGTTGGACCAGCAAAGGCAGAAAATCATCATTGTAATTTCCGACGGTATTTTTAATCCGCCGGATTCCAGCCCGTATTTTTCCTACAGCCTGCAAGAGGTACAGGACGAAGTGGACCAGGCGGCCCGCAGGATCCGGGGTGCGGGCTGGCATGTGTATTACATCAAAATTCCATGGCCGGAAGATGTTGCCGTCCTTTCCTTAGACGGCAGTGTCGTAACGGAGCGCAGGAAAGCGGATAACCTGCCCGGGGAAAACCCTCCCGCCGGACTACCGGACGGATTACCGGATCAGGATACGGCTGTTGCAGCTGCGCAGGATCCGTATCCGCAGACGGAAACCGGAAACGGAACGGCTGTGCAGCCGGAATCCGCACGGGAAGCGGAAAATCCGGCCGGGAACGGACAAAATCCGCCGGACAGAACCGGAATTCCGGAGACAGCCGGGGATCCGGGACGGGAAATCACACCGGATGCGCCGGTTTCCGCCCCGCCGGAGAATTCCTATTATGATATTTCTGAGGAATTTACCGGCGCACTGGATATTCCGCGCACGGAAATTCCGGAAGACGCGGATCAGCCCCTGGAATTCACGGATTCAGTGCTGCATTTGCCGCGCATCACGTTCCCGGAAAATTTAGGAAAGCAGGCAAGGTTTTTTACCCTGCCGCTGGAAGTGGAAAACACTTCCGGTGCAGATCTGAATATGCACCTGATTGCGGTGGAATCCGCCGGATACGGGGATATTCTGGAAAAAAGCGTGTTTCTCCGGCTGGCGCCCGGAAAACACGGTTCCCTGAAAGCACCGCTGGTTTTACCGGAAGAAGCAGAAATTCCGGCAGAAGGACTTCCGCTGGAACTGCGCTTTGCAGACAATCTGCGCGTGGACCCGCAGCAGGCAACGGTGCAGCTTACGCTGGTTTCCATGACCGCAGAATCGTTTTTCCGTACAAATGGATTTTATCTGTTCACGGTGCTTTTGATTCTGCTGGCGGTTGCAGCCCTGATTGTGCTGTTGGTCCTTCTTTCCCGGCGCATCGGGAAACCGGCAAAAGAAATCCGCAAAGCCTCTGAAGGCCGCCCGGAAACCCGGCGGAGTCCGGTATATGCACCGCAGGCGGAAAAGGAGACCCTGCAGTCTGTGCAGGTTAAACCGTCCGCAGCACAGGCAACGCTTTCCGCCGCAGCATCTTCTGCGGACACGGAAGAATCCCGCATGGAAAAGCGGCAAGTTCCGGCAAAGCGTGCAGAAGAAAGCAGCAAAGCATCTGCCCTGCAAGCGCTGTTTGCGGAATCCGCCCCTGCAGAACGCGGACTGCCTGCCGCACCAAAATCTGCGGAAACCGGACGCCGTGCAGCCGCCGCTTCCGCGGGAACAGGCGCCGCCGCCTATTCTTTCACGGACCGGAAAGAAAAATACGGGGTTCTCGGCGGAAAAACACGCTTTGTCAAACGGGAAGCCGGATTTGCGGCGGCGGATCCGCATACATCGGTTTCTGTTTCCGACAGCGAAGGAAAAATCACGCTCAATCTCTTTGTGGAAGAACAGAATACGCGTATCGGCCGGCGCAATGTCCACCAGATGCGCGCAGGATCACGGCTTTTTATCGGCGGAGGCGCATCGCCGTTCCTCATCTTCCTGGTAAAATTCCCGCCCAACCTTGCCGAAGTCCGTTACGACGGAAAGCGTTGTTCCCTCGCGTTGCTGAAACCGGAATACTTTCCGTATGAAAAAACCGCTGTGATTGAAGACTGCCTGGACCGGCCTGTGACAGCCGTATCCGACAAAGGGTATCCGGTTACATTCATGCTGCGGCGTTTTGAAGATCCGGTTGTTGTGCTGAATCGTTTTTTGAATTCCATTAACGAATAGTTACAGCGGGCCGGCAACCCCCGGCGCCGGCGGGGATTCATTCTTTCCCTGCCGGGGTTCCGGCGGCAGGGAAAGATCCTGCGGCGGCAGACGGAGTTTCCCCGGTATCCGTACCGGTTCCCAGAATTTTTGCCGCCCTTCTCTGGATTGCGCCTGCGGACGGATTTTCCGCCAACTCCCGCACAACGGATTCCAGCGCAGGATATCCGTTTTTTTCATACATATCCAGACCAAGGCTTTGCGTCAGCGGATCCCGGCTGTCCAGATACCGGGCGGCCAGAGATGAAGTCCGGCCCGTAGCAATACCGGAAAGCGTCTTACCAAGCTCGTGGCAGAGCCAGCGCTTTTTTTCATCCCCGACTGCCTCCAGCGCCACTTTTTCCACTTCCGGATAAAATGAATCAAAATGCCCTTCCAACAGAACTTCTGCCGCTTTTGCCCGGAATTTATCAGAGGCTTTTTCATCCTGCAACACGCCGGAAAGGAAATCAAGGGCTTCGCTGCCTCCAATCGCGCCCAGAACCTCATAACTGCGCATCTTCACGGTTTCTTCCGGATCGGTTTTTGCACGGTATATGATATACGGCACGGCGGCGGACAGTTTTGCGTTTTCTGCCGCAGTCAGCGCAGCAAGGCGCACGCGGTAATAAGAATCCCGGAAAGCCTCCAAAATGCGTTCCTGCGCCTGCGCAGAGGAAAAATGGGCGAGCGAAGAAACGGCTGCAGCCCGGAGGATGGGGTCGCTCTCGTTGAACAAATCCGCCAGCGTATCCACATCCTCTTCTATTGCGAGCGTTCCGACTGCATTTGCAGCCGACGCGCGGATAACCGCATTTTCTTCCGTATCCTGCACAATGGAAAGCAGGCTTTCCCGGACTCCGGAAATATCCAGCCGGGAAACCGCCTGCATGATGTCCTGGCGGAATACAAGCCGCTGCTTCTCTTCGTCAAAAAGCTCCTCATCCATCAAAGCAAGCAAAAACGACGCTTCTTCCGGGCCGCCGGCTTCCCCGATTGCCCGGACCGCAGCAGAGGCCATAGCGTAGTCCCCGCTTCCGGCCATAGAACGGAGTGCAGGCAGCGCGGAGGAAAGTTTAAGTTTACCCGCATATCCGGCAGCGGCGGCAACCAAAGAAGAGGCGGAGTCATAGGGATCCGACAGAACTGCAAGACAGGCATCTTCCAGAACGGGAATTTCCTGCGCAGAAAACATCCGGAAAATATTTTCCCGGATTGCATTGTTGTTTGTGCGGGCAAAAAGTTCCGACAATTCTTCCGTATAGTCGCGGTTGTCTTCTTCCGTCAGTTCCTGGATCAAACCGATGATTTCCGTATCCAGTGCATATTGCAGGATTTCTTCCCGGGACGGTTCCTGCGCAAAAACTGCAGGGAAAAACCCAAACGTATACAGCGAAACGGCAATCCAACACACGCGGAGAACGGAACAAAACGCTTGCTTCTTTTCAGCCATTTTTTATCCTTTGGTTCCGGAACGGAAATAGCGTTCGTTAAATGCGCGCCGGAAAGCCGGAAACCTGTTTTCCCGGATTGCAGCACGCGCATCAAGCATCAACTGATTCATAAACGCGAGATTATGGTATGTAGACAGCATGGCGCCGAGAATCTCGGCATTTTTATACAAATGCCGGAGATACGCCCGCGTATACTCACGGCACACACGGCAGGTACATTCCGGATCCGGCGGCAAAAAGTCCGCCGCATATTTTTCTTTTTTAATGGCAATCGGCCCGTCCTTGGTGAACAGGGAACCGTTGCGCGCATTCCGGGAAGGTAAAACGCAGTCAAAAATATCGATTCCGTTGGCAACCGCATCCAGGACGTAATCCGGGGTGCCGATTCCCATGACGTAACGGAGTTTCCCTTCCGGGAGATACTCCGCAGTCAGCGCCAGATATTCCGAAAACACTTCCGGAGGTTCCCCGACAGAAAGACCGCCGATGGCAATACCCGGTGTGTCCAAAGCGGATGCGGCCTGAGCGCTTTCTTTACGCAAATCCGGAAAAAAATTCCCCTGCACAAT
>JADIMS010000092.1 GCA_017694555.1 Candidatus Avitreponema avistercoris
TATTCACGCACACCGTCAAAATCGTAATCAAACGACAACAACGAATCGCTGAATATTCCTTTTTGCCGGGAAAGCTTTTCAGCTGTCAAAAGGCGGCGGTAAACGCAGGCACGCGCGGCCGGTAATTCTTCTGCCGGCCGGACAAACAGGCGGTGGTTCTGCGCCCGGCATAATTCTTCCAGCGCGGCGTTTTTTCTGGCCTTGTCGCCGCGGATTTGATTGATCAGCGTATGGACGTGCATCATTTTGGCGTACATACCCGGAATAAACGGAGAAACGTGCAGCAGGTTTTGTTTGACCGGAATTTTACATACCGCAGCGGGCGGCCAGTCTTCCGGGGCATTCCGTACTTCAGCCGGCGCCATTCCGTCCGACAGCACAGCCGGACACTGGAATTTTTCCGCAGCGCGCAATACCCGGGCGGGCGTTTCAAACATAAGCGGAAGTTTTTCCGCGCGTACAGTATTCTGCAGCCGGCAGATCCAGGGTTCTGCGCCGGAAGCCAGGTCCGCAAGTCTGTCCGGCGGAAAAAAGCATGCCAACATACCGCAGGCGTCTTCCCCCACGGAAGCAAGCAGCCCGGCGGCAAAGGCGCGGGGGTCTTCCCCGGCGTCCGGCGCCGCGGTTTCCAAAGGCAAAACGGCAACCGTCTTTCCGTTTTCTTCCACCGTCACCGGATAATTTCCGTCAACGCCGGAACAACCGCTGTATTTCAGCATATGGCGGTCCAGGAGAACATATTCGATACCGGATGCAGCCAGCACGGGAACCAGTGCGGAATCCCAGGCGCTTGCCGGAAGCCATGCACCCCGCGGACGTTTTCCCACAGACTGGCGCAGAACCGTAGTCAGCATTTCCAGCTGCACGAGCCGGTCAGCCGGCGGAATAAACGGAAAAAACGGCGCAAAAAACCCGCCGCCCAATAATTCCAGCGTTTTTTTTGCCAACAGCTCGCGGGCAAGCACAAAAAATTCCGGATGCTTCCGGTTGAGCCAGTCCATTGCTTCCCCGGAAAGGTACAGACAGAACGGAAGTTCCGGATTTGTACAAAGACAGCCGAGCAGAGGTTTCAGAATGCGGGAATATTCCCGCTCAGCATCTGCGGCGCCGGCAAGAGGATCCAAAACATAGTACGAACCAAGACACAGGGAAAGCATATCCGCTCCGATCCTCCGCCTTACCGTGAAAACGGCAGGGTTCCCTCACGGCAGATCAGCTCGATTCCGGTAACCCGGTGCGCAGGACAAAAGTCAGCAGGCGGAACAGGTTTCCCGTCTACACGCAGTACGCCGGAAGACGGACGGAAGGTCAAAAGCCGGACCGGACAAACCGTCACACACAATCCGCATCCGGTGCAGGAACTGAGGATTTTCGGTATACCCCCGGAAAATACGATGGCATTCTCCGGACAAATCATGCGGCAGGAATTCCCGCCCAGACACGAAGAAAGGCACGGACGGTTTCCCCGGAATGTGCGGAACAGAGAACGGCAGTCAACGAACCCTGACATTTGGAAACGCACGCGAGAAGGATCCGGAACACCCCGGCAGCGGAAAAATACTTTTTCCCGGCTGCCGTCAGCCGGAACCGGAACATCCGGACCGGAAAATTCCGGCGGCGCTTTTTCTTTCCGTCCGGCGCCGGTAAGACGGACAGCCGCAACATACAGTGCGAAAAAAACAGCGAAAAACAGAAAAATCAGCAGAATAGCTGCAATCCGCAGAAGCGCTTCCATCAGAAAAATCCTCCGCCTGCGAGCGCCGCCCAGATAACATCAAAGGCGACCGGAAAAAGGGAAAACAATCCGGCCAGAATCAAAAACAAAGGCAAGCCGGTCCGGAGCTTGGGCAGCGGAAGGACGGACAGGCGGCCCAGTACCGTGACAAACAAAAACAAAAACATCACAAACGAAAGCGCACAGGACAATGAAATCCAGACCGCATCCAAAAACGACATTCCTTCCCGGAGGGAGAGAAACACAATCCCAAATACAAAAAACGAAGAAAACAGACGGGACTTCCCGTCTTCTTCCGACGGCAGAACCACAGAAAGCAGCAGATCCAAAACAGCAGGAACCAGAACAGCGGCGGCGGGTAAAAATGCGGTTATGCCGAAGGACAACGGGAGATATGCAGCCGGATACCAGAGCAAAGCCGTTGTCAAAACGGCACAACAGGCATCTTTCAGCAACAGCGGCGCCAGACCGGCCCGTCGGTACGTTTCCGGGACCATAAGAAAATGCAGGCCGATCCCATAGGAAAAAACCGCGGAAACGGAAAAGGTATACAGAATCAAAGTCAAAAAAAGCATGGCACTATCCCCTTCCACTACCCGTCACCCGCCCGCTTTGGGCAAAGCATTTGAACGCCGGTTGCCGATGCAATAGACAAGCCAGAGAATCAGCCCGGTTAAAACCAGGGATCCCGGCAGACTGCCAAAAAAACGCGTAAAATCCAGCGCAGCCGGCGGCAAAACGGAAACAAAACAGGCGGTCCGGACAGCCGGAAAAGAAACAATCCCGAAAAACAGAATTTCCCGCACCAGGGAAATCAACAGTAAAAGCGCCGGGGCAGCCAGCAAGAACAGGTTTTCCCGGTTTTGCGGCGCATGATGTGCCGCCGGACGGAAACCGGCAAGCATCTCAAATACCAAAAAAACAAAAGGGACGGCAAAAAAGAAAAATTCGAGGGACAGCGCAGAAACCGGAAAAATCCATTTGATTATGCCGGAGTAAAACGAAGCAGTCAGGGTCAGGCAAACGGTTTCCGTCAGCAAATAAAATCCGCGCCGGATTTCGCACAAAGCAAGCAGTTTGCGAATCCCAAGCAAAACCGGAAAAAACAGACAGAATTCCACACCCAGCAATAATCCGGCCGAAAACCGGGAGAGGGCCGGAAAAAGCGGAGCGGCGGCAATCAGAAACAATACGGTGTTTTTTTTCAATTTGCAGAACCTCCGGATCCGGCGCGCATACCGGAAGAACGGGCAATGATTCCGGCAGCGGTTTCCCCGATTCTCTCCGTCCATTTTTTCAGATTTCCCGGAGAAATTCCAGTATCACCGGCCGCTTCCGGGGACTCCGGCAAAGTACGGTGGCAGTTTCCCAGAAAAAGTACGCCGGAACCGGGGGAAAAGTAAAAAACAGACAACTCCGGACCGGACAATCCGTTTACCGGAACCACGAATACCAAATCCCGCGCATAGGCAGACTGTAAACCGGGTCCCGGCGCCTCCACCGGGAACACCCATTGAAAAGCCGTTCCCGCGCGGAGATCCAGGTTCCTGCCCGGAAGCGGTGTTTCCTTACCCGGAAAAAACACAGGAAACGCTTCCCGTAAAACCGCGTGGGCTTCTTCCCGGATCACGGTGCTGCAATGTCCGGCAGCAAAAGCGTGTACCGTAAACAGTACGGCGGAAAAAACGGCAGCCAGACAAAGGGACAACACGCGCCATTTCACCGGCGCCGCCTGCGGATTTGGGGAATGGTTCTGTCTTTCCGTTTTATCTGTCGTCTTATCTGTCATACAAAACTGTCTCCACAGGCGCGGCTTTCAGCAAGCGGTTTTCTATATATTCAATCGCCGGACTGAGCATATTTGCCAGAAAAACCGTACAAACCGCACCCAGCAGCGTATCCCCGCCCAATCCGCAGGTAAAAAAAGCAGCTGCGCCGGCAAAAACACCCAGAATGACCCTGCCGGGCTTTGTCCGCGGCAGCGTGGCGACATCAGAAAGCAGGTAAAACGCGGTAAAGAACAGGCCGCCGGAAAAAATTGCAAACAGAACGTCCCCGGATCCGCCGGGCGCAAACAGGGAAGCACGGAAAAAATCCGGGAAGAAAAACACTGCCGCAGCGTATACCGCCAGAAAAACAACCGGCACAATCCGGTCGGCAATATCCATAACAAAAAAAACAAGGGAAGCGGCCAGCGTCACAATATTAAATTTAAAAGCCGCCACCGGGGCGTCAGGCTGAAAAAACAGTGAGACATATCCTTCCGGAAGATGAATACCCAGCGGCTGCAGCACAAACGTATTGAGCATATTGGTGATATCCACGTCAAAAGGCGCAGGATTCAGACGCATGGTCACGGACGGAAACGCAGTGGCAGACGGGGCGGTATACTGGACAGCCATCCGTTCCGGAAAATACAGCGGCGAAGAAAGACATACAATAAATACCGACAAAACCGACGCATTCAGCCAGGCGTTTCCCGTCCCGTTGAAAAAATTACGGGCTACAAACAAACCAAAAAAGGAAGCGCATACAGCCAAAACCGGATGAATGGCGGTGGGAAGCAAAAAGCCGGTAATCAGCCCGCAGAGAAGAACCGAAAAATCAAAGCTTTTTTGGCCGCCGCAAAATACCGGAAGAAAAAAACACAGCTCTGCCAGCACGGCTCCGGCCAGTGCAGAAAAAATAACCGTCAGGGCGGCAAAATCCCGTAAGCAGGCGAGCAGTACAAGCTGGGGCACAAACGTCAAAAATACCGCAATCCCTGTCGTATGAAGCGAGAAACCGGAAAAGACAAAAGGAGCAGGTGTAACGCTCCAGACACTGTTTTTCACACGGAACCTCCGGATTTTTCCATCCGCAAAGCGGACGGCAGCGCGTTGCGGGCGATATGGTGCAAAGGAATCCTGGCCGGACATACCGCCGAACAGGAACCGCAGCCAATACACCGGGAAAGCGCTGCCTCCAGCGCCGGGCCGTATCCGCTGCCGGAAGAAAAAGCGTTGCGCTGCAGCAAAGCCGCCATGCGCGCGGGATCCAAATGTTGCGGACAAATACGCAGGCAGCGCCCGCAGTGAATACACGGAGAAACCGGACGGACAGGACTTTCGTCTTTTGTCATAAAATGCAGCGACCGGACATTCCGGTCAATGGGGGTATCCAAATCATACAACGCCCTGCCCGTCAGCAGTCCGCCGGCCACAATTTTTGCCGGGGAAACTTTAAATCCGCCGCATTCTTCGATGACGTCCCCGACCCGGGTTCCGATGCGGACATTCAAAATCTGCGGAACATGAATGGCGGAACCGGCAACCAGAAGCGGACGGTGCAGGCAGGGATGCCGGAACACCGCCGTTTCATAGAGGGAAAAAGCCGTCCAGGGATCCAGACAGAAAATATCCGTTGCCCGGCATTTTTCAAACGTTTTTGCCGCAGTTTCTTTACACAGCACCGTATCCCCGCAGGGATATACGCCGGAGGTTACGGCAGAACGGACTTCAAGTCCGGGAGAACCGAACAGATTTTCCGGTAACTCCCGGATCACAGCCGCTTTCCGGTCATAAATGAAACAGAATTTCTGCACCCCAAGAATCTTCGCAGCAATCCGGCAACCCTGCAAAACCATATCCAAACGGCTGCGCACCAGGAACCTGTCGGTAAAACAGGAAGGATCCAGGTCGAACATCCGCACTGCAAGGACGCCCTGATCCGCGGGATTCCCTTCCGGCGACGCAGCGGAAAAATCCGCAAGGAACGACCGCAACTGGTATCCGAGCGGCTGCGGGGAGCCGAACGTCCCCACCAGTCCGAATTCTTCCGTCAGCTTCAGCAGCATACCGGGAGATTCTGCCTCCCAGGAAAAAACCGGCCGTTCCTTTCCGGAAATATCAAACGGGCCTTCAAGCTGGATGACAGCCGCCTCTGTCAGCGTCTGGTCAGCC
>JADIMS010000093.1 GCA_017694555.1 Candidatus Avitreponema avistercoris
TCCGGAACCAGTACCGTCCTGTTTGTCCGGCGGCTTTCCCGCTCTGACGGAAGGGTACGGCGGATGCGGTATTTTCTTTTCCCGATGGTGAATGTCAGCATGACAAAGCTTTCATCTGCGGCCTGTGCGTACTGGCTCCTCAGCTGCCGGGATATGCCTTTCCGGCTTCCCGGCGCCTCCCCGTAAAACGCGTATGAGATGGCGTCAAACAGCGTGGTTTTGCCTGCGCCGGTTTCCCCGCAAATCAGGAAAAAATCCCCGAGCGCGGAAAAATCGGCGCGGTGTTCGCCGGAAAAAGGCCCGAAATTTTTCAATACGAGAAGTTCCGGTCTCATTCCGCCTGCCCCGTCTGTTGGGTGCATTCTTCCAGCGCCGCAGAAAAAAGCGCCGTTTTTTTCTCCAATTCCTCCGGCGGCTGCTCCGGATACAAAAAACGCTCAAAATCCGTGAAATTGTCCAGCGGTTTCCGTTCTTCGGGTTCTCCGTTGCTGCCGGTATGCCCGGTCCCTTCCTTCGGTATGTTTTGTTTGACGCTGAGCAAAAACGGAAACTGCCCGCGCAGTTGCTGCATGGGACTTTCGCGCACGCCGGGATCCGTCAGTTCGATTTCGAGATAATCTTCCGCGTATCCTGCATATTTTCCGGCAAGAAGATCCGCAAAAGCGGCGCGCAGCCGGGTTACGTTGTGCGGCGGATGTACCGGAACCGGCGTTACCTGTACCGGGAAAGCATCTTCCGCCGGACCGATTTCCACTTTCAGGAAAAATTTGCCTTCCCCGGCTTCGTCAAAGGCGTAGGCGAGGGGCGACCCGGCGTAATAAATCCGTTCCGCCACTTTTTGAAAGCGGTGCAGGTGTCCCAGCGCCACGTAAGAAAAAGGCCGGAACAGCTCCGGCGGGACTTTTTCGGCCGTACCCAGAAAAATCCGCTCGGAAGCCGATTCCCGGCCGCCTGCCGTAAACAAATGGGCGGTGAGGACCGCCGGGACGTTTTTCAGATCCGCCCGGCGCAAAACTTCCTGAAAGCGTTCCGCCGCCTCCGCAGCCAAATCCGCCTGCGAAAACAGCGTACCGCCGTCCGTTCCGCTGTCTTCCGGGAACAGGGAAAGCGTGCCGTCCGGCGCAGATTCCTGTCTCCGCGACCGGATCAGGCTTCCCGGATGCAAAAAAGGCAGGGAAAAAAAGGCGACAGTTTCATTTTTTTGTGATAAAATGACCGGCGTAAAAGCGTCTTCGGGGTCGCAGGTGATGTATACGTTTTGTTTCCGCAGAATTTCCGAAGCGAATGAAAGTCTGGCTGCCGAGTCGTGGTTTCCGGGAATCAGGAAAACCGCCAGCGCAGGAAAGCGGTTCCGCAGTCCGGTCAGGAAGCTGCTGAATGCTCCGACGGCCTCTGCCGGAGGAATGCTCCGGTCGTAGACGTCCCCGGCAATCAGCAGGGCGCGGTAATCGTCCCTGTCCAGCTCGGCCAGAAGCTGGTTCAGCATCTGTTTTTGGTCTTCCAGAAGGGAAATTTCATGGAAAACCTTTCCGAGATGCAAATCACCGGTATGAAGGATTTTCATACTGACACTTTAAAATGAAAGTTGTATTATGTAAAGGGTTGCAAAATGAAAAAGAACCGACGCAATTTGTTTTATGCCTGCATTGTTTTTGTGATTCTGGCCCTGGCTTCCGCTTTGTTTTTCATGATTACCGCCCGTTGTGAAAACGGATTGCTGCGCGCTGTACTTTCCGGCGCCGTTTTTATTGTTACGCTGATTTTGCTGATTGACGCCCCGTATGTGTTTTTCCGCCGCGAAATGCATACGGCGCGCCGCCTGATGGATTCCCTGCAGGCCATGCTGCGCGGCGAAGAGCCGGTATCCCGGGCGGATGTGCCGCAGGCGCTGCATTCGGTTTTCTCGGAAGTTTCGGCGCAGGCGCGTATATCCGGTAAAATCCAGCCGCTTCTCCGTTCCGGTCTGGACTCGGTTTCCGAGCTTTCTTCCGCCATTTCCGATACGGATTCGACATTTTCCATTGTGGACGGGTTCCTGACGGATATGAATGGCGAAGTGCAGACGCTGAAAGAGCAGGTGGAAAACGTGAAGGGCGCGCTGTCCAAGATTGTTGCCGGACTGTCGCATTTGGACGGGGAAGTGGAAAACCAGCGCCAGGCTGTCAGCGGTTCCGTTTCTTCCGTGGAAAAAATGATTTCCAGCATGACGGAGATGGTTTCGCTGGCGGACCGCGATGCAAGGGATGTCCGGCTTTTGGTTTCGTCGTCGGAAAAGGGCAGGGAAGTGTTTTCGCTGACCCACGACCGGATTCTGGGCATCGGCTCCCAGGTCGCCCGTATCCAGGAGGTGGTCGGCGTTATTCAGGATATTGCGGAGCGGACAAACCTGCTGTCGCTGAATGCTGCAATCGAAGCCGCCCATGCCGGGGACCTCGGCAAAGGCTTTTCGGTGGTTGCCGAAGAAATGACCCGCCTGGCGGAAGCCTGTGCGGAAAATTCCTCCGCCATTACGGTTTCCATTTCCGAAATCGTAGACTCCATTCAGGAAATGGTTTCTTCCAGCGGCGAACTGGAAACTTCGTTTACGCAAATCACCGGCAACGTCGGCTCCGTCTCTTCTACGATGGTCAGGCTGTCTTCTGATTTGACGGAATCCAACCGGGAAAACCGGAATGTGCTGGACGTTATGCACGGTTTGCAGGAAATTGCCGACCGGGTTTCCGGCGATTCCCTGTCAATGTCCGACGGCTCCAGGGAAATCGAGACTTCGATGGAAGAGCTGGAAATGGTCGCCAACCGGGTGAGCGACGGCGTGGGTGCGGTTTCTATGATGATCGGCGGACTGAAAGAAGTGATAGCCGGTTTCAAAACCCGCGCGGAAACAATCCGGCAAACCGCTGCGGACTTGCAAAACAGTCTGGCGGTTCCGTCCGGCCGGTCCGGCGGGGACGCTCCCGTGCAGCCGGAGCCCGCTGTACCGGAGCCCGCTGTACCGGAATCCTCTGCCCCGGATGCGGGAACCCCGGAACCGGACGGCGCCTTTGACGCAGAGTCGGTTTTTGCTTCCATCGGCGGAGAAAACGGGGAAGGAAAACCGGATAACACGGAGCCGTGACCGGTCCCCCGCGCGCACACTCTTTCCGAAATCCGCGTTTTATGGTATGGTAACAGCATTCCGCCGGACGCTTGTTTGACCTGTCCCGGAATTCGGAGGAACAATGAACAATCAGCGCTCTTTTGTCATGCTGAAACCCGGCGTTCTGCAAAGGCGCGCGGTGGGCGATATTCTGACGCGTTTTGAACGGAAAGGACTGCGGCTGATCGCGATGAAAATGCTGGAAATTCCGCCCGCCATGGCTTGCGCCCATTATGCGGAACATGCCGGCAAGGATTTTTTTGAACACTTGGTTTCGTATATCACGTCCGGGCCTGTCGTGGCTATGGTGTTTGAAGGCGACTGCGCCGTTTCGCTGATCCGCAAAATTTGCGGCCCTACGCGGGTAGAAGATGCGCCGCCCGGTACTGTCCGCGGGGATTACACGATGCATACGCCGCTCAATGTTATCCATGCTTCTGATCTCCCGGAAAATGCAGAGCGGGAAATCCGTTTGTTTTTCAAGCCGGAAGAAATCTTTCCCTGGACAGACGGAAATGCTGCGTGGTACTGAGAGGGGAGGGAAGATATGGAACAGACAGTCGGCGTAATCGGAGCCGGGGCTTGGGGAACGGCAGTCGCCATTTCGCTTGCGCGGGCCGGGCACAAGGTAGAGATTTGGGCCCGGGAAGAGGACGTTTGTGCATCCATTAACCGGCAGCACGAAAACAGCCGGTTTTTGCCCGGTTACAAAACGCCGGAAAATCTTACGGCTTCCGGTGATATTTGCGCAGTGGCCGGCGGGAAAAATTTTTTGATTTTGGCCAGCCCTTCCCTGTATCTGGCAAAAACGGTGCAGGGGATTCTGGACGTACCGGGGGTCCGGGACGGTTCTACGTGCATCGGGATTTTAACCAAGGGTTTTATCCCTTCGGAAACCGGGCCGCGGCTGATTGTGGAAACGCTGGAAGATGTCCTGCCTCCGGTATACCGCCGGAATCTGGTGTATATTGCAGGCCCCAGCCACGCGGAAGAAGTGGCTTTAGGGAAAATCACCGGACTGGTGGCCGCCTGCGAAAACGCCATGAATTCAATCCGCTTCCGGGAACTTTTGCGTTCCAAAGGCCTTTTGGTGTATTCCAGCCTGGATATTATCGGCGTACAGATTTGTGCGGCGGCAAAAAACGTCATTGCCGTGGCTTTCGGTATTCTGGACGCCATTTCCGAGAACAGCGACCGTTTCGGGGACAATACCCAGTCGCTGCTGCTGGCGGCCGGTCTGAATGAAATGCTTACGCTTGGGCGGGCCATGAACGCTTCGCATCCCGAGACGTTTACGTCCATTGCCGGCGTCGGCGATTTGGACGTAACCTGCCGCAGTAAATTCGGGCGCAACCGCAAATTCGGGCAGGACATTATCCGCAACGGAATCCTGCAAAAATTTTCTGATTTGGACGACCTGATTGCCCGCATTTCGGAAATCGGTTATCTGCCGGAAGGCGCAGTGGCTTGTAAATATGTGCACATCATTTCGGGTATGTACGACCTGAAAATGCCGATTTCCAACGGTCTGTTCCGGATTTTGAATAAAGAAGCGGAGCCGCTGGAATTCATCGAAAAACTTTTGGACGGGGAAATTTGATGCTGGAGAAAGTT
>JADIMS010000094.1 GCA_017694555.1 Candidatus Avitreponema avistercoris
GTACTCAATGAATATCCGGACGGCGAATATTGGGTTATCGATGACGATACCCGCCGCGCGGCCGCCGCGCTGAAAGAAACGCTGAACGAATTCAACATTCAGGCAGACGTTACCGGTATCAAAAAAGGGCCGGTAATCACCATGTTTGAAATTTTGCCGGAACCCGGTGTAAAACTGTCCAAGATTGTCGGCTTGCAGGATAATATTGCGCTGCGCCTTGCGGCTTCCAGCATCCGGGTTGTGGCGCCGATTCCCGGCAAACCTGCGGTCGGTATTGAAGTCCCCAATAAAAAGCGGTCGATTGTCAGTTTCCGCGAATTGATTGAAACAGACAGCCCGGCGGCAAAAAAAATGGGTATCCCGGTGATGCTGGGGAAAGATATTACCGGGGAAGCGCAGATTATCGACTTGACAGCTACGCCGCATCTGCTGATTGCCGGTTCAACCGGATCCGGAAAATCGGTATGCGTGAATTCAATCATTCTTTCCATTTTGTACCGCCGCGCACCCGACGAAGTCAAATTGCTTTTGATTGATCCGAAAGTGGTCGAATTGAAGCTGTACAACGATATCGGGCATTTGCTTTCGCCGGTTATCACTGAACCGAAAAAAGCGTTCCAGGCGCTGCAATATTGCCTGTGTGAAATGGAGCGGCGTTATGCTGTTCTGGACGGCATGGGCGTGCGGAACATCAAGGAATTCAACCGGCGGATAGCGGAACGCGGACTTGCGGCGGAGAAGCTCCCTTACATTGTCGTGATTATCGACGAGTTTGCGGATTTAATGGCTACGACCGGAAAAGAGCTGGAATCCACAGTAGCGCGTCTGGCGGCGATGAGCCGTGCAGTCGGCATTCATCTGGTCTTGGCCACGCAGCGTCCTTCGATCGATGTGATTACCGGATTGATTAAAGCGAACATCCCGAGCCGGATTGCGTTTATGGTCGCTTCCAAGACGGACAGCCGGATTATCATTGACCAGGTCGGCGCAGAAAAACTTCTCGGGCGCGGGGATATGCTGTATTCCAGCGTGACGGATCCGTTCCCGGTGCGTTTGCAGGGCGCGTTTGTTTCGGATGAGGAAGTGGAACGTGTCGTGGAGCAGGTCAAAACGTTCGGTGAACCGGAGTATATTGACGACGAGATTTTTGTAGACGATGACGACGAAACGTTGGACGCTTCATTCTTTTCCGACGGCGAAGATCCGCTGTATGACAAAGCGCTGGATATCGTGGTCAGTGCAGGAAAGGCGTCGGCTTCTTATATCCAGCGCCGGCTGAAAATCGGCTACAACCGCGCTGCCCGCTTGGTAGAGGAAATGGAAGCGCGGGGAATCGTCGGGCCGGCCAACGGTTCAAAACCCAGGGAAGTCATTCACATTCCGGAACGGCAGGCATCCGGCGGATAATGCAGGAATACGCGCCTGCCGCGTGTGTTAAATGAAAAAGCGCGTTTCCTGGGAATTGCGCATATTCATTTTTTGCGCAATGAGGCATGTGCCGAAAACTGCCGTGAGCGCGTCTACTGCCGCTGCCGCAGAGCAAATAAAAAATGCGGCCGGACGGAGAATGAGGTATCCGGCTTCAAACCCCCGGCCGTACATTGCGCAAATGGTCGCCAGCAGCACGTAGGCGCCTCCGGCCGGGAAGCGCGCCAGAAAAAACGAAAGCAGAATGCTGGTTCCGGTCAGCCACAGAATATCGGAAAAAGAAATTCCCAGGCTGGAATACGAATGCAGGATCACCATAAAACTGATGATGACGGTGAGCGCGCTTCCTCCGCGGGAAAATGCGGAAAACATCGGGGTCACAATGGACGAGATTCTCCGCCGGACGCCGAGGCTTTCGTTTACATGGCGCAGAAGAACGGAAAGCGTCAGGTTTGCGTCTCCGGAAAAAAAGGCGGCTGCAACAGGGGCCAGAGAAGCGTACAGGACGCGGTACGGCTGCTTTACGCCGCAGATAAACCGGAGCAAAAGCGGATAAACCACAACAGCAAGAAAAACTACATGGGCAGCCAAAATGAGGATAAAATTGAGGAAAAAACCGTATGAAAGCATTTCGCGGTAAAGGAAAAACCAATATACCGAAATTCCGATAAATCCCACGGAAAGAATGTCCACAAAAAATCCCAATACGGCGTACGCTACGCGCGAAAATGAATCAAAAAATGCCAGGACCGGTTTTGCCGTGGTTTTGTCCACAGCGCAGCCGGCTCCAAGAAAACCGGCGAAAATACACAGCGGTAAAATGAATGCGCCGTCTGAGAATACTTCAAAGGCAGAAGCAGGGAACAGTTTGCCCAGGCTTTCCCAAATCCCGATTTGCCGGGCATCCCCGGCGCCTTCGATAAAAATCGGGATTCTTGCAGGCGTATAGATCAGTGCGCCGATTACGCCGGTTACCGCACACAAAACGGTAGCGGCTGCGATGACCAGCGCCGAAAGCAAGCCGGTTTTGAACAAAGAGCGGCTTTCCCTGAGCTCATAGACGCTGACGGCAAAGCTGAAAAACAGCACCGGATACAGGGCGTACCTCCCGAAATTCGTCAGCAAAGAAGAAACCGTGGCTGCAATTTCCCTTACAGCGGGATTTTCTGCCGGTAAAACGAACGAAAGAATGAATCCAAAGGCGATTCCGATGAGGTATTTGATCCAGATTTTCATAGGGTGAGAATACCGCAGGAATGTTTTCCCGTCAACGGAAAGAGAAGTTCTTGTATTTTTTCCGGGAGCAGTTTACGATGAACGGAATGACAGGGGTAACGGAACGGCGGAAGACAGAATAAAAACAACAGAAGAAGGAATCACGGTATGAACGGGGAAAAACACAGCGGAAGGCTCGCGTGACGGATCTCAATCTTTCTTTTGCAGGTGATTCCGGTTTGCACCCGTCTGATTTTGCCGTTTCCCTTGTTCTGGATAATATTTCCGATATGGTGGTTCTTCTGGATGATGAAGGAAGAATCCTGCACATGAACCGCCGCGGTATCCGGCTTTCCGGCTATACCGGGGATTCGGCGGCAGGGCGCGGCGCGGAATTCCTGTTTTTCCACAGGGAACTGAATGCGTCGTCCCGCCTGCCGTGGCTGTCTGCGCACGCCACTTCCGAGCAAAAATCCCGCGCAGATGTACCGCCGGTCGAAGTCCAGCTGCAAACCGCTTCCGGTGAAACCGTTCCCGTGGATTTACGTATCGTGTCAGTCCGCGGCGGCGGCTTTTTCGTTTTTGCCACGGATTTGCGTATTACACGGCAGCTGATATCCGAAATTCTGGAGCGCGAATTTGCGGTGCGCCGGCTCGAGGTATCAGAAAGTAAGTTTTCACGCCTTTTTGTATTTAATCCTTCCGGTATCCTGATTGCCAAAACTGCCGGCTGGATTATCAACGAAGCAAATCCCGCTGCGGCGGAAATTTTTGAACGCCCGGAAAAAGAAATTTGCGGACGGAGAATCGGTGAAATCGGGCTCACGCCGCTGGATATGACGCTGGATGAATTCTGCGGAAAAGTCATGATGGAAGGCAACGTCTCCGAAGTTAACGGCGAAGTTTTGCTTTCCGGGCGGGTGAAAAAACGCGTGCGGATTTCCGCCGTTTCCTTTGATATGGAAGAAGCGGACCGGATTATTCTTTCGATTTCGGATATTACGGAAAGCGAAAAACTGCGCACGGTTCTGCACCGGCAGGAACGTCTGGAATCAATCGGCATGATGGCAGGGATTCTGGTACACGATTTTAACAATATGCTCGGCGTGATTCTTGGCCATGCCGGGTTGATGCGGATGCGGCCGCGTGATGCAGAAGACGAACAATCCCTTTCGCAGATTGAAAATGCCTGTATGCACGGACGGGAATTGAGCCAGCGGCTGATGAGTTTTTCCCCGGACGCCGCCGGAGATCTCCGGCCGTGCGATCTCCGGAAAATCGTGCAGGAATGCGCCGGATTGTCTGCGGGGCGGCGTCCCGGCCTGCGGATTTCGGTTTTTGCCCCGGAAACCCTGCGCAGGGTTTATGCGGATAAGGGGCAGCTTGTTCTTGCAGTAGACAATCTTCTGGCCAATGCGGCCGATGCGATGAACGGGGCCGGCGAAGTGAAAATTACGCTTTCGGAAGCCCTGCTGTATGTCCCGGACGGCACGATCCGTCCTGACCGGCCGGTGTACAGGGCGCAGTCGGATCCGCGGGATTTTCAATGGTTCGTGCGGATGGACGTCCGGGACTACGGGCCGGGAATTCCGCCGGAAGATTTGGATTTGCTGTTTGATCCGTTTTTCACCACAAAACCCGGCGGAAACGGTCTGGGATTGCCAAGCGTGTATGCTGTTCTGCGCAATCAGCACGGCGCCGTTTTCGCCGGCAACGCAGAAGACGGCGGCGCGGTATTTACGCTGTATATTCCCGCCGTAGCGCCGGAAAATGCGGTTTCGAGTTGAAAGCGCAGGCGCAAACGGGTAAAATACATTTATGAATGTTCTGATTGCGGACAGCCGGATTCCCGCTGCACGTTTGCTTGCGGCGGATCTCCGCTCACGGGATGTGTCGGTGACGCTTGCTGTGCCCGAAAAAAACGCGGAATCCCATCCGGCCAGACCGGAAACGCAGCCCGGCGCTTCCGCATTGCTGGAAGTGTTCTGGAATCCGTTTTCCTGGCTTTCCACAGAATCGCTGGTATTTGAAGCTTCCGGCGCAGGGGAACTCGACGCGCTTGTTTTGCTTTTTGATTTGGACGCGCTTTCCCCGTTTTTTTCCGGACTTTTCCCGGATGAGATTTTCCGCTCTTCGGTTGCGGCTTTCCAGTCGCTGGCAGGGATTGTCCTGAAACGGTGCCGGAAGCGGCGTTCCGGACGCATTGTATTTTTGCTGGCGGCCGGGGAAAAGCAGGGCGCATCCCCGGACATGCCGGAGCTTTCCGCAATTACCGCAGCCTCGGCGGAATCCGCCTTTATCCGTTTTGGGGAAGAAACCGCCGCGCGGGTTTTTAAAACGGAAAGCAGCGGAACGGACGTTCTTTTGATGAAGGCTTCTTTTTCGGAAGAGGGCGTCTGGTCGTGGGCGGCGGACCGTATTTTGTCGCCGGATGCCGGGAAGCATTCCGGAAAGTGGCTTTCGCCGTCCGTCCGGTTGGGCGCTATTTTCCAACGCAGAACTTAGAAAACACTTCTTCCAGAACGTCCGCCGTCACCGTTTCGCCGGTGATTTCCCCAAGCGCAAATAAAGCGTCTTCCAAATCCTGAATCACCGTATCCAGCGGAAAACCGGCTTCTGCATTTTGCAGCGCTGTGCGCAGACAGGCTTCTGCGTTCTCCGCCGCTTTTTTTTGCCGGAGGCTGCCGAGGGCAGTTTCCGCAGATACAGATTCCGTATTTGCCAGAAGGGTTTCCCCGGCGCATTTTACCAGATACGCCAGCCCGTCGCCGGTTTTCGCGCTGACCGGAAATACGCCGCGGAAAACGGTTCCGGTTTGCGGAATCCATTCCGGCGGGATCCGCTCTGCCGGCAGGGAATCCTCCCGGTCGGTTTTGTTCCACACAAGGAAAACCGGCGTGCGTTTTCCGCTTTCCCCGCAGAGGAACGCCCGGTCTTCTCCGGTAAGTCCCTGTGCGGAATCCACAACGTAAAAAATGATGTCGGCGCGTTCCAGCAGTCCGCGGGTACGGGAAATGCCTTCCGCTTCAATCCGGTTGCTGGTTTCCCGCAATCCCGCCGTGTCAAACAGCCGTACCGGAATACCGCCGAAATCCGCTTCCGCCTCAATCCAGTCCCGCGTGGTGCCGTGAATTTCGGAAACGATGGCGCGTTCTTCTTTCAGCAAAAGATTGAATAGCCGGGATTTCCCTGCGTTTGTCGCGCCGGCCAGGACAAGTTCCGCCCCGTTTTGATAGAGTTTTTCCGCCGCCCATGTGGCCGAAAGTGCGCGCAGGTCTTCGGCGGCGCTCCGGATGAGCGAAGGCCGGAAAGCGCCTTTCACGGTTTCTTCATCTTCGGGATACTCGATTTCCACAGCGACGGCCGCCGCCGCTTCCAGTACTTTTGCCCGGATTGCGGAAAATGCTGCGGAAAGACTGCCGGACAGCCGCGCCGAGGCTTTTTTGCGGGCTTCTGCGGTTTTTGCCGCGATGATTTCGCCGATAGCCTCTGCCCGCGTTAAATCCGTTTTCCCGTTTGCAAACGCCCGCAGGGAGAACTCCCCGCCTTCCGCCTGCCGGAATCCGGCACGCAGGAATGCGCGGTATACTGCGGTTACAACGGCCGGCCCGCCGTGACAAATGATTTCCACGGCGTCCTCTCCGGTAAATCCTGCCGGGGCGCGGTAAACAGCCGCCACGACTTCGTCGATTTTGCTGCCTGTACCCGGATCGAGAATCCAGCCGTATACCAGCGTGTGGGACGCCGCCTGCAGCAGTTTTTGCGGCCGGGAAAACACGCGGGATGCCAGTGTCAGCGCGCCGCCGCCGGAAGCGCGCACGATACCCAGAGCCGCCGGCGCCAGGGCAGTGGCCACTGCCACGATGGGATCGGAAGGCACGCCGTCCGTCCGTCTGTCCGGTTTCGGATTGTCTGTCATGCCGTGAGTATAGCACAAGAAGCGTATGCTTGGCACGCCTGCGCTGTTCATTCGGAATTTTGCTGGTATTTTTTCATTTCATGGTGTAAACTGATAGTCTGAATGTAAGCGAATATTCAAAAAAGGAGGAAAGTATGCGGGTTTCTGTATTTGACGGTCCGGTGGCCGGAGTCGTACTTCCTGTATCGGCGCTTCGTTCAAAAGAGAGCTGCGGGATCGGGGAATTCGCAGACCTGATTCCGTTTGCGGATTTTTGTGAAAAAGCCGGGTTCCGTTTAATCCAGCTTCTTCCGGTGAATGATACGGGAACAGAAAGTTCCCCTTACAGCGCGCTCTCTGCATTTGCCCTGCATCCGTTGTATCTGCGTATTCAGGATTTGCCTGAAGCAAAAAAATTCTCTGCGGAAATCAAAGCGCTTGCCATGAAACATGAAAAAGCCGGGCGTTTTGATTACCGGGAAATCCGGAATGACAAATTACAGTTGCTGCGGAAGATTTATGACGCCTGCGAACGCGACGTCAAAAAATCGGCAGATGACGGCAGTTTGGCCGCATGGATTTCGGAAAACCCCTGGGTTGTGGATTATGCGGTTTTCATGAATCTGAAATACTACAATTTTGAGGCTTCCTGGAAATCCTGGGATAAAATGCGCACGCCGACCCATGCTGAAATTCAGGCGCGGTGGGACAATCCTGCGCACCGTTCCGGCCATTTGTTTTATGCCTGGCTGCAAATGCGTCTGCATGAACAGTTTTCCGCCGCCGCGGAATATTGCCGGCACAAAAACATCGCGCTGAAAGGCGATATTCCGATTATGATGAATGAGGATTCCTGCGATATTTGGGCGAATCCCGAATTCTTCCGCTCGGATTTGCGCGCGGGCAGTCCGCCGGACGGTCCGAATCCTACGGGGCAGAACTGGGGTTTCCCGATTTACAATTGGGATAATCTGGAAGATGTGGACTTTTCCTGGTGGAAAGAACGCCTGAAAAGCGCCGCGCAATATTACGACGCATTCCGCATTGACCACATTCTGGGTTTCTTCCGCATCTGGTCTGTTCCTGACGGCGAACTGACCGGCGCGCTCGGCTGGACCATGCCGCATCAGGGAATCACTACGCAGGAGCTGGCCGCGGCCGGGTTCAGCGGCGACCGCCTGCGCTGGATTACGCAGCCCCACGTGCCTACCCGGGACATCGAAGCGGTGAACAACTACGACTATTTGGGAACGCACGGTCTTTTACACAAGGTGATGGACCGCATCGGCGACGAAGAACTCTGGCTGTTCAAACCCTCTGTCCGCCACGACAGCGACATCCGGGCGGCGGATTTGCCCGATCCGGTCAAGGATGAACTTTGCCGCAAATGGCGCGACAGGGTTCTGCTGGTCAGCGGCCGGGATGACAGCGCCGAGCCGGAGTATTCCCCTGTCTGGACTTATTATAACTCGACAGCCTGGAATACGCTTTCCCCGGAAGAAAAAAACGCGCTGGAAAAACTGTTCCGGGAAAAGCGCGCCGCAGAAGAACCGCTGTGGAAAGCGCAGGCGGAAAAGCTCCTTGGCATGATTGCTGCCTGTGTGCCGGAAATGATTCCCTGCGGTGAAGATCTTGGCGATGTTCCGCGCTGCGTACCGGAAGTTATGCGTGATCTTTCGATTTACGGTCTGAAAGTCATCCGCTGGGAACGGGAGTGGGACAAAGACGGCCAGCCGTTTGTGGATATCCGCCGGTATCCGGAAAAATCCGTGGCGACAACTTCCGTCCACGACAGCTCCACCTTCCGCGCCTGGTGGGAAAAAGAAGGCGGCGGGGAAGCATTCTGTGCAACCTTCTTCTCTGAAGAAAAGCGGACCGTCAATCCGGAAGAGTATACGCCGGAAACCGCTGCGGCTGTGCTTTCCTTCCTTGCGGAAACTTCGGCTTCCCTGTTTATTCTGCCGGTGCAGGACTGGCTGGATTTGGACGCCGGTCTGGCTGCCGGGGATCCGGAAAAAGAACGCATCAATATCCCGGGTTCGGTCTCCGCATTCAACTGGACGTACCGGCTGCCGGTATCCGTCGAAGAACTGAAAAAAAACAAAACCCTTTGTACGGCGATTCATAAAATCTGCACGCACCGGGATTCAAAATAAGGAGAAGGACAATTGATGCAGGGCTATGATTTCTCGTTTTGCACGGGCGGAAAACGGCTGGACGCGCAGTTTCACGAATTCCATATATCCGCCGAATGCCGCCGGCGCTGCGGATTTGAGGCGCCGCTTTTTGCTTCCAGCGGCAATGTGATTCTCGCCGGCATAAAAAACGCCCGGGTATTCATTCAGAAATACAATGCATCCCTTCCGCCCGGCGCGCCGCCGAAAGCTTACCTGAAAGCCGGTGCGCTCAACGCCATGGGTCTGATTGACGAGATTTTCCATTATGTCTGCCGGCTGTACCGCCGTGACGTCAATCCGGATTTTCTGTATCTGGGCTGGGAAGAAGTCTGCGCGGCGCTTGGCAAAGAAAGAGCCGAAAACCTGCTGCTTGCGTTTACGCAGGAATTCCCTCCCGCAGACGTTTATACCGGCAAAACAGACAGCGTGTCCTGGCTTGCCGGGGTTGATGCAGAATCCGGCGTGCCGAACCGCTTGATTGCGCTGGAAGAGCTGATGCTTTTGCGGCTGGCCAACGAAAACCCGGCTTTTGAACCGTTTTTTCCGTTATTCAACGATGAGAAGCTGAAAGCGGTATCCGGTTATGCACAGTGCTGGGACGTTTTGCTTACCTGGTCAAAGAAAAATCCGCCGTTCGGCCCGGAAGGTTTTGACCTGATTTCCATGCTGAAAGCTCCCGTAGCGTATTCGCCTGACGATTTGCGCGGGCAGTTGGAATACATCCGCGCCAACTGGATGTATTTGCTGGGCGACTGGCTGGCCCGCCTGCTTGCCGGTATGGATGCGCTGGCCGAGGAAAACAAGCCCGGTTGGGCCGGCGGGATCGGCGGCGGGAATCCGGAGATGAATCCGTATGATTTCGGGGACATCAGCAAAGAGTATGAACGCTATAGTCCGGACCGGGAATGGATGCCGAATGTCGTGCTGATGGCAAAGAGCACGCTGGTCTGGCTGAGCCAGCTTTCCAAAAAGTACGGGCGGGACATTACGCGCCTTGATCAGATCCCGGATGAAGAGCTGGATTTTCTGGCACAGTCCGGATTCACCGGCTTGTGGCTGATCGGCCTTTGGGAGCGTTCTCCTGCCAGCGCGCGCATTAAACAGATTTGCGGCAATCCGGAAGCGGCGGCCAGTGCGTACAGTCTGGACGATTATGATATCGCCGGGGAACTGGGCGGCTGGGAAGCGCTGGATAATCTCCGCCGCCGGGCATGGCAGCGCGGGATCCGGCTTGCTTCGGACATGGTTCCGAATCACACCGGAATGGATTCCCGCTGGGTGGTGGAAAAACCGGATTTGTTTGTGCAGACGCGCGATTGTCCGTTCCCCGGTTACGATTTCAACGGGGAAAATCTTTCGCACGACGGCCGGGTCAGCATTTATCTGGAGAACCATTACTACAACAAAACCGACTGCGCCGTTGTGTTCAAGCGTGTGGATAACACCACGGGCGATACCCGGTATATTTATCACGGAAACGACGGTACGGGTATGCCGTGGAACGACACTGCGCAGATAGACTTCCTCAATCCGCAGGCGCGCGAAGAAGTCATCCAAAAGATTCTGCATGTCGCCCGGAATTTCCCGATTATCCGGTTTGATGCGGCGATGGTTCTTGCGAAAAAGCACATCCAGCGTTTGTGGTATCCGGAACCGGGGCACGGCGGGGACATCGCCAGCCGCTCGCAGTTTGCCATCACCCGGGAAGAATTCGAGAAACGGATTCCGGAAGAATTCTGGCGGGAAGTTGTGGACCGCTGTGCGCGTGAAATTCCGGACACGCTTTTGCTTGCAGAAGCATTCTGGATGATGGAAGGCTATTTTGTCCGCACGCTCGGTATGCACCGCGTATACAATTCGGCCTTTATGAATATGCTGAAGCGCGAAGACAACGACAAATACCGGAGCACCATCAAGAATACCATTGAATTTGATCCGGAAATCCTGAAGCGTTATGTCAACTTCATGAATAACCCGGATGAGGAAACCGCCGTCGCGCAGTTCGGCAAAGGCGACAAGTATTTCGGCGTCTGTACGATGATGGTCGCTATGCCCGGTCTTCCCATGTTCGGTCACGGCCAGCTGGAAGGCTTTGAGGAAAAATACGGCATGGAATACCGGCGCGCGTACCGGGATGAACGCCCGGACGAAGGCTTGCTGGAACGGCACCGGCGGGAGATTTTCCCGCTGATGAAAAAGCGCTGGCTGTTTGCCGGCGTGGAGAATTTCCTGCTGTATGATTTCTACACCGAAAACGGCGTGAACGAAAACGTTTTTGCATGGTCAAACCGCGCCGGAAACGAACGGGCGCTGATTCTGTACAACAACAAATACGACCGCACGGCAGGCTGGATCCGCGTTTCCGCCGCTTCCGCTGTAAAAGAGCCGGACGGTTCGAAAAAGCTTGTGCAGCGGACGCTGGCGGAAGGACTTGCGCTCACGGTCCGGGACAACCGTTTCTGCGTAATGCAGGAACTCCGTTCCGGGCTGTGGTACCTGCGGTCTGTCCGGGATTTGGCCGACAAAGGTATGTTTGCCGCCTTGGACGGTTTCCAGACGCAGGTGTTTATGAATTTGTACGAAGCGGACGATCCGGACGGGATATACCAAAAACTTTGCGATTCCCTGAATGGAAAAGGTATCGCCGACGTATTCATGGGCTTGCAGAATATTTTCCTGAAAGATTTGTACGCAGCCATGGCGGATGTTTGCACGCCGGAATATTTTGCGTCCGTCCGCCGTTATCTGACAACCGGCAAGGATTGGTCGTCTTCCCGTTCCAAGGCGCTGCCCGGCGGGTTCGGGCAGAAAATCGGCAGCTTTTTCCGGGCTCTGCTTGCGGTTTTCGGGATCCGCCCGGCGAAGAAGCCCTTTGTCCTGCCTGTTTCTACCGAAGAGGGCAAATTTATCCGGTCGCTGGAAAAGCCCGTGCGTGCGTTTTATGAAACGTTTGCCGCTTTTGCCCGCGGAAACTACAAAGCTTCCACTGTGCCGGAAATTGCCCGGGCGCTGCGCCATGGCGCGGAAGGCTTCCGGTTTGACACGGACGCCGCGTGGAACGCGTTTGCCGGCGGTATGAGCCGCCTGTTCCTTTCGCCGGCCAGCGTGATCCGTGAAGGCGTACACCCCGAAGTATTCGCAGGCGCGGTTCTTCTGCTGCCGGTTTTGGATTTGTTCCGGGGCAAAATCTCCGCCCGGGCATTGGAAGAACTGGACAACCTGTGGACGCTCGACCGGAAAATTTCCGATATTCTTACGGATCAGGGCGTTTCCGGGCACGAAACCGGACATGCTTTCTATACGCTGAAGGTGTTGCTGCCTTTCCTGGGCAAACGGCTTTCTGCGGAAACGGTATTCACCGGCCTTTTCCGGTCGGACGCCATCCGTGAAATTATGCAGGTGCACGATTGGGACGGGGAAACGTGGTTTACCAAAGAAGCGGCGGAACACATGCTCCGGCTTCTGTTTGCAGGCTGGTCGGTTTGGGGCGGTCACGCGCTCCGGCCGGGAAGCCTGGAAAACCTTTGCTTCCGGATTCTCTCCGCTTCGGAATACAAAATGCGGAACCTGCCGGTCAGCGGATGAACCCCGGCGGATAAGCCCGGCAGGTAAAATTGAAGAAATCGGCAGCGGAGGGCTTCCCGGTTGCGGGGAGCCCTTGTTTTTTGCTGTAACAAAAAAACAGGCTGCCCGGATGAATGGGCAGCCTGTGAATACCCGGTTTTTCGGCTATAGCGGGAGGCAAAGTCCGGCGCTGGCGAGAAGCCCGTCTTCACCGTAGGTATCAGGCCGGAAAATGTAGCGGAAATCGAGATTCAAAAATCCGCCGATAAAAATCTGCCCGCCGACCGGAATCATCAGATCTCCGTCGATAACATCGAAGCCGAGGCCGGCGTAAGGATTCAGGCAAAAGGAAGCCGGGCTTCCCAAACTCAATCCGAGCAAGAGGTTGAGCGCCAAATCCGAATGGCCTTCGGTTTCCGGGTAGTAGCTATCATAGATACCGGAATCGTAAATGTGCAGAATGAGCTCGGGCTGCAGGGAGATGATGCCTATCTTCCGGTGATAGAACGCGCCTGCTCCCCAGCCGGAATCCAGATCGCCGCCGAAAAGCATCCCGAATTTCACACCGAGGACGCTTTTTGCGCCGGAACCGACGGAACCGACGGAACCGCCGGAACCGCCGGAACCGCTGCCGGACGTGCCGAACCGCCCGGTTACCGCGGAGTTTGCGGTTGACGGCAAAGCGGATGCAGCGAGTACGCACAGCGAAACCGCCAGACAACAAAGTATTTTTTTCATAAACACTTCCTGTTGCCGAAAGTTCAGTCAGCGTATTTAATCGCAATGCCCGACATCACGTAGGAATAACTTGTGGAAAACAGGGTTTTTGTCGTTTTCGCGTCAACGATGATATTCACAACATCGTCCGCTTCGGGGTACAGATTCTGCGCTTCCTCGAGGAGCCTGGCGAAACTTGCAGCCGAGTCTTTCGATTCCAGCGTCACGCGGCCGAGCACCTCACAGTTATCGGGGAACGAAACCGCCGCCAAATGACTGGTTTTCTGACAATAAGCCAATTGTAGAAATCCTTGCTGATAATGGTTACAAAGTAAAGGTTATTTCCGCATTAGAGAACATCAAGAATAAGTATGGAACAAATTGGTCAAATCCGGATATTATTCTGAATGGATTTTTAGCTGATATAAAGATAGTGGAAAAATCAATAAAATCTCGCTTAAAAAGCGCTAAAGAACAGAAATTAAAAAAAGTTGTGTTATTTATACCAG
>JADIMS010000095.1 GCA_017694555.1 Candidatus Avitreponema avistercoris
CAAAAAAAAAAAACGGATTCCGGCCGGAATCCGTTTTTTTTTTGCGCGGACGGAAAATACAGCCGCCGGGCATTGCAGGCTTTACGCTTTTTTCCGCCGCTTTCCCGCCTCCCAGGCTTCGCGGATCAAGCTGCTCGCGGAAGGATCCCTGCGCACGCTGTCCACCGCGTTGCGTAAAAAGGCGCAGAAAACCAGCACAAAAAATGCGGCAAAAAACGCAATGATCACAGCCAGCGGGCGGTTGATTCCGCCTATGCCTGCCGAACGCACCGCCGGATCCGGAACCAGGCGGAAAAAATCCCCGCCGCCCCGGAGAACCGCATTGGCTTCGCGGACCACAGCGGGACGGGAATCCGGATCTGCGGCAAGGGCTTCCAAAAGCGGAAGGATTCCGGCCGCCGCCTGCGCGTTGGCCTGCTGCACAATGCCGGAAATAAATTCCTGCGCCAGCGGAGGATGCCCCGTGCCGTCCAGCTCATAGGGGACAACCGCACTTTCGGGAAGCTTCTCCAGCGTAACAGACAAAACATCCGGTTCCGGTTCATCCGGATTCCGGGCCGTAGTATTCCAGATCAGGACTTCCCCGAAGCGGGCATATTGCGGCTTTCCCGGGGAAGAATCCGCATTCTGATCCCGTTTCTGCAATTCCAGAAAGAACCCGTTGTATTCCGCCGCGTCTTCAATTTCTGCGGCAGGCGGCCACAGCGTATGCTGCCGGTGCAAATCCGCCAGAAAAGCGGTATCATACCATACGTTGCGGAAATACAGGAGAAGGTCTGCCGTGCTTTCGCCGAAGTTTTCCCGCAAATACGAATCCAGATAAGCCGGCAGATTCCGGACCCGGATGGTGTACGTCAGGTTCCAGATGTTTCCGTCCAGAATCCAGCTGTATTCCGAATCCGGACCCCGGTTTTCCGGATCCCCCAGCAAGGCGGCAACGGCGGCAGGTTCCTGTTCCTGCCGCAGGGATTTCTGAATGGCGCCGCCGCCGTACAGCACAAGGGCACAGAGCACGCCCGCTGCCAGCGTTCCGCCGAGAATCATCCGGCGGTAGCGGATCAAAACCGCAAACAAATCCAGCAGGCTGATTTCGTCGTCCTGTTTTTCAGGAGGATTATTCTGTTCATTCATGCGGAAATCCTAACGCAAAACGCCGGGAAACGCAAGGACGGCGTCTTCAGTTTCCGCCGGAATGCTTCCGGCTCAGGAAACCGGAATCTTCCAGATACTTGCGCCGGGAAATAATCAGCCGGATCAATTCCTGGTACATCTCGAAATTCACATTGAGCGCCATCGGCAGGATGTAGTATTCCGTTTCATCGCAATAGCGCTCGATAAAATCCGGGCTGGTCACAAACCCCAGGCTGATCATGTTGCTGATCCGGTCCGCGCATTTGAGGATTTTGGCTTTCTGGGAACCGTGCTCGGAAATCCGCTTCAAAAAAGCGGGCTTGTCTTCGCCTTCCCGGCGCGTCACTTCCATCACCAGGTCGTAAACCTGTCCGGACTCGGAATCGATTTGCAGCAGGTCGTTCCGGTTAAAGTCCGGGATGTCTTCGATGACGTCGTGCACGAGCGAAGATTTCAGCAGGACGCTGTCGATGTAGCCGTAGTCAATCAGAATGCCCATCGTGTCAATCTGATGGCGGAACATATTGCCGCCTGCGTGACGCTGTTTGCCGATCAGCGCCGTGGCGACCTGTATGTAAGGGGCCAGATAAATCCCCTTCAGCACCAGCATGTCCTGCTTATTCATGCCGCATCCTCCGGCGGTTTCCGCCTATTGCAAATCCCGGACATAGCCGGAAAGTTTTTCGATACGCCTGGACGATTCCGCCAGTTTTTCCCGCTCGGCGGCAATCACTTCCGCCGGCGCGTGGGAAACAAAATTGGCGTTGGCCAGTTTGGCTTCGGTTTTTGCCGCAGCCGCCCGCTCTTTTTCGATTTCCCGCGTAAACCGCGCCGCAAGCTGGGCCGGATCCAGACCTTCGCCCGGCAGAATAAACACCTCGAAGCCGGAACCAACCGCGCCGACCGCGCCTTTTGCCTTTTCCGTTCCCGGAGCGGCAAACGAAACCGCAGAAAGCCCGGCAAGCAGCTGCATCCCTTCGGCGCGGGAAGCCGCGGCTGCCGCCGGGGAATCCGGATCCAGATGGCAGGCCGCCGTGATTTTCACCGCCGGATCCACGCCGCATTCCGCACGCAGAGCGCGGACGGCGCGTACAATTTCCCGGAAAGCCGCAAAACGGACATCGGCGTCCGGATCCCGGCGCGCGGGATCGGAAACCGGATAATCCGCCGTAATCAGCTTTTCCGCCTTCGGCAGTCCGCCGGCGCGGCAGCCTTCCGGCAAAAAGCCGTAAATCTCCTCCGTGACAAACGGCAGGAACGGATGCAAAAGCCGCAGGGACTCTTCCAGCACATTCAGCAAAACGGAAGCCGCCCGGTCTTTTTCCGCACCCCCGCCGTTCCGGAATGAAAGCTTGGTCAGCTCGACATACCAGTCGCAGAAATCATTCCAGAAAAA
>JADIMS010000096.1 GCA_017694555.1 Candidatus Avitreponema avistercoris
TTATCCAGATCAATATGCTTATCTTGTTTTTTCAGACGATTTAAAAATTCAGAACAACCATCCGGCGCGATAAAATCCGGCAAGCCTGATCCATGATGAAACATAATTACCGATTGAATTGCCGTCAATCCTATGATTGTGGATCTATCCGGATTCTCCCCTGCATATTTTTGCAGAATTTGTGCACCGGCTGTAGCATGATCCATTTTTATCTGTCTCTTTCCCCGCACAGAATTCCAAAGATATTCCTGCCATAAATCGGAAGATTTTCCTACGTCATGAAACAAGGCTGCTAATTTAAGGAAAAAACCATATCCCAGATCATCGCCAAATCCTGCCGCAAGTTTTTCTGTTTCCAGCAAGTGATCTTCCAAAGACTGAAAAGTAGAATCACTGTCCCGATATCTGGCATAAGGAAATTGCTCCTGTATGCGGTTCATTTTCTACCCTACCCCAAAGCTACATCCAGAACCATCATGATGACAAAACCGAGCATCATGCCCCAGGTTCCCAGATGCGGATATTTGCCAAGGTGTGCATCCGGGATCAAGTCTTCCGCCACGACAAAAATCATCGCGCCGGCAGCAAAAGCCAGGAACCAGGGCTGTGCAAACGAAAGATGGGAAGCCAAGAAATATCCGGCAAGCGCGCAAACCGGTTCCACTGCACCGCTTCCGGCTCCGAATAAAAACGCTTTGCCACGGCTTCCCGTCGACGCTTTCAACGGAAGCGAAACCGCCGCGCCTTCCGGAAAATTCTGGATAGCCATACCTGCAGCAAGTCCCAGTGCCGCGGCAACCGCGCCGGGAGTCCCTTCCACAGCTGCCGCACCGAACGCAAATCCCACGGCAAGTCCTTCCGGAATATTGTGAATGGTGACGGCGAGGAACAACTTTGCCGGTTTGCTCAATTTGATGCGCGGCCCTTCTTCTTCTCCCGTGCCGCCGTGAATGTGCGGGACCAGCCGGTCAATAAGCACAAGGAACACGCCGCCAAGAAGAAAACCGGCAGCAGCGGGAATGAAATTCCACGCGCCGTATGAAGAAGCAGCGCCTTCAATCGAGGGAAGCAGAAGCGACCAGACCGACGCCGCCGTCATTACGCCGGAAGCAAAGCCGAGAAACAGCGTGTTGAGTTTTGGCGGCAAATCATCCCGGAATAAAAAAACCAGCGCCGAACCCGCAACCGTCGCAGCAAAAATCCCTGTAAACCCTAAAAGCGTCATTACCGTTCCGTTCATTTTCCTTCTCCTGCAAAATTTCCGTTCAGTTGATACCGAGAAGCGTCTTCCATTCCGCTTCCCGGAAACCCGGGAACACACCGCGGTCCGTAACCAAAAGGGGACGCTTGACCAGCATCCCGTCGGAAGCAAGCAGGTCTGTCATTTCTTCCTCCGTCATATCCGGCAGTTTTTCCGCCAAACGCTTTTCCCGGTAAAGCATTCCACTGGTATTGAAAAACCGGCGCAGGGGAAGCCCTGATTTTTTATACAAAGCGCGCAGAGTTCCCGCATCCGGATGACGGGTCTTGATATCCAGAAATTCAAAAGCAATCCCATTCTTTTCCAGCCAGGCCAGCGCCTTCTTGCAGGTTGAACACCGGTCGTAACAATATACCGTAACCATAAAACCTCCTCCCGCGGATAAAATGACGGATCATAAATCCACTCTACCCCCTTTTTCCCCGCTCCGCAATAAAAAAGCCGCCGCAACTTCCGGAAATATGATAAGATAAACGCCATCAACAGGAGGACTGATATGAAAGTTGTGATTATCGGAGGAGTGGCCGGGGGTGCAACGGCGGCGGCGCGTCTGCGGCGGTTGGATGAATCGGCAGAAATTATTCTGTTTGAACGCGGCGAATATATTTCCTTTGCAAACTGCGGACTTCCCTACTACATCGGCGGGGAAATCAAAGAAAAAAGCGCGCTGACCGTGCAAACACCGGAAAGCTTCCGGGCACGCCTGAACGTGGACGTCCGTACCCGGCAGACCGTCACCGCGGTTGACCGGAAAAACAAAAGCGTAACCGTGCGCCGGGAAAACGGGGAGGAATATTCCGAAACGTATGACAAACTCCTGATTACGCCGGGCGCAGCGCCTGTCCGTCCGCCGCTGAAAGGCACGGACAAAGAAAATGTATTTACGCTACGGAATATTCCCGACACATACCGCATGGACGAATATATCACCGCGCGCAAACCGAAAACGGCTGCGGTTGTCGGCGGCGGATTCATCGGCTTGGAAATGGCGGAAAATCTTACGCGGCGGGGAATTGCCGTTACCGTAATTGAAGCGGCGCCGCAGATTGCCGCGGTTCTGGACGAAGACACTGCCTGCGATTTACAGAATTACCTGACGGAACAGGGAGTCCGCATCCGCACCAACGCAAAAATCGAAAGCACGGATGAAACCGGCTGCGATATGACATTGCTTTCTGTCGGGGTGCGGCCGGAGTCTGAGCTGGCGGCAGCCTGCGGACTGGAAACCGGGCTGCGCGGCGCAATTAAAACCGACGATCACATGCGGACTTCCGATCCCGACATTTACGCTGCGGGCGACGTGGTACAAATCCGCAATTTTGTCACCGGCGGCGAAGGCTACATTCCGCTGGCCGGTCCGGCCAACAAACAGGCGCGCATTGCGGCGGACAATATTGCCGGCGGAAACAGCGTATACCGCGGAACGCAGGGAACTTCGGTTCTGAAAGCGTTCGGCATGACGGCAGCGGCAACCGGACTGAATGAGCGTGCGGCAAAGGCAGCAGGAATCCCGTACGACAAAGTATTCCTGTACAGTGCAAACCATGCTTCCTATTATCCCGGTGCACAATTCATGAATCTGAAAGTGTTGTTCCACAAAGAAAGCGGAAAGATTCTGGGCGCACAGGCAGTCGGCTTCGACGGCACAGACAAACGGATCGACGTACTGGCCACGGCAATCCGTGCCGGAATGACCGCCGGCGACTTGTGCGGACTGGAACTGGCTTACGCGCCGCCCTTTTCTTCCGCCAAGGATCCGGTGAACATGGCCGGTTATGTAATCGAAAATCTGCTGAGCGGAAAAGTGCGGCAGATACACTGGCACGATGTGGACAGCCTGACCGGCACGCCCGGCCTGCAGCGGATTGATGTGCGCCCGGCGGCCGCTTACGCCAACGGAACCATTCCCGGCGCAGTTTCCATTCCCCTGGCGCAGCTGCGCGGACGGCTCGGCGAAATCGACAAAAGCCGGCCGGTATACGTCAGCTGTCAGACAGGCTTAAACAGTTACATTGCCTGCCGCATTCTGCTGCAAAACGGCTTCCAGGCCGTCAACCTTGCGGGCGGCTACCGGCTGTATAACGCAGTACGCCAGGCTAAAACCTGCAACGCATCACAGGAAACAACCTGACCGTCCGGGGAAGTGCGGCGCAACAGCTGTACTTCCCCCGGCAACAAAACCGCCCGGCCGTAAAATTCAATCGCTGAATGCGGAAAGCCTGCCGCCCCGGCTTTCTAAATAAGAAAGCACAGCGGTATTGTCAGTGGAGCACGCCCAGTCGGCAGGCGTCCAGCCGTCGCCGTCACATACATTCACATCGGCTCCGCTTTCATCCAGCAACAGGCGGACAACATCCACGGAATTGGTTCCTGCCGCATAATGCAAAAGCATTTCCCCGTTTTCGCTTTCCGCAGAAAGAAAACCGCTCCGGTCTTTTTCCAGCATCAGGCGGATTGTATCCAGGCTGCCGAACGCAGCGGCATATATGCAGGGCGTCCAGCCGTCGTCGTCTTCCCGGAACAAATCCGCGCCTGCATCCAGCAATATGCGTACTTTCTCCGTATCCTGCAGCACAACCGCAAAGGCAAGCGGCGGGGCGTTCCGCATGGGTACACTGTTTCCGCGGAAATTCTTGCATTTATCCCAACCGGGAGAAGGCAGGTCGGCCAGATCAGGATGTTCGCTAAGCGCCTGCCGCAGACTGTCAGCGGATCCGTACATCAAGGCTTCAAAAACCGGATTATCTTCGCCTGCCAAAAGGTCCCCGCTGTCCGGAACATCCTCACCGGCAAACCCCAGTTTTCCGCCCCGTTCCTCTAAAAGCGCAAGAACCGGTTCATTAGCATTAGCCATATACGCCCAGTAGGCAGGCGTCCAGCCGTCGTCGTCTTCCAAATTGATGTCAATTTTATTTTGATCAAGCAGGAATTCCACAACTTCTTTTACATTAAATCCTGCGGCATAATGCAGTACG
>JADIMS010000097.1 GCA_017694555.1 Candidatus Avitreponema avistercoris
GAACACATTTGAAGAAACCACCGGCGAACGGAAATTACCCGGCCCGGACCCGGCGGACGGCGTGCGGGCCGTGCCGCTTGCAGCCGTGGAAGAAGACAGCGGCGTCCGGCTGGAAACCGGCATCGGGGAGCTGGATCTGGTTCTTGGCGGCGGAGCCATGCGCAGGTCCGCCGTTTTATTCGGGGGCGAACCCGGAATCGGGAAATCTACACTGCTGCTGCAGGCAGCCTCCTCCGTGGCGGCACGGCAGACGGCATCCGGCGCAGGGCGCGTTCTGTATATCAGCGGCGAAGAGTCGGCGGGACAGATCAAGGCGCGTGCGCGCAGAATCTGCGGGGACGGCGGAAGCCGGGAAAACATCGAACTGCTGTGCACCAACCAGCTGACGGACATTATGCGGGCGCTGCAGGACATCCGGCCGCTGTTCGTGATTGTCGATTCCATCCAGACGGTGTACAGCGCGCAGGCCGGAACCGTACCCGGTACCGTCACCCAGCTGAAATATTGCGCCCAGGAGATGATTTCCTGGGTAAAAGAGCGGGATGCCGTCCTGTTCCTGGTGGCGCACGTGACAAAAGAAGGCGCAATCGCCGGGCCGAAAACGCTGGAACACATGGTGGACGCGGTCATTTCGTTTGAACGGAACGCGGACGACGTGCGCTTTTTGCGGGCGTACAAGAACCGCTTCGGTTCCGTGGACGAACTCGGCGTATTCCAGATGACCGGAAGCGGACTGACCGCCGTCGGGGATCCGGCTTCCATTTTTCTGACGCGGCGGAACGGCGTATTCCCGCCCGGCATCGCGGTCGCGCCGGTTTTTGAAGGCAGCCGCGTATTTCCGGTGGAAATCCAGGCGCTGACCGTAACGGCAAAAAGCACCGTTACGCGGGTTTTTTCCGATAAAATCGAATCTGCCCGCGTGAGCCGCATCGCCGCCGTGCTGGAAAAACGGGCGGGGATACGGTTTTCCGATCAGGATATTTACGTCAACGTGGCCGGCGGCATCCGGCTGACCGAAAGCGCCGTGGATCTGGCGCTGGCTGCGGCGCTGTATTCCGCACGGACGGACCTTCCCGCGCCGGATAAAACCGCTTTTATCGGGGAGATCAGTCTGGCGGGCGAAATCCGCCCGGTACCGAAACTGCGGCAGCGGGTAAAGGCGGCGGAAAGCCTCGGATTTTCCGCCATTGCTGCGCCGGAAAAAGCAGAGCACTGTCTGGAGATTAAAACCGTGCGCGATATGATCCGGCTGTTTGCCGCCGCCCCGGCGCAGGCGGAATCATAAAAAAAACCGGCGCGGACGCGCCGGTTTTTTGTCTCCTGCGCAAAGTACGCAGGCAAACGTCCGTCAATCAGACTACGCCGTGGGCAATCATCGCATCGGCGACTTTCAGGAAGCCGGCAATGTTGGCGCCCATCACGTAGTTGCCTTCGGCGCCGAATTCTTTGGACGCCGAATACGCATTGTCGTGGATGTTCTTCATGATGTCTTTCAGGCGCTGGTCCACTTCCTCCCGCGTCCAGGCCAGACGCATGGAATTCTGGCTCATCTCCAGCCCGGAAACCGCCACGCCGCCGGCGTTGGAAGCCTTGCCCGGCGCATACAGGATGCCGCTCTTCTGGAACACCGCGATGGCCTCCGGCGTGGACGGCATGTTTGCGCCTTCCGCGACCAGCTTGCAGCCGTTTTTGACCAGCGTTTCCGCCTCGGAGCCGTTCAGCTCGTTCTGCGTGGCGCAGGGGAACGCACAGTCCGCCTTGACCGACCACGGACGGGCGTTCTCGGTGTACACCGCTTTCGGGTACTTCGCCGCGTATTCCTTGATGCGGCCCCGCTTCACGTTCTTCAGTTCCATGATGAACGCCAGCTTATCCGCGTCGATTCCGTCCGCATCGTAAATGAATCCGTTGGAGTCGGAGCAGGTCACCGGCTTGGCGCCCATCTGGATCAGCTTTTCGATACAATACTGCGCCACGTTGCCGGAACCGGAAACCGCGCACACCTTGCCCTGGAAGCCGTCGCCCTTCACGCGCAGCATATTCTCCGCAAAATATACACAGCCGTAACCGGTGGCCTCGGGCCGGATCAGGGAACCGCCCCAGTTCAGCCCTTTGCCGGTCAGCACGCCGGTGAATTCGTTGCGCAGGCGCTTGTACTGGCCGAACAGATAGCCGATTTCGCGGCCGCCGACGCCGATGTCCCCGGCGGGCACATCCGAATTCGGGCCGATGTGGCGCTGCAGTTCCGTCATGAAACTCTGGCAAAAGCGCATCACTTCGGCGTCGGATTTACCGTGCGGATCAAAATCGGAACCACCCTTTCCGCCGCCCATCGGCAGCGTCGTCAGGCTGTTCTTAAACACCTGCTCAAAACCGAGAAATTTAAGAATCGAAAGATTGACCGAAGGATGAAAGCGCAGTCCGCCTTTGTACGGTCCGATCGCACTGTTAAACTGCACGCGGTATCCCCGGTTCACCCGGATTTTCCCGCTGTCATCCACCCACGGCACACGGAACATAATCACGCGCTCCGGTTCCACAATCCGTTCCAGAATGGCGTTTTTCTGTAAATCCGGACGCTGATTGACAACCGGTTCCAGTGATTCGAGAACCTCTTCCACGGCCTGCAAAAATTCCGGCTCGTGGGCGTTCCGCTGCTTCACTTGGGACAAAACCTCAGAAATGTAAGCGTTAGACATACCGCTCTCCTTGTGAGTTGTATAAAAAACGCAAAAGCGTTTTCTGCCAGAGTTCCCGGATAAACCGGTTCAGGTAATAGAAACTTTTTTCAGCTTCCAAATATCCCGGACATATTCTTCGATTGTCCGGTCGGAACTGAATTTTCCGGCACGCGCCACGTTCAGCAAAGCCATTTTTGCCCAGCGGCGCTTGTCGGCATACGCTTCCAGAATCTTTTCATGCGCTTCCGCATACGCGTCAAAGTCCGCCAAAACATAGAACACGTCAGGACGCTGGCCTTCGATGCCGTACACAAGCGAATCATACAACTCGCGGAACATCGTCTGCGTGGAAGCCCCGAACGTGCCGTCCACCAGCTGCGAAAGCACGGCGGCCAGTTTGGGATTACGCGCCAGATAATCCTGCGGATTGTAGGAGTGTTCCGTGTCGATTTTCTGGATTTCCTGTGCCGTCAGCCCGAAAATAAATGCGTTTTCTTCCCCCGCTTCGGCCACAATTTCGATATTGGCGCCGTCCAGCGTTCCCAGCGTTACCGCACCGTTCAGCATGAATTTCATGTTACCGGTACCGGAAGCCTCTTTACCGGCCGTCGAAATCTGTTCCGACACATCGGAAGCCGGGAACAGCTTTTCCGCCAGCGAAACCCGGTAATTCGGGACGAACACTACGCGCAGGCGGCCTTTTACGCGGTAATCGTTGTTGACGCGGTCCGCCACGGTGTTGATCAGCTTGATGATGCTCTTTGCCCGGCGGTATCCGGAAGCGGCCTTGGCCCCGAAAATGAAGGTGCGGGGAATCGGGTCGTAGGACGGATCCTCCAGAATGCGGTTGTACAGGTACATCACATGCAGGATGTTGAGCAGCTGGCGCTTGTATTCATGCAGGCGCTTGATCTGCACATCAAAAACCGAATCCGGATCGATGAAGATATTCTGGTCGTCTTTGAGGAAGCGGGCCAGGCGTTCCTTGTTGGCGCGCTTAATGCGCAGGAATTCGTCCAGCGAATCCTCGTCGTCGGCGTATTTTTCCAGCTCTTTGAGTTTGGACAGGTCTTTTTCCCAGCCGCTCCCTACCCGCTTGGTGATAAACGCGGAAAGCGCAGGATTCGCGCAGGCCAGCCAGCGGCGCTGCGTGACGCCGTTCGTCTTGTTGTTGAATTTTTCAGGGAACAGCTCGTACCAGTCGGCCAGCTCGATGTTTTTCAGAATTTCCGTGTGCAGCTCGGCCACGCCGTTCACGCTGAAACAGCCGACAATCGCCAGCCAGGCCATGCGCACTACGCCGTCCCCGACAATCGACATCCGCTGCTGCTTTTTCCAGTCGCCGGGGAATTTGGTGCGCAGGTTGTCGCAGAAGCGGCGGTTAATTTCCGTCACAATCTGGTAAATGCGGGGCAAAAGCCCTTCAAAGATGTCAATGGGCCATTTTTCCAGCGCTTCTGCCAGAATCGTGTGGTTGGTGTAAGCGAACGTTTTGGTAACCACCCGCCAGGCGTCGTCCCAACCGAAACCGTTTTCATCCATCAGGATGCGCATCATTTCCGGAATGGCAATTACCGGATGCGTATCGTTCAGCTGGATTACGTTGTAATCCGCGAATTTGGACAGATCCGGCCCGAAATCGTGCTTGAATGCCGCCACCAAATCCTGCAGGCTGGCGGAGACAAAGAAATACTGCTGTTTCAGGCGCAGGGTTTTTCCCGAAGGCCCGGAATCGTTGGGGTACAGGACGCGCGAAATGTTTTCGGCGTTGTTCTGCTTTTCCACAGCCTGCAGATACTTCATATCGTTGAACAGCTGCAGGTCGAAGCCGTCCGGCGCGGAAGCTTCCCACAGGCGCAGACGGTTCACCACTTTGGTATCAAACCCGACAACCGGCATATCGTAGGGAGTCGCCGTCACTTCTTCGGCGCCGGTAATCTTATAGGAGGTTTTGCCGTTGGGCTGCTGTTCCGCCACCACGGTACCGCCGAACAGCACTTTTACGGCCAGATCGGGGCGCTTGGTTTCCCAAGGATCCCGGTGCAGCAGCCAGTTATCCGGGTATTCCACCTGGCAGCCGTTTTCAATCCGCTGTTCAAACATCCCGTAGCGGTAGCGGATTCCGTACCCGTGGCCGGGATAATCCAGAGTCGCCAGCGAATCCAGGAAACAGGCAGCCAGGCGGCCCAAACCGCCGTTACCCAGACCGGCGTCCGTTTCCTGGTCTTCAATCACGTTATAATCAATGCCGTAATCCTGCAGAACGTCCCGCACGCCTTCGATGATGCCGTAGTTGATGAGGTTATTGCTCATCATGCGTCCCATCAGGAATTCAGCCGACAGATAATACATTTGGCGGACTTTTTTCTCCCGGCACACTTTCCGGTAATGCATCCAGTTTGTCTGGATCATGTCCATCACGGCAGAAGAGACGGCATCGTAAATATCGTGCCGGGAAGCTTCTTCCATGCTTTTTCCGTACTGTCTCCGGAGACGATCTTCAATAGAACTTTTAAACTGCTCTTTATCGAATTTCACCATACGCTCCTTGTTTTGCCGGCCAACCGTTGGCCAACCGCGTCATTTTACCTGAATTTTGGAGAGAAAAACAACCGTGCTGCGGGACAGGATGACGTATTTTTCCTGATTTTGCAAGCATTCGGCGTCCTTTTTATCCAAAATATCATCCGGAGCAGGACGGGAGGTGTCGATCACGCGGTACCAGCTTTTTCCGTCCGGCGCAGGCGGAATCACGGCCGTGATGTCTTTCGGCGTGGCGTTGCACAGGATAAACAGGTCGTTGTCGTCAAATTCGGCCATTGTTGCCGCGGAACTCCCGGTCAGAAGATATGCGATAAAATTCTCCGGGCTTTCCCAGTCTTCCGGCTTGCCGTCCGCAGAAAACCAGGCAATGTCCGAAGAAAGCCCGCGCACGTTGAGGTTTTTGCCTTTAAAGAAATCCGTCCGCGTAAACACCGGGTGGCTTTTCCGGAATTCGATGAGCATCCGCACGAAACGGAACAAGCCGGCGTTTTTCTCTTTCAGCGTCCAGTCCATCCAGGAAAGCGCCGAATCCTGGCAGTACGCGTTATTGTTGCCGCCCTGCGTGCGCCGGATTTCGTCGCCCATCAGCAGCATCGGCGTGCCGATTGCCAGCAGCAGCGAGCACATGAAATTGCGGATTTGCCGTTCGCGCAGGGCTTCGATTTCAGGGTTTTCCGCCGGCCCTTCAAAGCCGTGGTTAAAGCTCAGGTTGTTGTCGCTGCCGTCGCGGTTGGATTCGCCGTTTTCGTCGTTGTGCTTTCCGTTATAGGAAACCAGGTCGTTCATCGTAAAGCCGTCATGGCAGGTGACAAAATTGATGGAATGATACGGTTTCCGCCCGCTCTGCATATAGAGATCGGAAGAACCGGCCATGCGCGTGGCAAACTGGAATACAGCGCCGGAATCCCCGCGCCAAAACCGGCGCACATCGTCCCGGAAGCGGTCGTTCCATTCCGCCCACCGGCCGCCGGGGAACGCGCCGACCTGATAGGCGCCGCCGGCATCCCAGGCTTCGGCGATAATCTTGGTGTTGGCCAGCACGGGATCTTCGGCGATGCTTTCCAAAAGCGGCGGATTCCCCAGGATTTCGCCGGTGCGGCCCCGGCTCAGGATCGAGCCAAGGTCGAAGCGGAATCCGTCCACATGCATTTCGCAGACCCAGTAATGCAGGCACTCGAGGATAAAGGTGCGGCAAACCGGATGGTTGCAATTCATGGTGTTCCCGCATCCGGAAAAATTGCGGTAATAGCGTTTGTTATCTTCCAGCATATAATAGACGGAATTGTCCAGACCGCGGAACGAAAACGTAACGCCGCGTTCATTGCCTTCTGCCGTGTGGTTGAATACGATGTCCAGAATCACTTCGATCCCGGCTTTGTGCAGTTCGCGGACCATTTCTTTGAATTCGTTGACATGCGCCGACCCGCCGGGCTGCGCCGCGTACGTCATTTTGGGGGCAAAAAAGGCAATGGTGCTGTATCCCCAGTAGTTCTTCAGCAGGGAGCCGGTGCGCGGATTTTTGCGGTCGCATTCGTTTTCGTCGAATTCGTTGACCGGCAAAAGCTCGACGCTGGTAATTCCCAGCTCTTTCAGGTAGGGAATCGCCTCGATAATCCCCCGGTATGTTCCGGGCGCAGAAAAGCCGCCGGAAGGGCTTGCCGTCAGTCCGCGGACGTGCATTTCGTAGAGAATCGCCGTGCGCAGCGGATAATTGAGCGGGACGTCGCCCTGCCAGTCAAAGTCTTCCCCATCCACCACGACGCATTTGGGGAATCCGGCCGCCGAACGGACATGGCTGTACACCAGGTCGGCGTCAAAATTCGGCCGCTTCCACGCGCCTTCCCGCAGCGAGCGGAAAATCGACGGTCCGGTCAGCGCCTTTGCGTACGGGTCAATCAGGTAATTGTTGGCGTTGAAACGCAGTCCCTGATTCGGGTAAAACGGACCGTCCACGCGGTATAAGTACAGCGCGTTTTTTTTCAGCCCTTTGACAAACACATGCCAGACATCGCCGGTGCGGTTAACCGCCGGCTCAAATACGTAGGAAACCGCCGGTTCGCCGTCCGTTTCGGCATGGAAAAGTTCCAGAATGACGCTTGTCCCGTTGCGGGAAAATATGCTGAAATTCACTCCGTCCGGAAACACTGTAGCGCCAAGAGGAAGGGGTTTTCCCGGCAAAAATTGAAATTCTTCCATAATCCACCCGGATTAGCAAAGCTATGATATGATATTATATCATGTTAGAAAAAAATATGCTATAAGCTGGCGTTGCGGCCGCATTCCGGCCTGCACGGATGGAACGGATGGAGGGGAATGTCATGGACGGCGCAGACAGGCAGCAGCCGGAACAGGGGTTTCTGGGCAGCGTCATCAGAAAATATGCCGCAGAAGACACGGTTGTATTTGTGTTTCCATCCGAAATTACGGCGGGGATGTGGCAGGAAGAAGCGCTTGATTTTCATCCCGGGCGCATACTGCCGGATGAACGATTCATCGCCTGGGACCGGTTCAAAAGCATCCAGACAAAACAGGCGCAGACGGACAAAAGCCGGGCGGAAACCACGGATCTGATCCGCAGCTGGTATGCCGGAAATCTGGCGGCCCGGAACGCACGCGCCGCCGCAGAAGGGCAGCCGCTGTTCCGGGCGGTGATTCCGCCCCGTTTTGCCGCGCATTCTGCCGGTTTCCGGGACTGGATTGCGGGAATTCTGCCGCAGCTGGACGCCTGGCGCAGGCGGTACGGGGATCCGGCAAACGGCGCCGATGCGGAAGAGAAAGCCGAAGCGGCTGACCTGGATTTTATCCGGCAGGACTATCTCCGCTTCCTGCAGCGGCATAATCTGGCCGAAAGCGGATGGCTCCGGCAATGCAGCGGCGGCGGGAAAAAATACCTGATTCTGTTTCCGGAAACCATCGAGGATTTTGCCCACTACGCGCCGCTTCTCCGCGCCGGGCAACTGACCGGCAATCCGGCGCATTTTCCGGATGCGGAAGCGCTGGGGGATTTTTCCGCGGTATGCGCGCCGCCGTTTCCGTGCGCGGATTACGGCTTCCGGCGCTTTGACAACTTCCGGGAAGAACACCGGCAAATTGCGCTGGGAATTGAGCGGCTGCTTATGCAGGGCGTAAAACCGGAACATATCGCCGTCAGCCTTGCAAATCCGGAAGAAAACGCGCCGTATTTTATGCGGGAACTGGCCATACGGGGAATTCCGTCCGTACTGCGCGCCGGATACGTTCTGGGAGAAGGAAGGGCGGGAAAAATTTTCTCCCGTATCCAGGAATGCGTAAGCGAAAATTTTTCATTCCGCTCCATGAAAAGACTGCTGACCCTGAAAACAATCTGCTGGCAAACGCCGGACCTGCCGGAAAAACTGATCGCTTTCGGCATTCAAAACCACTGTGTCAGCTCCTGGTACGAACAGAACCGGTTCTCCGACGTCTGGGAAAACGCATTCCGTCTTGACGGGGAAAAAACGGACGCCCGGCTCGAACCCTGGTATAAAAAACTGAAGGCAGCCCTCCGCGCAATGGGCGCGGCAAAAAGCTTTTCTGCACTCCGGACCGCGTGGTTTATGTTCCGGGACAGCTTTCTGGATACAGCAGCGATGCGTGAAGAAAACAACCGGGAAACCGCCCGCTGTCTGGAAGAACTGTCCGCGCTGATTGAAATGGAGCGGTGTTACGGAGAATATGCGCCGCCGGATCCGCTGCCCTTTTTCCTCTCCCGGCTGCAAAAAAAAATCTACGTTCCTGCCGGACCGCGCGGCGGCGTCAGCGTATTCCCGTACCGCGTGGCGGCCGGGACGCCGTTCCGCTTTCATTTTGCGGCAGGCATGACGCAGGAAGACGCAACGGTCCTGTATACCCGCTTCGGGTTTTTACGCAAAGACAAACGGATGCTTCTTGCCGGCTGCGGAAATACAGAACAGCTGGAAAGCGACGCTTCCCGCGCATTCTTTTCGCTGTATTTGTGCGGAATGCCGGACGGCGGAAACCGGGGCGTGTTTTTTTCCGCAGCGCAAAGGGACGCAGGAGGCTACAAAACCGTCCACAATGCATTCTTTGCGGATATGCAGGATGAAGCAAAACGCGGGGATGCAGCATGGCCGCGTATTCCGGACGATCCGTTTATCTGTGAAGAACAGCAGAAAATCCCCACGCGGATTTACCCGCTGCAAAAAGCCGGATACGGATTTTATACGGCGCAGGCGGAAAGCCGGGAACAGAAATTCTCGTTCCTGAAACAGCCGTTTGGCAGCGGAAATCCTTCCGCGCCCGGCATACCGGAAAACCTGCTCCGGCGGCTGTCCGGCAAACAGAAAAATAAAAACGGGATTGCCATCATCACGGCAACCGATTTAAAAACGTTTGCAGAATGCCCTGCGCAATGGTTCCTGGGAAAAATCCTTTCGGTGGAACCCGGCGTTTTTTCCGCAGAATTGATTGACGAAAGACAGCTCGGCCTGATATTCCATGAAGTATTGAAAAACCTCTACCGGTTTATCCGGGAAACTGACGGCTGTTTCCTCGCGGCACACGCGGAGCTGTATAAAAGCCGCATCATTCCGCTTGCGGAAGACGCCGCAAAAAACAGCCGGGAATTCCGCGGGCCGCTGACCGCCTCAATTTTGTCCACGCTCACCGGCCGGATTCAGGAAGGCGTGCAGGCCGTCGTGGATGCAGATTGTGAAATCCTTAACGGATTTATCCCGCAGCTTCTGGAAGAAAAAATAAGCGTACAGACGGCGGACATGGAATTCCGCGGTACCGTAGACCGGATTTCCTGTGACAGCGGAAAAACATCCAACGTCATCATCGATTACAAAAGCGGGAAGTACCCAAAAAAAGCGGATTATAAAATTACAGAAGAAGACACAATGGCCGATTTCCAGCTCCCGCTTTATGTATTCCTTGCGGAACACGCGCCGGCTTTTTCCGGGAAAACGGCAAAAATCACGCAGGCGTGGATTTTCAGCATACGGGAGAAAAAATATTATCCGGTGCTGCATGATGAAAGCGATCAAAAGTTACAGTCTTTCTTCAGTGAAAAACGCATCCAAATGTTCCGCAGCAAAGAAGAATTCACGCCGGTAATTGAAGCTATGCTCCGGGAAGCAAACCGTTTCCGGGATGCAATCCATACCGCAGACTTCCGGCCGCGGGGTTTCCAATGGGAAGTATGCGCGGGATGCAGTTATAAAAACATCTGCCGCCGGACATATGCGGTCGGTACAAAATAAACATAACGCGGGGATAAACATGACATACACCCAGCAGACAGCGGGTATCAATGAAGAACAAAAAGCGGCAGTAGAAACGGAACAGAACGCAGTCATCGCTGCGGGCGCAGGTTCCGGAAAAACGCGGGTTTTGGCGACGCGCTACCTTTACCTGATTCTGCACAAAAATACCGTAGAGGAAATTCTCGCGCTGACTTTCACACGGAAAGCCGCGGCAGAAATGCGCGGACGCATTTACGGAATGCTGGCTGAAAACGGTTCCCCGGAAGCAAAGGCTGCGGCAGCGGCATTTCATGCGGCGCGCATTGAAACGCTGGATTCGTTTTGCGCATCCATTTGCCGGGAAGGCTGCCGCGCGTACGGCATAACGCCGGCATTCGCCATCGACGACGGCTATCTGGAACAAAAAGCGGAACAGGCTGCGCTCGATTTTATTTTGCGCAACCGGGAATCAAAAGCGGTGCGCGCGCTGCTGAAAACATTCAGCCTGCGGGATCTGCCCGGAAAGCTCCTCGTGCAGGCGGTGATCAGGCATTCTTCGGTTTCTTCCCCGCTGGATTTTTCTGCCAT
>JADIMS010000098.1 GCA_017694555.1 Candidatus Avitreponema avistercoris
GGGAAGATTAAAATAGTACAGATCCAGTTCTGCGGTGTCTTCTTCGCCGGCGTTTTGTTCTGCTGTAGATGCGGTTTCCTCTGCAGGTTGTTCCTGCGCGGCCAGACAAGCGGCAGCCAGCAGCACAAGCAGGGCAAGAAGCATCTTTTTTATCGTCAGGCTCATTCTCTTCCTCCGTATTCCTTATGGATCCGTTTTCAACAGTATACATCGAGATCCAGCAAAGTTGCAAGCAGAATTGCTTTGATTGTATGTTTGCGGTTTTCTGCCTGTTCCCACACGCGGCTGGACGGGCCTTCAAATACGGATTCCGTAACTTCTTCGTTTTTGACGGCCGGCAGACAATGCAGGAAAATACATGCGCTGTTTTCCGTCCGGGCGAGCAGGCTGTCGTTTACCTGGTACGGCGAAAGGAGCCGCACGCGTTCTGCCTTTTGCGCTTCTTCGCCCATGGAAGCCCAAACGTCGGTATATATGGCGTCGGCATGCCGGACAGCCGCCGGATCGCCGGTAATGGTGATTTTTGCGCCTGACTGCTGCGCCCAGACCGCGGTTTCCGCAAGGAAATCCGGGTGCGGACGCAGGCTTTCCGGGGCGATAACCGTGCAATGCACGCCCAGCTTTGCACAGATAATCAGCAGCGAATGTACGACATTATTGCGTCCGTCTCCGAGAAAACACAGCGTTTTTCCTTCTGCCCGGCCGAATTCTTCCTGCACCGTCAGAATATCGGCGAGCGCCTGGGTAGGATGGTAGGCGTCGGTCAGGGCGTTGTACACCGGGATGCCGGATTTTCCGCTGAGGACTTCCACCGTCTGCTGCCGGAATCCCCGGAATCCGATGGCGGAAAACATACGGCCCAGCACCCGCGCCGTATCTTCCAGGGATTCTTTCCCGCCGAGCTGGATGTCATCCGTGGAGAGGAAAACCGGATGGCCGCCTTCTTCCCCGAAAGCGGTTTCAAATGCGCACCGGGTCCGGGTGGAGCGTTTTTCAAAAATCAGGGCCAGTGTTTTGCCGGCGAAGCGCTGGCGGACCTCCCCGCTGTGCGCGGCCTGCTTTTCTTTTGCCGCCAGCTGCAGGAGAAACCGGATTTCTTCCGGCGTCCAGTTTTTCAGATTCAGCAGGGATCTTCCTTTCAGTTCCGGCCTTTTCATGGTCCCCTCCGTATGGTTCCGCCGGCAAATATCCGCCCGGCAGACTGCGGTCCGCTGTCCGCATCCGGTATCCGTATTTTGTTTGCCGGAAAAGAAGCGAAAACTCTCGATTTTTATTTCCGTAGCGGTTATACTAGCAGTCTGGAGAATGACTGTCAATCATGCTGTATGTTTCGCTTTCCCTGCGCTACCAGCGCCAGCTGTATTTAATTTGTCCCGGAGAAATTGAAGCCTTTTTTCAGGAGGCTGCGGAAGCCGCGCAGGGAAACGGCGGAAGGGTTTGCCGGACGGTTTCCGGCTGTGTGTTTTCGTTTGCTGACGGGGATTTTTGCCGTGCTTTTTCCGTTTCGCTGACTCTGGATGCGCTTTTGCAGCGGATCAGGAAATATTCCGCCCGTATCCGCGAATACCGGATTTTTGCGGATACCAGCGCAGGGGAACTGACCCCGGAGCAGCTGGCTGAGCGGATGTCTGTCTGCGAAAATATGATTTTGCCGGACAGGGCTGTGCTGCTGACGCAGGAATCCGCCTCGCTGCTTTCTCCCTATGCGCTGTGTGAGCCGCTGTCCGCAGACCGCAGGCTGTGGATATACCGCGGGCAAAAATCCGTTTCCGCCGCAGATGCGGCGCCGGGAGCAGAATCCTGTCCCCGGGAAATCCCGGTGCAGCCGTTTTTCGGGACAGAATCCGGCGGGCGGGTTGCCCTGCTTTCGGCTTTGCTGAATACGGCGTCCGGGCTTGCACAGCTTTTCCCGGTGCGCAAATTCCTGACCAAAAAAGAAAAGCCCCTTTTTGCGGAAGGGGAACGCGCGGCCGCCCGTTTTGCTTCCCGGCGTTTTTCGTCCGCCCATCCCGGCTGGCTGCTGCAGGACTGCGAAGACTGGGTGTGCCTGTTTTTTACGGTGTTTGCCCGTTTTACCGCGGAGCGGTGGCATTCGGAAACCGTGCGTCTGCTTCTGCCGCCGGTAACAGATGCAGAAGAGGATGCCGCCCGCCTGGCCCTGCGTTTGGAAGGTATTGTCCGGTTTTATCCGGCAGGGAGCGGCGCCGGAAATCCGGCAGACGGGGAGACCGGTTCCGGGCAAATGCCGGACGGTTCTCCGGTTCCCGCTGACATTCTGGACGCCGCATACCTGCTTTACCGCGCGGCGGAATTTTTATACATGGGCGAAACGGACGCTTTTTTTGCGTTTTTGGGCAAGGACAGCCATTTCCGCTCCGCCGTTGAAAACGGGATACGGGCAGCAGGTTTCCCGTCCGGCCCTGCATTTTTCCCCTGTGTGCGCCGGCTGGCAGACGAGGATTTTCCGCCCCCGGAACGCCGGCGGCATTTAGACCGCTTTTTATCGGATTTCCTCTGGCAAAAGTACGGAGACGGACGGATTCCGGCCAGCCGCGGCTTTTTACGGGTTCTGCAAAAACTGGGCCGGAAAATCCCCGATTCCTTTTTGGCAGCGGTTGCGTTCCGGGACAGGGATCCTGTTGCGGTTGCTGCGGAGCGGGCCGGCGGGTTTTCCTCTGCGTCCGTGGCGGATGCAATCCGGCGGCTTGCGGAATCGGACCGGAAGCTGCGGCGCGGCGCATTCAAGGATGCGCTGGGACTGGCAAAAAACGCTTTGCAGGAGTTCCAGCGGAAAAATATTCCGGCAGGCGAGTGCCGCGCCTTTTCGGTGTTGGCGCGGATTTCGTTTTCGCGCGCAGACGCCTCATCCGGTGATGCGTTTCCGTATCTGGAATATGCGTTGGAAATTGCGGAGAAAATGCAGGATCCGGACGTGCGCATGAATGGTTTGTTCGATTTTGCTTCGATGTATTTTTTGAGCGGGGATTTTGGTTCTGCGCTCCGTTTTGCCGGGAAACTGCGCACGCTGGCCGGGGAATGCAGCGACAGGGCTTGGGAGACAGCGGTTCTTTTCCTGGAAGGCAGAATCCGGTTTGCGCTCGGAAATTACCGGGAAGCGGAAAAAGTTTTCATC
>JADIMS010000099.1 GCA_017694555.1 Candidatus Avitreponema avistercoris
ATAAGCGGAACATGTTTGTAGGCGGCTGCATGAAAGACAACGTCGCACCGGAGATCCCGTACAATGCCGCGCATATATTCCCTGTCCCGTAAATCCCCGATCACCGGTACGATGGTCGCCTTTTCGCCCACGCCGCCTTCCTGCAAAAGGCGCAGTTCCCGGTCGATTTGGTAAATCGAATTTTCCCCGTGTCCGAAAAGGTACAGCCGCTCCGCGCCGCCGGAAAGCAGTTGCCGGGCGATTTCCCCGCCGATGGAACCGCCTGCGCCGGTAATCAGGACCCTTTTTCCGCGGAGGTAAGCCAGGCTTTCCTTTAAATTGATGGCCACCGGCGTCCGTCCCAAAATGTCCTGCGGATCAATTTCACGGGTTTGTACCAGATGCGCGTTCCCTTCAATAATCTGCGAAAGGTTCGGCAGCAGCTTGATTTTCCCGAATCCGGAATTGCGGAGACTGCCGTAAATGGCGCGCAGTCTTTCCGGAGACGCGCCGGGAATGGCAATCAGCGCCTCATCCCGCGGACCGATACGCAAAATGCGCAAAACGCTGTCCACCGGGCCGAGCACCGGGATTCCCCTGATTTCCCGCCCGATTTTTTCCGGATCGTCGTCCAGGAAAGCAGCAATGGAGCCGAAAATGCCCTTCCCGGTGATTTCCGCTGCCAGCATGGTGCCCGCCATGCCTGCACCGATGATGTAGATTTTTCCGCCTGCGCTGTTTTCTTCCACTTTTCTTCCGTTTGTTCTGTTCCCGGCTTCTCCGCCGTTATTTTGTGATCACTTCAAACCCGAGGTCGACCGTAAATGAGTCGCCGGAAAAATCCAGGCGGATTTTGGCCCGCTTTTTCCGGCGGTCAACCTTTACGATTGCGCCTTCCAGACCTTTCAGCGGCCCGGCAACGACCCGGATCCGGTCCTGTTCATCAAAAAAGACTTTTGAAAGGTCCGCCGTTTCCCCGAACGACATAAAATGCCGGATCAATTCCATATCCCGCCCGGCAAGGTTTTCCGGCTTTTTGTTTTCGGGTAAAAAGCGGCCGAAACCGGGCACTGTCCGCATGACGCGGATCAATTCAGGCGTGATCTCCGGACTTTGCAGGAACACGTATCCGGGAAAAACCGGGTAAATTTTTTCCGTGTATTGCTTTTGCTTGCGCACAATCATTTTCCGTTTCGGAAAAAAAAGCGCCGGCGGCTGCGGGACGTTTGTTCCGTCTGTCTGCCGGAAATTCCGCAGGAATTTCGATTCGGACCCGGTTTCCACCTGAATGACATAAACATTCATACTCTGCACACCATATCACAGCGGAAGGAAAAAGAAAACACTTTCCGGAGAAAATCCCTGTTCAAGTCCCTGCCGCAATCCTCCGATACTGGAGTAGAGAATTCGGAGGATTTTATGCGCATTTTTTACGTTCTGTTCTTTGCGCTGGTTCCCTGGTTTTCCTTTGCGGCAACGGTCACGGTTTCCATGGCGCAGAACCGGGAAGCCCCGCCGGTCGCTCTGGAAATGACGCGGGTGATTGAAGATCAGATCATGAACGATTATTTTTCTGCCGGAGAGATTATTTCCAACACGGAGATAGCCGAAAACGGCGGGGCGGAATTCCGCAAACCTGCTTTCGGACTGGAGGAAGCCGCCGGAGGAATGTCGGACTTTTTGCTGGCGGTCTATTTGGAATATTCCGCGGAAGAGAAAAAGCTTGACGGTTCCGGGACGCCGTATGCGCTTTTACAGAAAGTTTCCTGGCGGGTGGTGGATGTTCCGGACGGACGGATTCTTGGAAGCGGCGCTTTCGCCCTCAGCGAAAGCGACATTCAGCGCTCCAATCCCTATGAATGTGCGCGTGTGGCGGCAGGCCTGATCAGCGGGGAAGGGTTAAAAACCCAGCATGAAAGAGGAGGGGAAGAATGAAGAAGAGTGCGGCTTTTTTGCTGACCGCAGCAATTTTTGTGTTTGCCCAAAGTTCCCTGTGGGCAGTCTGGGAAGGCAACGCCGGCGTGGGATCTGCCGGCAGTTTTCCCGGAAGCGGAATGTATGTTCTCAGCGATATGTTCCCCAAAAATACGATGGTCGATATCCGGAATCTGGAAACCGGTCTGTCCGCGCGGGCAGTTGTGGTCGGAAAATCCGGCGTTCCCGGTTTGGTGGCTTCTGTTTCGCCGGAAGTAGCCGGTACGCTGAATATACAATCCGGTTCGGTCAGCCGCGTCCGGATTTCGGTTCCGCTGGAAACTTCGGAACGGACGGAGGTTTCCGCGCCGGATTCTTTTGACCGTATGGAAACCCTGGATCCGGATTTGAATCCGGCTGCGATGGTGGCCATGGAAAGCGGAAGCGGAACGGACGCTGCGCCGGCGGCAGAAACCCCTGAAACTGCGGAAGCAGCAGAAACCACGCCGGATCTCCCGTCCGCGGAAGAAGAAAATCCTGTAGTTGCCGCAGAAAATCCTGTAACGGAAGCCGGCGAAGAAATTGTTCTGGATCCCGCTCCCGCCGGAGAAGTTGCTTCTTCAGAAGAAGTTGTTTTCCCGGAAGAAGTTGTTTCCGCAGAAGAAACTGTCCCCGCGGAAGAATCTGCGGCTGATTCCCCTGATCCGTTCATCCCGGAAGCTGCGGCGGAAGAAACTGCGGAAGTCGTGCTTGTACCGGCAGAAATGAATCCGCCGGTTGCGCCGGAAATCCCGCCGGAAGAAGCGGTTCCGGAGGTCGGGCCGGTTGCGCAGATTCCTCCGGAGCCTGCACAGCCCGATGCGCCGGTTCCGGAAGTCGGGCCGGTCGTGTCTCCGGAGACAGCCGGGGAAGCGGAAGACCGTGCCGTTCCTTCCGTCGAACCGCTTTCCGGTCCTGAAACCGGGGAAACAGCGGAACAAAAGACTGCGCCTGTTGTGGCGGAAGAAAAAGGCGGTGAGTCCGCAGCAGAAGATGCTGCCCCCGCAACGGAAAAACCGGACAATGAATCGGTGTTTATCACGGAATACCTGTATGTGCCGGAAGAAGAGCCCGTGGTTTCCGTTCCTGCGCCGTCTGTCCCTGCAGATTCCGTGGAGCTTGCAGAAGGCTATTATGTGCAGATCGGAAGCTATACGGATTCCGCTAACGTGCAGCGCCTGGTTGCTTCTTACAGCGGCCGGTATCCGCTGGCGTTTGTGGATGCCGGAAGCGGCGGTGTACCGGCGAAAAAAGTCCTCGTCGGGAAACTGGATTCCGATGAAACGGGCGCCGTACTGGAATTTTTCCGCAAAGAAGGGTTCCGGGACGCATTCGTGTTCTGCGTCCGTTGAAATCCGCCGTCCGGGAAGCCGGAAAAAGCGGCTCCCGGACAACTCCCGGAGTCCCGGGATTTTCCTGTTGCTGCGGATTTGCGTTCAGCGTCCGCAGCAATGCTTGTATTTTTTTCCGGAACCGCAGGGGCAGGG
>JADIMS010000100.1 GCA_017694555.1 Candidatus Avitreponema avistercoris
CAGCACAACAGGCGTTCCCGGTTTTGCCCAGGAGGAATCCAAAACTTCAACCCGTTCTTTGCCCTCCGCATCGGTGTAGTCGCCGGCAAGCAGCATACCGCGGGATTCCACGCCGCGCATTTTCCGCGGCTTCAAATTGTCTGCAATGATGATGGATTTGCCGAGAAGTTCCTCCGGCGCAAAATACGGCACCAGACCGGAAACGATTACCCGCTCTTCCCCGGAACCATCGTCCAGCGTTTCAATATATAATTTTTCGGCATCGGGATGTTTTTCGATTTTTACGATTTTAGCCGTTTTCAGCGCAATCTTTTCGTGGAAAATCTTTTCCGGCGGCAGCACCGGTTTTTCCGGCTTTGCCGCTTTCTCCGGCGCAGGTGGATCGGTCCGGACTGCATTCCGTTCCTTCTGCGATCCGGAATACCGTTCGCGGTATGCATCAATCCGGCGGTTGTCCAACGGCGTATAAATGATTTCGGTTTTCACGACGGCAGAAAGCCCTTCCCGCACGCCCACATCCTTCCAGCCCAGCATACCCGCCGGGACGGAAACGGAAGCCTCCGGCGTATGCTCCTCACCGGAAGCAGGAAACACCCGGCCGGAGAAAATCTCCTGTCCGAAGAACGAGGCGATTTTAGAGGCAAAATCCGGCATATACGGATGCAGCATAATTGCAATGTCGCGGATCAGATAGCAGAGCTCCCGCAAAAGCGCAGCGGCTTTCTCAGGATTTTCCGTCCGCGCCTTCCAAGGCGCACAGTCCTGGAATGCCTTATTGCCGGCAGAGGAAAGCGCAAAAATACGGCGGAAAGAATCCCTGAGTTCAGCCCACTCCAGTCCGGCGGTGATTTCTGCACAGGCTTTTGCCGCCTCTTCCCGCAGACCGAGCACCATCGCGCGGATCCCGTCGTCCGCCGACTGCGCGCCGTCTTCGTCCGGGATTTTTCCGCCGTAATAGCGGGCAACGAACGTCAGCGTGCGGTTCACCAGATTGCCGAGATTGCCGATCAGATCGCTGTTGACGCGTTCCTGGAAATCGCTCCAGGTAAACTGCGTATCGGCTTTTTCCGGACGGTTATAAAACATATAGAAGCGCCACAAATCGGCAGGAATGCCGCTTTCCTTGGCGTCCGTACCGAAAACCCCGACGCCTTTGGATTTTGAAAATTTCCCGCTTTCGTAATTCAAATATTCCGTACTGGACATATGATACAGCTTTGTCCAGTTCCGGTTTGAACCGATCAGCGTGGAAGGAAAAATCACCGTATGGAAGGGGATATTATCTTTTCCGATAAACTGAAACAGCTCAACTTCATCCGGATTCTGCCACCAGCTTTTCCAGTCGCGGTCCGCAGGGAAATGTCCGGCATCCGAAAGACATTTGGTGATGGAAATATAGCCGATCGGTGCGTCGAACCACACGTAAAACACCTTGTTTTCATAGCCTTCTGCCGGAACGGGAATCCCCCACTTCAGGTCCCGGGTAATGGCGCGTTCCTGCAAACCATCCCGGATCCAGGCTTGGGTCATTTGCAGGGCATTCCGGGACCAGCGGCCCTCGGCGCTGGCTTTTTGCATCCATTTTTCATATTGCGGCAGGATAGCCGGCAAATCAATATACAAGTGCCGGGTTTCCCGCAATTCCGGGCGGCTGCCGCAGGAAGAACAGCGCGGCGCCGTCAAATCCACCGGATCAAGCAGTTTGCCGCAGGATTCGCACTGGTCGCCCCGCGCATCTTCATATCCGCACGACGGACAGGTGCCGCGCACATAGCGGTCCGCCAAAAAACGCCCGCAGGAAGGACAATACAGTTGCTGCATCGTATGTTCCCGGATAAAACCGCTTTCCTGCAAATCCAGGAACATCCGCTGCGTTACTTCCGTCTGCTGCGGCGTGGAAGTCCGGCCGAACAAATCGAAGGAAATACCGAACCAGTTGTAAATGTCCCGGTGGATTTTGTAATAAAAATCGCACAGTTCCCGCGGCGTTTTCCCTTCTTCCTGCGCCCGGGTTTCAGTAGCCGTTCCGTATTCATCGGTGCCGCAAATGTAAAGCGTATCGAACCCGCGCAGACGGCAAAAGCGGGCAAATACATCCGCAGAAAGAACCTGAATCAAATTCCCCAAATGGGGCACATTGTTGACATAAGGAAGCGCGGACGTAATCAGCTTGCGTTTGCGGTTCCCGGTATTTTTCTCATTGGTTTCCATACGGGAATCATAGCGCGAAATGCCCGCTTTTTCAATATGAGAACGGAAGCGGGCGCACGCCTTTCCGCAGGACGTCCGCCGTTTTGCGGATTCACGACGGGTTCAATCTTTGATGGTCAAAAACACCGTTTTTTCGGTTTCATAGCCGGGGCTGAGATCAACCGGCCAGTATAAAACCGCACCGACGGATTTTGCCCGGAATCCCTGTGCGCCGGCCGGGCCGGTTTCTTCCGTCCGCAGCGCAAGGTCAGGGCTTTCGTTCGCTTCGATGTTGAAACGGACGCCGCTGTCGGCATCGCAAATCAAAAGCCACTCCGCGCCGGTGAATAAAGACAAACCGTCGGGAACTTCGTGCCGCGCTTCACCGGCAAAAACGGAAACAGACGGCGGCGTTTTTTTTGGCAGGGACAGCGCAAAACCGAGTCCGGTAGCCAATACGCCGGAAAGATTGAGCGGACTGTCGTTTTTCAAAATAAACTGAACCTGCACGCCGTTTTTTTTGAACAGAAAGCGCTTTTTCAACGAAACCGGCTGATCAAAAGCGCCGTACACGCCGGAGACTTTCAGTACAACTTCCTTGCGTGCAATTTCCAGGCTTTCCTCCTGATACAGGGAAGAAGAAAATACCTGGGGGAAAACGCCGGTGCAGAAATTCCGGAGCGCCGGTAAATCTTCGCGGGAAAGGAAATAATCCGTAAACAGAAAACGTTCAGGCGCGTCCGGATCCTGCATCCGGCCGGGTGCGCCGCAGAAATTTTTTCCGGAAGAAAAAACATCGCATTCAAAAATCCTGCCGCCTGACGGATGCAGGTAAAG
>JADIMS010000101.1 GCA_017694555.1 Candidatus Avitreponema avistercoris
AGCCGCAGCCGCCGCAATTGGCGCCGGGAAGCACCCCGCGGATTTCCGCCACGGTTTCATCGGTCTCTACATGGAACACTTTCCGGAATACGCCGAGAAGAAACCCGAGCACAAAAGCCAACGCCAAAGAAATCACCAAAGTCCAAAGAATCATCGCCATGTCCGTTTCCTCTATTTAATCAGTCCGGAAAATCCGCCGAACGACATGGAAAGCAGCGCCGCGGAAATAAACAGGATAGGCGCGCCGCGCAGGAATTTGGGAACCGGTGCAACCGCAATCTTTTCCCGGATTCCGGCCAGCAGCAGCAGGGCGAGCAAAAAGCCTGCCGCCGTACCCACTGCGTATACCAGGGATTCCACAAACGTATACCCTTTGGTGATGACGTCGAAAGTTACCGCAAGGATGGCGCAGTTCGTAGTAATCAGCGCCAGATAAACGCCCATCGCCCCATACAGGGCAGGCGCCGATTTTTTCAGATAAAACTCCACAAGCTGCACCAGACTGGCAATTACCAGGATGAAGGTCAGAATTTGCAGGAATTCCAGATGCAGGGGAACGAGCACGAACCGGTACAGCGGATAGGTTACCGCCGTGGCCAGCACCGTGACAAACAAAACCGCCACGCCCATACCTGTGGATTTTTTGACATCTGTGGACATTCCGATAAACGGGCACAAAGCCAAAAACCGCATGAGTACCGCGTTTTCAATCAGCATCGCGGAAAGGAAAATTTTCAGCAATCCGTTCATTCTGCCTCCCCGCGCGCATCCGCTTTCTTTCCGCCGGATTTCCCGGCAAGCTGCTTCAGCGAGCTATTCACAACGATAAAAAACGCAAAGACAAAGAATCCGCCCGGCGACTGGGCAAAAAAACCGATACTGAAACTTTCCGGCAAAATCCGGAACCCCAGCAGGCAGCCGGAGCCCAACAGTTCGCGCACGGCAGAAATACCGGTCAGCACCCATGTATACCCCAGACCCATACCCAGCGCGTCAAAGACCACCTCGTCCGCCGGACGTTTGGAAGCAAAAGATTCCACCCGTCCCATAATGATGCAGTTGACAACAATCAGCGGAATGAACACGCCCATCGAACGTGAAAGCGCCGGCGTGTAAGCCCGCATACAAAGATCCACAATCGTGGTGAATGACGCAATGACAATAATGAACACCGGAATTCGGATAGAATCCGGAATCAGCTTACGGAACAGACTGATGATTAACTCGCTCATCAACAGTACGAAAGTCATTGCCAGTCCCATTCCGATTCCGTTCGCCACGCTCGTGGTTACGGCCAAAGAAGAACACAGCCCGATCATCAGCACCAGCAGGGGATTTTCCCGCACCAGGCCGTTCAAAAACATCGCTTTGTATTGTTTCACCGCGAGCCTCCGTCAAAATACGAAGCGGCAGCTTCCGCCGAAACACGGAGAATTTCCGCCGCACCGCGCGAACTGATGGTCGCGCCGGAAATCGCCTGGATGTCTTCTCCGACCAGAAAAGCGTCGGCCGCCGTCTTGCCTGCAAACTGGCCGGCAAACGGGGGTTCCCCGATTTTTGTGCCGAGCCCTGCGGTATCGGTGGTCGCACTCAGCTGAAAGCGGATCATCCGTCCGTCCGGGGAAAAAGCGGAAAGCAGCGTAGAGGTTTTGTACGTCGGGCCGGTGGCCTGGATGAGCAGGCCTTCCGTTTCGCCGTTCCGTTCCGCGCGGAATACCCGGTCAAACGTCACGGATCCGCCGGGCGCAGGCACTTCCGCCGCAACATCCGTAAACGAATCCGCCTGCGGGAAAAATCCGCGGAAAGCCGCAAACGCTTCTTCTTCCGCCACGCGGGCAATGGCCGGCGCCGTCAAATTCTGGACAAAGGCCAGGCCAAGACAGGCCGCGCAGGTGTAGGCGCTCAAAACCAGCGCCAGTTTCAGCGTTCCATTCACGCCGCACCTCCTTTGGCGGATTTTCCCTTCCCCGCGGGAGGCGTCCAGCCGTACTTCCGTCCGGTAAGCCGGTTCAGGAACGGCGCAACCGCATTCATAATCAGGATGCTGAACATCACGCCTTCCGGATAACCGCCGAACACACGGATAAGCGCCGTAATTACGCCGCAGCCCGCGCCGAACAGCAGCCGTCCGCGGGACGTCTGGGGCGCAGTGGCGTAATCCGTAACCATAAACACCGCGCCGAACAGCAGGCCGCCGGAAAGAAGCGTCAGCACAGGATCCACGCCGGCAATCCAGGTGACAGCCACTGCCGAAACCAGCATGGCAGCCGGCGCGCGCCAGTCAATTACCCGGAAGAGAAGCAGCACGATCCCCATCACCAAAATAACCGGAATGGCAGATTCGCCGATACATCCGCCGCGCTGTCCGGTAAACCACGTCCAATACATTTCGCCGGCAGAATCAAAACCTGCGCGGGCTGCCACTTCCGCAGGGGAAAGGGAGGAAAGGCCTTCCCCCGGTTTCAGGAATGAAAGCGGCGTGGCGTTGGAAACCGCGTCCACACTGGCCGAAGACAGCGCATCGGCTCCGGAAACACCGGACGCCCCGGAAAACGGCGCCGTCCAGGACGACATGGCAACCGGAAAACTCACGAACAAAAAGGCCCGGCCGGACAACGCAGGGTTAAACACATTGGCGCCAAGTCCGCCGAACAGCTCCTTGGCCACGACAACGGCAAACAGCGCGCCAAGTACCGTCATCCAAACCGGAATGGACGGCGGCAACGTCATCGCCAGCAAAAGACCGGTAATCACGGCGGAAAAATCCCCGGCGCGCGGCTTTTGGCGCGTCAGCAGCCGGAACAGCGTTTCAAATCCCACGCAGCAGACCACGGAAACCAAAATTGTCCGCAGCGCCGGGAAACCGAACAGGAAAATTCCGTAAGCGGCCACCGGCAGCAGGGACAGCACAACGGAAAGCATAAGCATCCGTGTTGTCCTTCCGGAAGAAAAATGCGGCGCGGGAGAAAGATAGATTTCATTTTTATCAGATTCAGCCATCAACAACTCCCATTCCAAACAGTGATATGTATCCGGTTTTTGCCGTTCCGCACAAAGGCGGTTCAACCGGTATGTTGCGCACGTTCTTTTGCGCGGGCGGCTTCTTCCCGGACCTGGAATTTCCCGGTTTTGAAGCGCTGCACAAGCTTGACGGAAGCGGGACAGACATAAGCGCAGGTCCCGCATTCCACACAATCCATCAGTCCAAAGCGCTTTGCCGCTTCCAGATTTCCGGTTTTCAGCGCGCGGACAATCAGCACGGGATTCAAACGGCACGCACATACCTGCATACACCTGCCGCAACCGATGCACGGGCCTTCTTCCGACAGCGCCGCTTCTTTCTTTGTCAGGAACAGCACGCCGGAAGTATTTTTCGCCACCGGGAAAGCCGGACTTTTCACCGCAACGCCCATCATCGGGCCGCCGGCTACGATTTCCGCCACACCGGAATCCAGCGCGGAATATCCTTCAATTAAATCGGAAACCAGCGTACCGACCGGTACCAGCAGGTTCCGGGGTTCCCGGCATGCGCCGCCGGACAGCGTAACAACCCGCTCAATCAGGGGCTTCCCGGCGCGGAAGGCTTCGGAAACGGCTTTCAGGGTACTGACATTGGCAACGATACAGCCGGCTGCAGCCGGAATGGAGCCGGAAGGAACTTCCCGTCCGGTCAAAGCCGAAATCAGCATTTTTTCCGCACCCTGCGGATATTTTGTCCGGCAGACGGCAAGGGAAACCGGAAGGGCTTCCGGACGTGCGGAATATGCGGCAAGCGCCGCTTCCAGCCCCGGAAGCAGACGGCGTTTATTGTCTTCCAAAGCGAGAATCCCGGATTTTGCGCCGGTAATCCGCATCACAATAGCCAGTCCGTCCAAAACGGCGGCCGCGCCGGTTTCCAGCACGCAGGCATCCGCCGTGAGGTACGGCTCGCATTCAGCGCCGTTTGCAATCACCGTCTGCACCGGCATATCCGCAGGCGGACGGAATTTGACGTGGGCCGGGAACGCCGCGCCGCCCATTCCGACAATTCCGGCATCCCGGATCCGGGCCAGCGCTTCGTCCGGCGTGCAGGCAAACGGATCCAGCGGCGGGAGGAACATATCCGCCGTTTTCCCTTCCGCACCGTCTTCTTCCGCAGCGGCTTCGATGACAACGCAAAGCGCTTCCGTATTTCCTGTAACCAAACGCTTTTCAATCTTTTTTACTGTACCGGAAACAGACGCATGTACCGGTACGGACACCGGCGAGTCAGAAGAAGCAATCACCTGCCCGCGGCGCACCGGATCGCCTTCCCGGACAACCGGCGCATTGGGCGCGCCGCCCTGCGTCACCGGAATGCACACGGTCCGCGAAGGCGGGAACGCCGCTTCAACCGGAAGTCCGTCGGTACGTTCTTTCCGTTCGGGCGGATGGACGCCGCCGCGAAAAGTTTTTCGTTTCATATTCTAACGATGTTAAGGGGAAGGGATTGAATAAGTCAAGGGATTTTTTTAAGTTATAAACTGGGAGTCCCGGTACCGGATTCCTTCCCCTGTAAAATTTGGAATAGGGAGAAAACCGAATGACAAAGAAAACGAATGCATTCCGGACGGCGCTTTTCGGATTCAGTATATGGATTGCGGGAAACATTTACGCTTACAATCCTCCGGCGGGCGCAGAAAGCGCGGCAGAATTTGCCTCCCCGCTTCTGCTGGGCGGAACAGGCGGGGCAGCCGGCTCCCCGCTGGAAGCGGCGCTGCCGGGCGATTTGTGGATTAATCCGGCCTTGTCCGCCGGGGAACAGCGGGTTCTGCTCGACGTTTCCTACGCCGGCCTGTACGGCGCGCAGGATGAACGCGGATACGGAAATGCCGTCAATCTCGGCGCCGTCGTGCCCACATCGTTTGCGGTGTTCGGCGGCAGCCTGAATTTCCTGCAGTCGCCGTTTGACGCGCTGCTGCCGCTCGGCACTTCGCTGGGGGTGAATTTTACCGTATCCAAAGACCTGACCGAACGCTTTTATACCGGGATTGGCGTTTCCGCGCGTATGGGTTCCGGCCGCGCCGGGGTTTCCGCCTCGCTGGGCGCATTGTACCATTTCGGCGACCTGGCTTTCCTCCGGGATTTCCGGCTGGGCGTTTCGGTAACCGGCCTGGGTACGGCGTTCCGCCCGGACGGCGTTGCCGGGATCCGCGGCGGCACAGAAGACGCAGACGGTTTCCCCGGCGCCTTTACGCTGCACACAGGACTTTCTTTTCTCGCCGTGGACAACGGTATGCTGAAAGCCGGATTTTCTGCCGGCGCGTCCTTTCCGTCCTTCCAAAATACGGTTTTACGCGTGGGGGCGGAAGCGGAAATCCGGGAACTGGTTTTTGCAAAAGCCGGATGGACGTGCAATTTTGCCGAACTTGCAGAAGACTGCGCGTCCCTGATGCCTTCGGTGTCCCTCGGTGTACGCCTGAAAATCGGCAGTGCGGCGGCCGGGAAACTCACGGACCGGCAGGACTGGATGGAAAGCGAACTGACGCCTTCCGCCGGATACAAATATTTTGACGGCGGCATTCATGCTTTTTCTGCGGGCGCCACGCTCCGTCTGGGGCAGGAAGACGAAAGCGGGCCGGAAATCGAAATCCTGCTGCCCGGCGGGAATCCGGAAACCGAACGGGTTGCGTTCTGAAGTCTGAAGGAGGAAGCAATGCAAGCAAAACGTGCGGCCGTGTTTTTCGCCGGCCTTCTGTCCGCGGCTTTCCCCGCGTTTTCCCAGGAATCCGGCTCCCGCGGAATTTATATTTCCCCGAATAACGACGGTGTGCAGGATACGCTGGAATTTTCCCTGCGCATCAAGGACCAGCGCTATGTCCAGGCATGGGCATTTACCGTGGAAAATGAACACGGCGAAACGGTCCGCACCATCGCCAACAAAGAATCGCGCCCGGAGATGGAAACGTCTTCCGGAATCAAAGGCGTCGCCCAAAGCATCTGGCGCATGATTACCCGCGTCAAACGGGGCGTCGCCGTACCGGAAACATTCCGCTGGGACGGCCTGACGGACAGCGGTTCCACTGCGCCGGACGGGAAATATTTTTTCTATATAATAGCGGAAGATGACAACGGCAATACCACCGTTACGGAGAAAATCCCTTTCTATATTGACAATACGCCGCCCGAAATTACCGCTGCGCCGCCGCAAACGCCGGACGGCATGATTTTCAGCCCGGACGGAGACGGAAATAAGGACGAATTCCGGGTGACACAGAGCGGTTCGGCAGAAGACTTGTGGAAAATCACCATCACCGATGCAGCCGGGTTACCGGTCCGGGAAGAAAACATCCGGAATACCGCGCCCGGGGATTTTGCGTGGGACGGAAAAGACAACGCAGGGGATATTGTGCCCGACGGCGTATACGCATACCGTATCGAAGCGGAAGACCGGGCAGGAAACCGGGCGTCAGCGGAAATCAACAATATTCTTGTGAATACGGAGCGGCCTTCCATCCATGTGGCAATCCGGGCAAGGGCGTTTTCACCCAACGGCGACGGCGTGCAGGATACCATGCGTCTCATCCCCTCGGTTCCGGTTCAAAACGGCTTGCAGCGGTGGACGCTTTCGGTGCTCGGTCCGGAAGGAAATCCCGTGCGGGTTTTCTCCCATGAAACCGCAGGCGGCACGGAAACGCCGGAAGCCGTGGAATTTGACGGCAGGAGCGCAGACGGCGTCCTTCTTCCGGAGGGAATTTACCGCGCCAGACTCGACGCCGAATATGTGAACGGACACCGGCCGCAGGCATTTTCGCCGGATTTTGAATTGGACGTCACCGCGCCGGAGGCAACGGTCAGAGCCTCTTCGGATATTTTCTCGCCGGTGGGAGACGGACGGCTGGATACCGTAACCTTTACGCAAAGCGTTTCGGCGGAAAACGCCTGGACAGCCGGTATTTTCCCGGCGGAAGGCGGAGACGCCGTGCGCACCATCCGCTTTGGTTCCCGTGTTCCGGAAGCCTTTGTGTGGAACGGACGGACGGACAGCGGGACGGTCGCACCGGACGGACAGTACGCATATATTCTGCGCTGTACTGACGAAGCAGGAAACACCGGTTCTTCGGCGCCGGTACAAGTCAGCCTGAACACGGAAAAAGCGGATCTCATTCTCCAAAGCAGCGCGACAGCCTTTTCGCCCAACGGCGACGGCGTACAGGACGGCGTGCGTTTTGTGCCGGTCATGAAAGCCGAAACGCCGGTGGAAAGCTGGCAGCTGGAAATCCGGAACGGAACAGGCCGGATTGTACGCACGTTTGCCGGGGAAGGAACGGTTCCGGAATCCTTTGTCTGGGACGGAACCGCGGACGGAGAAGAAGGCTCCGTCTGTCCCGACGGAACGTATACGGCTTCCCTGTCGGTTACGCTGATCAACCAGCAGACTTCCCGTTCTGCGGCACCGGCTGTCACGCTCGATTCGGTTTACCCGGAACTGGAACTGGCGGCAGACTGGCTGCTGTTCTCCCCCAATGAACAAAGCATCCGCCGGGATCTGCCCGTCCGGCAGCATTCTTCTGCAGAACGCCTGTGGACGGCGGAAATCCGCAATGCGGACGGCGAAGCGGTGCGGCATTTCTCCTGGCAGGGGGAAGCGCCTGATTTTGCCTGGGACGCCGCAGACGACTCCGGCAACCGTGTGCCCGACGGCGTGTATTCGTACACCGTGGCGGCGGAAGACGACGCCGGAAACCGCACCGAAAAAACCATCGCAGGCATCACGGTGGACAGCCGCATACCGAAAATCTATCTCACTGCGGAACAGCCCGCCTTCTCTCCCAACGGCGACACGGTGCTCGATACCCAGACATTCACCATCGGTGCAAACATCCGCGAAAATATCGCATCCTGGGAAATCAGCATTGTAGCCGAAGACGGGGACGGCGAAAGTGCGGCACGCAGCTGGTCATCCGCGCAGCACGGCGCTTTGCCGGAACAGCTGGAATGGGACGGAAAAGACAACGCCGGTACGGTTTTGCAGGGCAATTTCCGTGCCATGATTTCGGTCTCCTATGAAAAAGGTGAAAGCGCGGCCGCCATCACGCCGGCATTCCTGGTCAATGCCACACCGCCGGAGCTTTCGGTGGATCTTTCCCCCCGCTTCTTCAGTCCGGACAACGACGGAATCGACGACGAACTGTACATCCGGCTTTCCGCCCGGTCGCTGTCGCCGTTCGCCCGGTGGTCGTTTGAAATCCGGGAACCGGAAGGAACCGCCGGACGGGTTTTCTGGCAAACCGGAGGCAGCGGAACCATTACCGAACAAATCATCTGGGACGGACGCTCCAACGAAAGCGAACTGGTACAGGCAGCTACGGATTATCCGTTCACGTTTACCGTACAGGACGATGTGGGCATGACTTCCGTTGTCCGCGGATACATTCCGGTGGACGTACTGGTTATCCGGGACGGAAACAACCTGAAAATTGCCGTGCCGTCCATCATTTTTGCCAAAAACGTGGCGACATTTGACGGACTGGCGCCCGACGTCATCGCAAAGAACGAGCAGATCCTCCGGCGCGTAGCGGAAATCCTCAACCGCTTTAAGACGTACAACGTCGTGATTGAAGGGCACGCGAACAATGTCACCGGAACCGAACGGGAGGACCGGGAGGAATTGATTCCGCTGTCGCAGGCCAGATCCGACGCCATCCGGCGTATCCTGGAAGAATACGGCGTAAGCAGTCCGCGGCTTTCCACGGTGGGCATGGGCGGCACACGCCCGGTTGCCGCACGGGAAGACCGGGACAACTGGTGGAAAAACCGCCGCGTGGAATTCATCCTCATCAAATAGCCGGATACCGGAACAAACCGGAAGAGCCCGCCGTGTGCGGGCTCTTTTTTTCTGCATACGTTCTGCATACGCCGTGCGCGGGATTCTCCGGGCGGGAACCTCCGCCGTAGTTGCCCGGCCGCCTCTTTTTCGGTATATTTGTGGCATTATGGAAGAATTTATCGATATCCGGCGGATTCCCAGGGGACAGAAAATCGAAACTACCGTAGCGGGAATCTCCGGGGGCACCATTTTTCTGGATTTGAATGCCAAAACCGAAGGGATTCTGGACGCTGCGGAATTTACCGGCGAAGACGGCGTTTTGCATCTTTCCGAAGGGGACCGCGTCACCGTGTATTTTTTGGGCGACACCCCGGACGGACCGCGGTTTACCACACGGCTCGCCGCAGACAATGCCGGCGCACAAGAACTGGAAAACGCATGGCAAAACCGTATTCCGGTAAACGGGACAGTAGAAAAAGAAATCAAGGGCGGATTTGAAATCCGCATCGGAAAAACCCGGGCGTTTTGTCCGTATTCGCAAAGCGGGATCCGCGGCAAAAGTTTTGCCGCAGGACAGACGGTACCGTTCCTCATCACGGAATTCCGGGACGGAGGCAGGCATCTGGTGGTTTCGCACCGCATCCTGCTGGAGGAAGAAGAAAAAAAGCGGCGGGAAGAGCTGCAAAGCCGTCTGCATGAGGGCATGACAGTTAAAGGAACCGTTTCTTCCATTCATCCGTTCGGCGTCTTTGTGGACATCGGCGGCCTGGAAGCCCTGATTCCGGTCTCCGAAATCGCCCGCAAAAGAATTTCCGGGCCGGAAGAAATCCGCGGAATTCTTCCGGAAGGTACGGAAACCGAAGCGGTCATCCTGCGGATAGATCCGGCGCACGGACGCATTGCCCTGAGCCGGAAAGCCCTGGAGCGGGATCCCTGGCAGGGCGCAGCAGAACGCTACCGCCCCGGCAGCCGGGTTTCCGGATGCATTTCCCGCACCGCGGATTTCGGCGTGTTTGTGACGCTGGAAGAAGGCGTGGACGGCCTGGTACACGTTTCGGAGCTGGAAAAAGCCGGTCTGGTTTCTGCGGGCACAAACCTGCGGAAAGCGTTCCGCCCGGGCGGACGTTTTGATGCGGAAGTCCTGGCGGTTGACGGACCCGGACGGCGGATTTCCCTCAAACCGGCGGAAAACCGGGAAGAAGCCGCGGCAGCGGAAAATTATCTCGGCAGCGGAACCGGCGGGGACACGTACAGCCCGTTTGCGGCGCTTTTGGACAAAAACAAGGCAAAAAAAAGCTGAATCTGCGGCAGTCTTGACAAAACCGCAGTTTTTCACTTTAATGATAACAATTCTTAATAAGAAGGAGACAAATATGAGTACTGCATGGAAAAAAATCGAATGGACCGACGACTATCTTCTGAATATTCCGGAAATCGACATCCAGCATAAAAAACTTGTTGCACTGGCGAACGAATTGTACGACGCGGTGACCGGCGATCCGGAGCGGTATAAGCTCAATATGTCGAAAATCCTGAAAGGACTGGGCGACTACACCGTGTACCACTTTTCCAGCGAGGAAGCGTTCCTGAAAAAATATGACTATCCGGCGCTCGCGACCCACAAGCTGGCGCACGACAACTTCATTACGGAGCTGAATAGCCAGGTCAAGAAACTTTCGGTTAACTCTATTGAGGACGGCGGGCGTTTCTATGAATACGTCGTCTCCTGGGTGCTTACGCACATTGCAAAAGCCGACAGACTCTGGGCCGATTTTGTGCACCGGAAACAAAAAACAGCATAAAGCGGCCGCCATGACTGGAAATCCGGAAACACCAAAGAAAAAACGGATGACCCGGCAGAGGGCTGCGCTGGCGGAACTGCTCCGTTCCACGCGCAGCCATCCGACGGCAGCGCAGCTGTTTGAAAAAATGCAGGAAAAGTTCCCTTCCATCAGTCTCGGAACGGTGTACCGGAACCTTGCCGTGCTTACCGAACAGGGGGAAGCGCGGATTCTGCGGAACGGCAGCGGGTTTGACCGCTTTGACGGCGATATGTCGGAACACAGCCACGCCGTATGCACACGGTGCGGAAAAATTGCGGATGTTTCCGCCGCTTTACCGCCGGAAAGCAGTGCGGATGCACAGGCCGGCAGGGAAAGCGGTTTCCGGATTCTTTCGCACCGGCTGGATTTTTATGGCATTTGTCCGGACTGCCTGCGTGCAGAGCAAAGCGCACAGCAGCCGGAATCATGCACCCGCGCCTGAATTGGCGCCCGCGTGCATTTGTGCGCGGAAAACCGTAAACAAGGAGAGAATATGAAGTCACTGAAAGGAACCCAAACGGAAAAAAACATTGTAGCCGCGTTCATCGGAGAATCCCAGGCCAGAAACAAGTACACGTTCTGGGCAAGCAAAGCGAAGGCGGAAGGCTACGTACAGATTCAGCTCGCTTTTTTGGAAACCGCAGATCAGGAAAAAGAGCACGCCAAACGGCTCTTTAAGTTCCTCGAAGGCGGAAATGTTTCCCAAACCATCGAAGCCGGCGCGGGTATTATCGGCGACACAAAAGAAAACCTGCGGCAGGCGGCGGCGGGCGAAAACCACGAATGGGAGCATATGTATCCCGACTTTGCCAAAGTTGCCCGCGAAGAGGGATTTGACGAAATCGCCGGCGTGATGCAGAACATCGCAGTGGCCGAAAAACAGCACGCAAAACGCTACGAAGCCTTTCTCCGGCACCTGGAAAACGGCGACATGTGGGTGCAGGATACGCCTACCAGCTGGCGGTGCCTGAATTGCGGGTTTATCTTTGTCGGCAAAGAAGCGCCGCAAAGCTGCCCCGCCTGCGCACATCCCCAGGCCTATTTTGAACGGCTGGCAGAAAACTGGTAATCCGCCTGCCGGCAGCAGGATAATCCCTGCACGCACCGGGCGGTGCATCCGCGCCGCCCGGATCCGTTTCCGCAAAACAAAAACACACAGCCGGAAAAATACCGGTACAGTTTACCGCTTTCTATAGCGCATTTTGCAAATTGACGCTATACTGAATCCATTATGATATTCAATCCAGAGCAAGAATGCATGAATCCGGAGGCCAGAAAGGCCATTCAGCTCGCCAGACTGCGGAACCTGGCGGAGAAAGTGTACCGGGCGGTTCCGTTTTACCGGAAACGTTTTGACGAAAAAGGCGTAAAGGCGGCGGACATCGTGTCGCTGCAGGACATCGGAAAGCTGCCTTTCACCACAAAAGACGACCTGCGGGATACCTATCCGTACGGTCTGCTGGCTGTTCCCCATGAGGAAATCAAGGAAATCCATATGTCCAGCGGAACGACGGGTATCCCGGTTGTCGATGCTTATACCCAGCGCGACCTGGATGACTGGGCCGAAGGTATGGCCCGTACCCTGAATGCCGCCGGTGCAGACCGGAACGCAGTGGTACAGAATGCCTACGGTTACGGCCTGTTCACCGGCGGTGCAGGCGTCCATTTCGGCGCGGCGCTGCTGGGAGCCACCGTCATCCCCGTATCGTCCGGAAACACCCAAAAGCAGCTGATGCTGATGCGGGATTTCGGGACGACGCTGTTCACCTGTACGCCGTCCTATGCGCTGTACATGGCGGAGCAGGCAAAAGACATGGGGATTGATCCGAAATCCCTCGGCGTCTGTGCCGGCTGTTTCGGCGCAGAACCCTGGTCTGAAAACATGCGCCGCGAAATCGAAAAAAACTGGGGAATCAAGGCGTATGACATCTACGGCCTCACCGAAATCACCGGGCCGGGCGTTGCCTTTGAATGCGAATACCAGGAAGGCCTGCATGTCAACGAAGATATGTGGTATCCCGAAATCATCGATCCGGAAACCGGCAAAGTACTTCCGGACGGGGAAAAGGGCGAGCTGGTCATTACCACTATCACCAAAGAAGGCACGCCGCTGATCCGCTACCGGACGCGGGACATCACTTACATTTATTCCGAACCGTGCAAATGCGGCCGTACCACCCGCCGGATCCACCGCCTGTTCGGACGCACCGACGACCTGCTCATCATCCGCGGCGTAAACGTATTCCCCTCCCAGATTGAAAACGCCCTCATCGAAATCCAGGGTGTGGAACCGAATTACCTTATCATTGTGGACCGCAATCCCGAAACCCATCTGGACGAAGCGGAACTGCAGGTGGAAGTCAGCGCGGAAAGCTTCTCGGACGAAACGCGGAATCTGGAAAACCTGCGCACGCTCATCGGCGCAACCCTGAAAAGCAAACTCGGCATCAACATGAAAATCAAACTGGTTGAACCGAAAACCATTGAACGCTCTACCGGAAAAGCCAAGCGTGTCATCGACAAACGGAAAATCTGACGGACCGAAAGGAGGAATACATGAAAATCCAGCAAATCTCGATTTTTCTGGAAAACGCCACAGGGCGGATGGCGGAAGTCACGCGGATTCTGAAAGACGGCGGCATCAATCTGCGGGCGATTATGGTTGCCGATACGGCGGACTTCGGAATCCTGCGGATTATTGCGGACAATCCGGAAAAAGCAATCGAAATCCTGCATAACGCCAATTTCACCACCAAGACCACATCGGTGCTCGCGGTTACCGTGCGCGACGAAGTGGGAAGCCTGGCCAGCGTGCTGGGCATTTTTGAAAAAAACGGCATCAACATCGAATACCTGTATGCGGCGCTCAATGTAAAAAGCGAAACCGCCGTCATCATCTTCAAGGTGGAGGATGTGGAAAAAGGAATGCGGGTTGTGGAAGAAAACGGCCTGAGTTCCGGCGCCGGTTTTTAATTTCCCGCTGCGGCAGCAAACGGGGAAAGGGAAGCGGGACGGTTCTCCCCCGCTTCCCGCCCCGCATTTTCCCGCAGAAGACGGCGGTTCAGTTTTTCCAGGGCATAAAGAAATTCTTCAGCGTGCGGTGTCCTATATTTTCGGACTCATCCGCCAGAATTTCCTTCCACGGCACACGGACTTTCCGCCGGTCAGCGGGCAGCGCGCCGCTTTTTTCCGCTTCTTCCAGCCAGTCGTACTTGAACATCCGCAGGCGGAGCGCGCCCTGCTGCACAAGCAGAACCGCCGTCCAGCCCGGAATCAAAAAACCGAGCACCAGCGACACGGCAAGCAGCGCCAGCGAAAACAGCAGCAAAAAAACCGAAAAGCCTGTATTGTCTGCAAACAAAATCAGCGATTTGCGGAGACAGGTTTTGAAATCAGAATTGAGCCGGTAGCGGACCGGCAAAAACCATTGCAAAGCAGTCAGCAGGGCCAGCAGCGTCCACAGCAGCAGGCCGCCGACCAAAAAGCCGAACGGATTCCCCATGCGGAAATAAAACGGCACGGAAGCAAACAGCAGCAAACCGCAGAGCGCCAGCACAGCGGAAAACGCTATCCCGGTTTTCCAGGTTCCGCGGAGCGCGTCCAATACGTCCCGGAAGCCGAAGCTGCGGTAATCGGAAGTCCGGCCGTATAATGCAGAAAACGCCGTCAGCAGTACGCCGTCAATAACAAAAAACAGCAGGATCACCGCAAAAAACGGCAAGCCGCCGGGAACCGCAGAAGCGGCCAGCACGCCGGCTACAGCCACCATGGTTACCGCAAAATTGAAAACCAGGGAATACAACAGCGTATCCCAGATTTCGTACAGGCTTTTCCGCAGGAAAAGACCGATCATGGCGCAGTCCGTCCTGTGCAGGCCGAAAGAATTGCCTCCAGCCGGCTTTTCCCGATTGTTTTCAGAAAGCTGGCCAGGCGCGGCCCCTGCTCTTTTCCGATCAGCGCCTCATAGGAAGCCGTAAAAAACGCTTTCGGTTCCATACCGCACGCTTCTGCGGCGGCGTAAATTTTTGAACCCAGTTCTTTTTCTTCCAGCGTATCCGTAAAAGGCACAACAAGCCGGAGCAGCTGTTCCGCCGCCGCACGCGCAGGCTCCCCGCAGGCAGATTCCGTTATTGCGGCCGGATCGCGCAGCGAAAAGCGGAATTCCTCCGGCGCACACTGGGTAATCCAGTACCAGGCGCAGGCCATCCGCACGCGCAGCCGTTCCCGCTGGCTGTCCTCCACATCCGGCAGCGAAGCCATCACGGCTTCCGCATCCCCGCCGTTGATTTGCAGCAGATTGCACAAATGCCGGAACGGGACCGCATAGCAGGGCGTGGCGGGCAGATGATCCGGATCCACCTGGGAAAGTTCCCAAATCCGCCGCTCTTTCCGGAAAACATCTTCGTTTTTGGCTTTTTCCAGCCCGAACGCAATCCGCTCGGTTTTATCGTAGTCTTCGTAAATCTTGATGACGTCCAAATCGAAGCTGATGACAAATTCCGTATTGGGCCGCGTTCCTGCAAACAGATACCGCACAATTTCCGGCGGATACACGCGCAGCACGTCGTGCAAATCCACGACTTTCCCCTTTGACGAGGACATTTTACCCGGCGTTCCCTTGATCCCGATAAAATCATAGCGGAAAGAAACCGGCGCCTGCCAGCCGTAAATTTCTTCCGCCACCAGGCGCGCCGTGTCAAAAGAACCGCCCTGCGAGTGGTGGTCTTTGCCGGCCGGCTCAAACACCACCTGTTCCCGCGCCCAACGCATCGGCCAGTCCACGCGCCAGCCCAGCTTAATCCCTTTCAGCGTACGCAGATCCGCAGTTTCCTTATGCCCGCAGGCACAGGAATACGAAACCGCCCACTCCCCGTCCCAGCCTGTGATTTCCGTTGTATCCCGGTTACAGGCAGAACAAAATACCGCAACCGGCCAATATTCTTCACTGTCCGGAATTTTGTGCGCATCGTCCCGGAAACGGTTGAGACAGTCCTTAATCCGGTTCCGCTGCTCCAGCGCGGTGCGGATACCGCCGGCATACATACCGCTGCGGTAGCGGTCCGCCTGATACAGGAACTCCGGGAATATCCCGACAGCCGGCAGCACGCTTTCAACGTCCGTTTCATGGTGGCGGGCGTAGCTGGAATCCCGGCCCGTAGTATCGGGAACCATCGTAATCGGGAAACGGAGATATTTTTCCAGGACATCCGGATCCGGCATATTGGCCGGGACTTTGCGGAACACATCGTAATCGTCCCAGGAATAAATGAAGCGTACATTCACGCCCCGTGCGCGCAGCGCCCGCACGACAAGATCGACGGAAATAATTTCCCGGAAATTCCCGATGTGTACGGTTCCGGAAGGAGTGATGCCGGACGCACAGGTAAATTCGGTACGGGGCGTTCCGTCGGCAAGCACGCCGCGCTCACGGAGGATTTTCTCGGCAGTCTGATCTGCCCAATGGGACAAAGGAATCTCACGCATACGGAAAGTATACCGAATCCGGAGAAGAAACTCAACCTTTTGATTCCGGCAGGATTACCATGAAACGCCGCGCCGCCGCAGTTCGTGTACAACAGCCTCTTTGTTCCGTTCCGCCGCCAGCATAAAGGCAGTCTTTCCGGAGGACGTATGCAGCGCGGCATTAGCTCCGGCAGACAGCAGATCGCGCACGGCGTCAACATGGCCGTTTTCCGCCGCATACATCAAAGCCGTATCGCCGAGGATATTCTGGGCGTTCAAATCCGCCCCGTGCGCCAGCAATTCCCGGATCACCGCAACACGGCCGAATACGGAAGCACTCATCAGCGCCGTGTATCCAAGCACACCGTCCGCCTGATTTACATCCGCTCCCCCCGCAATTAATTCCCGCACTCTTGCCACATCACCGTCAGCAGAAGCCATGCGCAGGAATTTATCCATCTCAGAACTCATTCTTGTCCCCCTGCCTTTCCGGTATTTTCATTATAACGCCAAAACCGGTAAAGCGCCAGATTTTTTTCATGCTTCCGCCTTTGCCGGATACACCGTCCCGGCCGGAATGCGGCAGAGGTTGAAAAAGCCTGCGATCCGGGTTATGCTTTTCCCCATGATTTCCGACATAGAACTTGCCGTGCGCCCGGGTGAAGACCGGAATCCGGATATTCTGCGGCAGACAGCCGCAGACGCGCTGGGAATCCCGGTCACGCAGGTGGATCAGGTTCTTGTGCGGAAAAAATCAGTGGACGCCAGACGCAAGCGCGTGCGCATTATCCTGCGCTGTACCGTTTGCACCGGCGGTTCCCGGTACGATGCGGAAGAAATTGTCCCGCCGGGTTGGAAAAAAGCGGATCCGGATAAGCGCGTGGTGATTGCCGGGGCAGGACCGGCCGGGCTGTTTGCGGCGCTGCGGCTGCTGGAAGAAGGCATCACGCCGGTGATTGCCGAACGCGGCCCGGCCATCGAAACCCGCAGACAGGATATAGCCGCCATGCTGACAAGCGGCCGTATTTCCCCGCATTCCAATTATTGTTTCGGGGAAGGCGGCGCCGGTGCATTTTCCGACGGGAAGCTGTACACGCGCGCAAACAAACGGGGCGATGTCCGTAAAATAGCCGGTATTTTCTGCCTGCATGGCGGAAGTCCGTCGCTGCTGACGGACGCCCATCCGCACATCGGAACGGACCGGCTGCCGGGCATCCTTTCCGCTATCCGGAAAACCATCCTCTCGTTCGGCGGGGAAATCCGCTTTGATACAGCGTGCACCGGACTGCTGATGCAGGACGGACGGGTATGCGGTGTCCGCACGGAAAGCGGCGCAATCCCCGGACAGGCTGTGATTTTTGCCTGCGGACATTCTGCGCCGGACACTATCCGGATGCTGGCGGAAAGCGCCGGCGGGAAGGAATACGCGCCGCGCGTGTTTTGCGCCAAAACGTTTGCCATGGGCGTGCGGGTAGAACATCCCCGTGCGCTCATCGATGCGGTTCAATACCGGGGCGCAAAAGAAAAACTGCCGGCGGCAGAATACCGGCTTTCCGCGCAATGCGGGGAACGGGGCGTATACACATTCTGTATGTGCCCCGGCGGAACCATTGTGCCGGCTTCCTCTTCGCCGGATGAAATCGTGGTAAACGGTATGTCGGATTCCGCGCGGGACGGTCCGTGGTCAAACGCCGCCGTCGTGGTGGAAATCCAGCCGCAGGACATCGGCGCGGACGGAGACCCGGAAAAAGCATTCCTCTACCAGCTCCGTCTTGGGCAGGAAGCCAAAATGCACGGCGACGGGCTTGCCGCGCCGGCACAGCGGCTGACGGATTTTCTGGACGGAAAACGTTCGTCCACACTGCCGGACAGCTCCTACCGTCCCGGGCTCCGTTCTTCGCGGCTCGATCTCTGGCTGCCGGAACACATCGCCGTCCGCCTGCGGGAAGGACTGCACATTTTCGGCCGGCGGATGAAAGGCTTCGTGACCGGAGAAGCGCTGCTCGTGGCAAGCGAAACCCGGACGTCGTCTGCCATCCGCATTCTGCGGGATCCCGGCACAATGCAGTCCCCGGTTTTTCCCGGCCTGTATCCCGCAGGCGAAGGAGCCGGATACGCGGGCGGAATTGTTTCTTCCGCTATGGACGGCGAACGCTGCGCGGAGGCGGCGGCAAAAACGTTCACATCCCCTTGAGGAAATCCCGCTGCACGTGATACTGTCGTTCTGCCGGAATACCGGCACTGAAAATGCGGAGGAAATATGCACATGGTATGTCTTGATCTGGAAGGCGTTCTGGTTCCCGAAATCTGGATTGCATTTGCGGAAGCCACCGGCATTCCGGAGCTGAAAAAAACCACGCGGGACGAACCGGACTATGATAAGCTTATGCAGTACAGGCTCGGCATTCTGCGCGAACACGGGCTGAAACTGCCCGACATCCAGCGCGTGATTGCCGGAATGGATCCGCTGGAAGGTGCGGCGGAATTCACGGAAGCCCTGCGTGAAAGGACGCAGCTTGCCGTACTGTCGGATACGTTCCGCCAGTTTGCCGGACCGCTGATGAAAAAACTCCGGTGGCCGACGCTGTTCTGCAATGAACTGACAGTAGCGCCGGACGGCGCCATCACCGGCTACCGGCTCCGCCAAAAAGACGGAAAGCGGAAAGCTGTCCAGGCGTTCCATTCGATGAACGTAAAAGTCTTTGCGTCCGGCGATTCCTATAATGATCTCAGCATGATCCGGGAAGCAGACGGCGGCGCGCTGTTCCGTGCGCCGGAAAGCATCCGCGCGGAACACCCGGAAATACCGGTTTGCGACAGCTACAGCGGGTTGCTCCGCGCTGTGGACAGTTTTTTGCAGCAACAGGCATAGCGGAACACACTGCCGGACGCCGCCGCGCCGGAATCCGGGTTACCGGCGGCAATCAGCCGCCGCAGGAACCGCACCCGTGCGGACCGCCTCCGCCATGGGAATGCCCGCAGGAATGCGCATCA
>JADIMS010000013.1 GCA_017694555.1 Candidatus Avitreponema avistercoris
ACGGCCTGCAATTCTTCGCTCATGACTGCTCCTCCGCCGGTCTTATTCCAGACCAAGCACTTCTTTTCTGTACTTTGTTCCGATTTCCGTCAGCTTGAATTTCTGGATTTTTCCGGATCCTGTCATCGGGAATTCATCCATAAACATCACCAGCTGGGGGAATTTGTACTTGGCAATTTTTCCCCGGCAGAATTCGATAACGTCCTCTTCCGTCAGTTTTGCGCCGTCATGCAGAATGATGAATGCGCCGGTAATTTCCCCGAGCCGCTTGTCTTTCACGGCGGCAACCTGCACGTCGCGGATTTCCGGTATCTGCGAAAGGAACTCTTCAATTTCGCGCGGATAAATATTTTCCCCGCCGCGGATAATCATGTCCTTAATCCGGCCGGTGATGCGGTAATAGCCGTTCTCATCCTTTACGCCCAAATCCCCGGAATGCAGGAAACCGTTGGAATCGATGATTTCGGCCGTGGCTTCCGGCATCTTGTAATAGCCTTTCATGATATTGTAACCGCGGCAGCACATTTCCCCCTGCACGCCGACGGGGCATTCTTCGTTTGTTTCCGGGTCCAGCACCTTGACTTCGATATCCGGAAGTTCTTTGCCCACTGTGGTGGCGCGGATTTCCGGCGGATCATCCGTGCGGCTCTGCGTCATGCCCGGCGAGGTTTCCGTCAGGCCGTACACGCTGGTGATTTCCTTCATGTTCATTTTATCCATCACCTGCTTCATCAATTCCACCGGGCAAAGGGAACCGGCCATGATTCCGGTGCGCAGGCTGGACATATCGAACATGCTGAACATCGGGTGATTCAGTTCCGCGATGAACATTGTCGGTACGCCGTAAATCGCCGTGCATTTTTCCTTATGTACGGAAGCCAGCGCCACCAGCGGATCAAAGCTTTCCAGCAGCACATGGGTAGCGCCGTGCGAAAGAACCGCCATCACGCCGAGCACGATGCCGAAACAGTGGAACAACGGCACCGGCAGACAGACGCGCTCCGCCGACGTGTACTTCATGCATTCGCCGATCGAATAGCCGTTGTTGATGATGTTGCGGCTTGTCAGCATCACGCCTTTCGGGAAACCGGTGGTGCCCGAGGTGTACTGCATATTCACCACGTCGTCGCATGTAACTTCGGATTCAATGCGGTGGATAACTTCCATATCCACGTGGGAACCCAACAGCAGCAATTCCGGCGTGGAATACAGGCCGCGGAATTTCTCCGGTCCCATAAACACCACGTTTTTCAGGCAGGGAAAGCGTTTGGACTTCAGGCATCCGCGTTCGTATTCATCCAGCTCGGGCACAAGTTCCTTGATCATGGAAACGTAATTGGAATCCTTGACGCCGTCGGTTAAACACAGCGTCGTGATGTCGGACTGTTTGACCAGATACTCCAGCTCGTGGAGTTTGTAGCTGGTGTTCACCGTAACGGCCACGGCGCCGAGCCGGGCGCAGGCAAACATATACGTCAGCCAGTCCGGGACATTGGTGGCCCAGATTCCCAAATGATCGCCTTTGCGCACGCCGATGGCATACAGGCCGCGCGCCAGGTCGTCCACGCGGTTATCGAACTCGCGGTACGTAAAACGCAAATCGCGGTCGGAATACACCATGAACTCGTGGTCCGGCGCTTCGGCGGTTTTTTCCCGCAGCAATTGGTTCAATGTCAGCTCAATCATGCTACACCCCTTCCGTTTCCGTCTTCCTGCGCCGCATCAAACCGGCGTATAAATCACCGCAAGGATTTTTGCATTTTCCCTGTTGCCGGAATGCACGTGGTGCGCAACGATCGAATCGTAATAAATGCTGTCGCCGACATTCAGCTCGTAGCGGTCCTTGCCGTACAAAATCTCCACCGTGCCTTCCAGCACATAAATGAATTCCTCGCCCTCATGGGAAGAAAGTTTCACTTCTTCGTTGGAAGCCGGATAAATGTCAATCAAGAACGGATCCATGTGCCGGTCCGCCTTGTTCTGCGCCAGCGAGAAAAAATCCAGGTCGGAAGAAACCGCGTTGCTGCGTTCCGAAAACCGGGTGATGTTTTTCTGGTTTTTGTCCTCCCGCTCGCTGCCGCCGCGGTTCAAAACCGGGCCAAGGTTTTCCTGGTCGTCCATAAATGTGCCGAGCCGGACGCCCAGCACGCGGGCAATTTTAATCAGCGGCGTAAGTCCGGGAATCAGCCGGCCTTTTTCGATATTTTCGATTCCTTCCGCGCTGAGATTCGTGCGCTCCGAAACATCTTCAATACTGAGTTTCCGGTTTTCCCGGATCATTTTTACTTTTTTGCCGATGCGGTTTTTCTCGCTCATGCCTGCCTCCGAAGGTAGTCTGCGACGGAAAACTTCCGTTCCTGTCCGTCATTCTCTCATTTCTGAAGTATTTATTCAATACCTTTAATATATTGAATTCCGCTTTTTTGCGGTTTTCTTTCCCCGTAAACAAAAATTCCGCGGCGAAAACCGCGGAATCCATTTGCCTGCAAAACCGGACGCGCGTCAGCCGGCCGCGCCGTAATCCTTCGCGTACGCGGCTTCAATCGTGGCAATGTTCAGCGGGTTGAATTTCTTGTTGCGCGCGGAAATCGCTTCGTCCAGCGCAAATTCAAACGACTTGACGCCGACCATGCCGGGCACCACTTTGGCAAGGCAGCCGAGCGCAACCATATTCACGCCGCGTTCGTTGCCGCATTCGGCCGCGATGGCGTTGGCGGGCAGCGCCACAACGCGGATATCCGTGCGCGACGGCGCGGTATCAATCAGCGAGCTGTTGTAAATCAAAAGCCCGCCGGGTTTCAGCGCCGGCTCAAATTTCGCCATCGAAGGCTTATTCAGCGCCACCACAACATCCGGATGCTCGATCACCGGAGACGCCACGTCGTCATCGGAAACAATAACGGAACAGTTCGCCGTTCCGCCGCGCATCTCCGCGCCGTAAGAAGGAATGTGGGAGACGTTTTTGTCTTCGCTCATTCCCGCCAGCGCCAGAATCTTTCCCGCGAGGATCACCCCTTGTCCGCCGAAGCCGGCAAAAATCACTTCCGTAGTCATACTCCCCTCCTGTCACTCCGATCTCACGCGCCGGCAGAAACCACGCCGGCCTTCGGCGCAGCCGCTTCGGGAATCACGCCGCCGGGAATATCGCGCAGCACGCCCAGCGGATAATAGGGCTCCATTGCATCCCGCACCCATCCGGCAGCCGTTACCGGGGAAACGCCCCAGTTTGTCGGGCACATCGAAAGAATCTCCACAAACGAATAGCCTTTGCCTTCTTTCTGGTACGTCAGCGCTTTTTTGATGGCGGCTTTTGTTTTATTGATGTGCTTGACGTCGTACACGGCGCAGCGTTCAATGTACTTCGGCTCCACCAGCGTATTGAGCAGCTCCGCGGCGCGGATCGGATAGCCGACGTCATCCGCATTGCGTCCGAAAGGCGTCGTTTTGGTCACCTGCCCGACCAGCGTGGTCGGCGCCATCTGTCCGCCGGTCATGCCGTAAATGGCGTTGTTGATAAAAATAACGGAAATATTCTCGCCGCGGTTGGCCGCGTGGATGGTTTCCGCCGTACCGATTGCCAAAAGGTCGCCGTCGCCCTGATAGCAGATGACGATTTTGTCCTTGTGCACCCGCTTCATGCCGGTGGAAACGGCCGGCGCGCGCCCGTGGGCAGCTTCCACGGAATCCACATCGAGATAATTGTAGGCAAAAACCGCACAGCCGACCGGCGCAACCAAAAGCGTATCCTGCTGGATGCCCATTTCGTCAATCACCTGGGCAATCAGTTTATGCACGATTCCGTGCCCGCATCCGGCGCAATAGTGGTTTTTCACGTCCTTCATGGACTTGGGAAACGAATAGATCTTAGACATAACTTCTCACCTTCTCCAAAATCACATCGAGCTTGGGAATAATTCCGCCGGGTTCGCCGTAGAAATCCACTTCATCCTTTCTTTTTCCGCAATACAGCCGGACGTCCTGCACCATCTGGCCCAGGCTCATTTCCACGGCCAGCACTTTTTTCGCACCGGCGCAGGCGCGTTCCAATTCATTTTCCGGGAACGGCCACAGCGTAACCGGACGGAACAAACCGGCTTTGATGCCTTCCGCGCGGAGAATCTTCACCGCTTTTTTGCAAACCCGCGCCGCCGTGCCGTAAGCGCACAGAACCACATCCGCACCGCTGCACTGGAAATCCTCGTACATCGTTTCTTCGGCGGCGATTTTCCGGTAATTCTCTTCCAGCGCGCGGACATGGCGCGACAGGTAGGCGTCGTCTTTGCCCAGCTTGAGCGAAGCCAGAATGTGCGCCTCACGGTCCGGCGTTTTGCCGGTCAGCGCCCAGTCTTTCGGCGGAAGTTCCCGGATTTCTTCCGGGAGGACGCACGGTTCCGCCATCTGGCCGAGATACCCGTCGCCGAGCAGCATCACCACCACGCGGTATTTGTCGGCAATTTCAAACGCCTTTACCGTGCAGTCCGCCATTTCCTGCACCGTTCCCGGCGCGATGACCACCACATGGTAGTCGCCGTTCCCGCCGCCGCGCGTGGCCTGGAAATAATCGCCCTGCGCGCCGGAAATATTGCCGAGTCCCGGCCCGCCGCGCATCATGTTGACAATCACAGCAGGCAGCTGCGCGCCGGACAGATAGGAAATCCCTTCCTGTTTGAGGGAAATTCCCGGCGAAGAAGAGGACGTCATCACGCGCGCGCCCGCAGCGGAAGCGCCCATCACCATATTGACCGCGGCAATTTCGCTTTCCGCCTGCAAAAACGTTCCGCCGACCTGCGGCAGGCGTTTGGACATATACGCCGGAATTTCATTCTGCGGCGTAATCGGGTAAGCAAAATAAAAACGGCACCCGGCGCGCACAGCGGCTTCGCCGATCGCCTCGTTTCCTTTCATCAATATTTTCTTGCTCATCGTTCATTCCTTCTCGATTTCAATCGCAGCGTCGGGGCACATGGTCGCACAAAACGTGCAGGCAATACAAAGGCTTTCGTCCGTACAAACCGGATAATGGACGCCCTGCCCGTTTGTTTCTTTGGACATTTCCAGGATATGTTTGGGGCAGGAACCGGTACAGAGTCCGCAGCCTTTACACCGTTCCACGGCGATTACAGGTCTACAAGCAGCCACAGCAGCCTCCTTTCTGGGATTCCGGCATAAATACCGGAGACAGATTCAGTATAATGAAGAGGGAAAAATTAGGCAATGGAGGAGGAGGCTTTTTTCTGCAATTTTACTAAAATTTATGCAAAATACTTAAAACCGCCGCGCAAGCCGCAGACAGGCACAGCGCGCGGCAGCGTCAGCCCGCCGGGAAACCGTTTTCGGCGTCGAGAATCAGCTTGTACTCAAAAGAATCCGTCAGCGCCAGCCAGCTGGCTTCTATCACGTCCGGCGAAACCCCGACCGTGGACCACAGGTGCTCGCCGTCGCTTGTTTCAATCAGGACGCGCACCCGCGCCGCCGTGGCGTTTTTGGAATCCAGCACACGCACTTTATAATCCGTCAGCCGGATTTGCCGGACCGAAGGGTAAAAACGCCCCAGCGCGCGGCGGAAAGCGGTATCCAGCGCGTGGACCGGGCCGTTCCCTTCCCCGGCGGTAATGGCCAGCTCGCCGTTCACTTCAATCTTGACCTGCGCAAAAGCCGTGCAGCCGCCGTCCGCCAGCGCCTGCTCGCCGATTACCTTGTAATAATGCAGCTTGAAAAACGGCTTCCAGCCCTCCAGGTTCCGGCGCACCAGCAGCGCAAAACTGCCGTCCGCGCCTTCAAACTGATAGCCGCCGTGTTCCAGTTCCTTCATCCGGGCGATGATGCGCGCCGCCTCCGGGCTTTCTTTTGTTACGCCGGGCAAAAAGCGGCGGATACGGTCCAGAACCGCCGCGCGGCCGGAAACTTCGCCCAGCAAAAACGAGCGCGCATTGCCCACAGTCTCCGGGGGGACCTGCTCGTAAGCCGCCGGATTCTTGCGGACCGCGTCCACGTGCATCCCGGCTTTGTGCGCATAGGCGTTCCGCCCGACAAAGGGCAGCGAAGGCGGCAGCGGCAGGTTGGCGATTTCAGCAATGTAACGCGCCGTCGGCGTCAGCAGCGGCAGCCGTCCTTCCGGCAGGCAGCGGACGCCGCATTTTTTCTCCAGAACCGGCAGAATGGTGGAAAGGTTGGCGTTCCCGCAGCGTTCCCCGAAACCGAGGAACGTTCCCTGTACATGCACGGCCCCGGCGGCAACCGCCGCCACGGAAGCCGCTTCCGCCATGCCGGTATCATTGTGGCAGTGAATGCCCACGCGGCAGGAAAAACGCGCCGCCGCCTCCGCGGTTGCCGCGGCAATCTCCGGCGGCAGCGTACCGCCGTTGGTGTCGCAAAGCGTCAAAACCTCCGCGCCCGCTTTTGCCGCCGCCTCCAGCGTCCGGAAA
>JADIMS010000102.1 GCA_017694555.1 Candidatus Avitreponema avistercoris
AGCCGGTGGAAAATCCAGCGGTCGGTTTCCGTGAATTCCCCGCGCGGCACATTCCGGAGCGTCCGGCCTTCCAGATTGCCGAGGATGTAGCGCGACGCGTTCCAGATTTTGTTGGCAAAACGGGACCCGAATTTGAACGATTCTTTATCCACCAGCACGTCCTGCCCCTGCGCGCACATAAACGCGAGCGTAAATTTGAGCGCGTCGGCGCCGTATGTGTCCACAATATCCAGCGGATCAATGCCGTTGCCGAGCGACTTGCTCATTTTCCGGCCCTGTTTGTCGCGCACCAGCCCGTGGATGTAAATATCCCGGAACGGAACGCGGCCGGTAAATTCCAGCCCGGCCATTACCATGCGGCTGACCCAGAAAAAGATGATGTCGTAAGCCGTCACCAGCGCGCTGGTCGGGTAAAACCGGCGCAGGTCGGCGGTGTCTTCCGGCCAGCCGAGCGTGGAAAACGGCCACAGCCAGCTGGAAAACCAGGTGTCGAGCACGTCTTCGTCCTGCCGGATGTCCGTACTGCCGCAATGGGCGCAGGCAGACGGATCTTCGCGCGCAACGGTCATTCCGCCGCACGAAGCGCAGTACCACACCGGAATCCGGTGGCCCCACCAAAGCTGGCGGCTGATACACCAGTCGCGGATGTTTTCCATCCAGTGGGCGTATGTGTTTTCCCACTTGCGCGGGTAAAAGACAATTTCCCCGTTTTTCCACGCCGCCAGCGCCTTATCGGCCAGCGGGCGCATCCGCACAAACCACTGCTCGCTGACGTAGGGCTCGACGGCGGTGCGGCAGCGGTAGCATTTGCCCACCGAATGCGTAATCGGCTCCCTGCCCTTGAACAGGCCGGCTTCTTCCAGGTCTGCAATCACGGCTTCCCGCGCCGCCGGGATACGCATCCCGCGGTATTTTTCCGGGCAGGCGGCGTTCAGCGTACCGTCCGGATTGAGGATGTTGATGACTTCCAGATTGTGCCGCTGCCCGACTTCCCAGTCGTTCGGGTCGTGGGCGGGCGTAATCTTCACCATTCCGGTCCCGAATTCCATATCGACGTAGGAATCCGCGATAATCGGGATAGTCCGCCCGGTGAGCGGCAGCTTGACGCGCCTGCCCACGAGCGCGGAATAGCGTCCGTCCGCAGGATTGACGGCCACGGCGCTGTCCCCGAGAAGCGTTTCCGGACGCGTTGTGGCGATTTCAATCCGGTTCGAGCCGTCCGGCGCGGTTACGCCGTCTTCCAGCTCATAATAAATATGATACATAAAACCGGCCGTGTCTTCGTGTTCCACTTCGTCGTCGGCAAGCGCCGTCCCGCATGACGGGCACCAGTTCACCAGATAGCGGCCGCGGTAAATCAAATCCCGCTCATACAGCGTGACAAACACCTCGCGGACGGCGCGCGAAAGCCCTTCGTCCAGCGTAAAGCGTTCGCGGCTCCAGTCCACGCTCGCGCCGATACGCCGCAGCTGCTCCGTAATCACCGCGTGGTGTTCTTCCTTCACTTTCCAGGTCAGCCGGAGGAATTCCTCCCGCCCCACGTCGCGCCGCGTTTTTCCTTCCTTTTTTAAGCGGCGCTCCACCACGTTCTGCGTGGCGATTCCCGCATGGTCGGTACCGGGCACCCAGAGCGTCGGGCGGCCGCGCATCCGCTGGTAGCGCACCACAATATCCTGCAGGCAGTTATTCAGACCGTGCCCCATATGCAGCACGCCGGTGACATTCGGCGGCGGGATTACAACCGTAAAAGGCGTTTTGTCCGGCCCTGCCGCCTCTGCCGGCTGAAAACATCCCGCGCGCTCCCAGGAATCGTAAATACGCCCCTCAAAGCCCTTGGGATCGTAAGCCTTGGCAAGTTCAATCGCTTTCATCATTTTTCCGGACCCTCCGTAACGCCGCAACAGAAAATACAGGCTGCCCGCGCAGGACTCCGCCTGCGGAAACCGTTCCGTCCAGTTTAGCGGTTTTGTCCGATAAAATCAAGAAAACGCGCCGCGCGCCTTCCCGTGCAGCGGGAACCGCCCGCCCGTATGCGCCGTCTGTGCGGCGGTTGACTTTGCCGCGAATCCGGGCTACACTACAGACGCTTCCGGCGGACTGTGCCGGCGGCAACACCTTACGATAAGGAGACACGATGAAAAACCTTGCCAAAATTTTCCTGCCGCTTCTGGCCCTGAGCCTGCTCTTTGGCGCGTGCTCGTCCGATTCAGAGGGCTCCTCTGCGCCGGAATATTGCGGGGAATACACCGCAACGCCGGAATTCCTGGCCGCACTCAATGCCGCAATGGGAGAAAATCCCCTTATAACTATTTCCAAGATGGGACTGACAATGCACGAAAGCGGCGGCTTTGCGCTCTCCGGGTTGCCTGTTTCTATTTCCGGAACGTATACGGAAACCAGGGCAAATACCTTCCACTTTGAACTGGATGAGAAAAGCCAAGCCCTTGCCCAAGGAGCAGGCATGGCGGAAATATTTGCCGGTATATTGGGAACTTCCTTCACCTACGCGAACAACACGCTCAGCGCGCCGCTTGGAGAAAGCCAGGCCAGCATGCCCTGCTTTACCAAAAACTGAGCGGCTTTCCGCCCGCTTTGCACGCCCGGAACTTGAACGCACAAAACTACAAAACGTTCAAGTTCCTACCACGTTCCGGCAGCGGTATCCTTAAAACGGAGCCGTACAGAGGGGCTGTGGAGACGGCGCATATAGGACG
>JADIMS010000103.1 GCA_017694555.1 Candidatus Avitreponema avistercoris
AACCACCACATGCCGGTTCAGCAGCGCGCCGTCCTGGCACACACGGGACGCAAAGGTTTCCAAAAAAGGTTTCAGACGGCATTCGGAAAGATTACCCTTCCATTCGCTGGTTTCGATACGGATACTTTCAATCAGGGAATTCAACAGGCTTTCCAACTGGCCGGTTTTTGAATCGATGATGTCCAGCGATTTTTCCAGCATTTCCGGATCATCGGTGTATCCGTCCCGGATAGCTTCGGTATATCCTTTGATCAGGGCGACGGGCGTGCGCAAATCGTGGCTCAGTCCCATCAAAAAACGTGAGCGGCGGATCCGGTCATCTTTCAACTGCAAACGCATCCGGTCCAGCGATTCTGCCACCACCATAATTTCGTTATTGCTTTTCAATTTAATTTCCCGGTCAAAGTTGCCGGACTCCAGTGTTTCCGCCGCATCTTTCAGGTTTTCAACGGAAACGGTGATGGAACGGATAATGCAGACTGAAATCACGACGGCAAACAGCAAAATGATTTCCGATATAGCGACCAGCACAAAAATGAAATCCCGCAAGAACGGCGGCGGATGGCGGGTTTTTTCTTTTTCGATCCGCGTTAAAAAAAAGACCAGATCCTCTTCCGGAAGATCTGCGGCGGTATAATTTTCCCCGCTATTTTTCCGCTTGAATTCCTCTAAATTGGTATCCAAACCGAAAAAATACTGTCCGTGTGCAGACCGCACAAAAGCCTTTGCTTCCTCCTGGGAAAGATACGAGTTTTCGCGGATACCGGGAATATCGGAATACAGGACAAGTCCGCCGGCATTCACCGCCGCACATTCCACATAATGCGGAAGCTGGTCAACATACAGCCGGATGGAATATTCAAGCTCTTCCGGAATTTCACTGCCGTCTGCCGCGCGGACGTCCGCATCCCCCGTGGCAACGTTCTGGACCAAAAAACGGGAAACGGACCGGTAATAAATCATCAGCGTCATAATTCCGACCGAAAGAAGGGGAATGACGCAGATTCCGATCATCAGGATAAAAAACAGATTTTTAATTTTCATTTATTATCCGCATCCGCCGCAGGTTCCGGATTAAACCGGTATCCCATGCCAAAAACGGTTTCGATATATTTCGGCGCAGAAGGATTGGATTCAATTTTTTTCCGCAGCCGCTGAATGTATACCGCCACAGCGGAAAGATCACCGTAGGCGTTTTTCCAGACGCTCTTGTAAATTGTCTCCGGCTGCAGCGGAACGCCCGGATTATGCACCAAATAATCCAGCACCTCGTATTCTTTTACCGAAAGGTATACCCGTTCTGCGCCTTTTTTCAGGATGCAGGTGGTTTCATAAAGCGTAAAATCCCCGAAGCGGACGGTCCGTTCGCCTTCGGCTGCGGAATTCTGTTCCCTGCGTATCATGGCGCGTACACGGGCTGCAAACACGCGGGGGGAAAACGGCTTGGTTACAAATTCATCCGCCCCGTTTCCCAATCCGGCGATGATGTCTTCATCCGAATCCCGCGCCGACATAATCATCACCGGCGTAGAATGCTCCTTCCGGAATAACGTGAGGAATTCAAAACCGTCGATGCCCGGCAGATTCAAGTCCAGCACGACAAGATCGAATTGTTTCGTTTTGGCGATATTCAGGGCTTCTTCCGCAGTCTCGCACAAAACGGTGTCCATGCCTTCACGTACAAGGTACATGGACACCAGTTCGGCGAGCTCACGGACGTCCTCAATAATCAGAACATCCGCTTTCAATGCCGTCTCCTTTCCCTTTTCTTTCCCTGCGGATTCTCACACCTGTTCCGGGAAAAAGCCTTTTACAATAAAAAGCTTAATACCTTCTCCCCGGAAACGTTCTTTTACAGCCCTGACCGCCATCCGCACGCCGTCCAGTTTGTCTTTGGTCACATAAGTGAAAAGGATAAAGTTGGTTTCCGGCCAGGTTGTACTGGAGAGCTTGCGGTCATTTTTCCCGCGGCCGTGAACCGAAGGAAGAATGGTGTACAGAATACCCGGGCAAGCGGTTTCCAGCACTTCCACGATATCATCCTCCACGGAATTGTTGGCAATAATTTCACAGCGGTACAACTCTTCTTCCGCAGCGTCCGGATGCAAATTCACCGTATCATCAGACATGTTTTTCCGCCTCCAGTTGTTTCAGGTTTTCCATAGCCCGTGAAGTACTGCGCCGGCCAACGTCCTTGCGCATGATAAAGGAATACACCACAGGAATAAACAGCAGCGTAATAAACGTACTGGACGTCAAACCGCCGGCCACACAAAGCGCAATCGGCTGCACAACGCCGGCCATTCCGTCGGTATCAAAACACATCGGCAGCATACCCAGAATGGTTGTCAGCGAAGTCATCAGAACCGGACGCAGGCGGGACACGCCGGCAGCCAGACAGGCGTCCATCAGGGACATCCCCCGTTCGCGCAGCAGCGTGGTATAGTCCACAAGAATGATACCGTTGTTGACGACGATACCGACCAGCATGACGATACCCATAACGGACATAATCGAAAGCGCCTGCCCCATCAGGGTGTAAGACACTGCCACGCCGATTGTCAGCATCGGAATCGTAAACAGGTTGATCAGCGGGGCCTTGAAAGACTCGTAGGTTCCTGCCATTACGCCGAAAACCAGAAGGATGGCCAGAATGAAAATTTTAAGGAACACGCCCACCTGATTCTGGATTTCTTCCCAGGAACCTTCGTAGCTCACAGTCACGCCTTCCGGAATAATCATGTTGGCTGCAATCTCTTCCTGAATCATGTCTTCCATGATGTCAGCACGGGTATTGCTGATAATGTCAGCCGTCACGTGGATGATACGCATTTGATCCTCACGGGTAATGGAAACCGGTCCGGTCCCCTTCACCACTTCAGCAAAGTTGGCCACACTGACGCGCCCGCTCGGGCTGTTGACGTAAATATCTTCCAGACTGAGCACGGTGGAACGGTCCGAAGGCTGCAGCATAACAACCATGTCGTACTCTTCGCCCCGGTCGCGGTAAATGGCAGCCGTTACGCCGTCAATACAGGCGTTGATTTCATTGGCAATGGCGTTTACCGTCAAACCGAATGAATATGCACGCTGGCGGTCAATGAGGATTTCCACCTGCGGAAGGCCGGCAGTCATAGACACATCCACATCTGCCAGATCTCCTGTCATCGTATTGAGGATACGCTCGATTTCCAGCGAAGTTTCGTAGGCCGCATCCAAATCGTTGGAGCGCACGGCGATGTCAATGTCGTAACCGGCCACAGACTGCATATTGCTTTGCTCAAAGGTGAACGACACACCGGGGAAATCCGGGAAATGGCGCCGGAGTTTTTCTTTCACGTCTTCCGAACTGTCAATCTGGTTGGCCAAATCCGGCAGCTGGATGGAAAGTCCGCCGCGGTAACTCGCATCGCCGGACTGCCGGCTTGCGCCGGTTCCGACGCTGACGATTATCGTCTCATAGCCTTCGATTTCATCATGGGCGATACGCTCCAGTTGGCGCATAACGGTTTCGGTTTCCGCCAGCGTAGTTCCGACAGAAAGCTCCACATTCAAATCCACGGAATCTTCTTCGCCCGCATCCATAAAGACAAAATTCATGCGGCCGAGCATAAACAGCGAAAGCACAAACACGGCCGTAACAAACACCGTCGTGATAATCCGGTGCCGCAAAACGGTTTGCAGCGCAATGCGGTACAGATCGGTCGTCCAGTCCAGAATCTTGTCCAGGAATGCGTAAAATCCTGCCAGCAGTTTGTTTTTTACCGGTTTTTCTTCCCGGTTGGTCAAAGGCAGAAAATGTCCCGCCAGTGCCGGAACCAGAAACACCGCCACAAAAAGGCTGGAAAGCAGGGCGATGATAATCACGAAGATGATTTCCTTGAACATCTGTCCCATCATCTTCAGGTCGCCCATAAACAGAATAAAAGGCACAAACACGCACACGGTTGTCAGGTTTCCGGAAAAAACGGAAGCGAACATTTCCGAGGAACCGAGGATAGCCGACACGTGGGGTTTTGCGCCGCGCAGCCGGTACGTATAAATGTTGTCGATCATAACAACCGAGGCGTCCACAACCATACCCAGGCCGAGAATCAATCCGGTAAACGTAATCAGGTTCAGCGTAATACCGGCCAGATACATGGCAAGGATCGTAATGATCATGGAAAGCGGAATCGAAATCGAGATGATCATCGTACTCTTCATGCTCTTGAGGAACAGGAAAAGAATACCCACTGCCAGGATAATACCCTGCACCAGCGAGTCAATCAAAATACCTATCGTTTCTTCGATTTCGTCGGTATCGTCGGACATAATTTCCAGCGTAACGCCGGCAGGCAGAATGCCCTGGATTTCCTCAATCTGCCGGTACACGCTGTTGGCTACGGCCACCGTATTGCGTCCGCTCTGTTTGACGATACTCATGTACACGCCTTCCTGGCCGTTGATGTAAACGGCATTGGAGCGGTCTTCATAGCCTTCAAACGCACGGCCGATATCGGAAAGTTTGACGTCGTATCCGTTGACGGTAGCCACAACCGCGTTGTTGATGTCTTCGATGGAGGAGAACTCACCCATTGTACGCACGCTGTAATCCCGCGTCTGTTCGGTGATTTTTCCGCCGCCCAATTCCAGGTTCTGCGAAGCGAGCGAAGACGAAACCGTGGAAAGCGTCAGTCCGAATGCGTCCAGACGGTTCTTGTCAATTTCCACGCGGACGATTTTCTCGTCGCCGCCGGACACGCGCGTTTCGGCCACGCCGGAAGCCTGTGTCAGCAGGTCGGCAATGGTTTCATCGGCATATTCCCGCAGTTCGTTGCCGGACATATTCCCGCGCACGGCGATACGCATAATCGGCATGGCGCTGGCATCCATTTTCATAATGCTCGGACTGTCACAGGTATCCGGCAGATAGTTGCGTACCATGTCAATTTTATCACGGATATCGCTGACTGCCACGTCCAAATCGGTGCCGTATTCAAACTCCAGGACGATCATCGAAACCTCATCCATGGAGTACGACGTCAGGGTATCCAAATCGCTGACACTGACCAGGGAACCTTCCAGCACTTCGGTGACGGATTTTTCCACCGATTCCGGGCCGGCGTTGTCGTATGTCGTAAAGACCATAGCAACCGGAATTTCAATATCCGGAAACAGGTCAATCGGAATACCGTTCAGAACGAACAATCCCATAATGCCCAGCAGCGCAAAAATAATCAGCGTCAGGACGGGATGTTCAACGGCGAATTTGGAAGGACTCATACCGCATTGCCTCCGGAAACCGAAGAAGAAATATCACGGATGGGGGAACCGTCAAAGAGCAGGTGCATACCATCGATGATGACTTTCTCCCCCTCTTCCAGTCCGGCGGTAATTTCCACCATACCGTCCACGCGCATACCGGTGGTTACGCCGCGCTGTACGGCGGTACGGCCGTCGCCGCTCACCACAAACACATGCTCCTGTCCCATCGCAACCAGGATTGAAGTTTCCGGCACCACCACGACGTTCTCTTTGCGTATTGTATACAGCCGCACTTTGGCGAACATACCGGCATTGACGCGGGAGTCTTTTTCATTCAGCGTCAACTGCAATTCTTTTGTCCGGGAAACCGAATCCACTACCGGAGAAACCCGCACAACGGTTGCCGGGAAAATCACGCCGGGATAAGCGTCCAATGTAACTTCCGCCTGCATACCGGTCTGCAAAAGCGCAGCATAGCGTTCCGGAATATGAACGGTTATCTGCAAATCATCGATACTGCCGATAACCGCCACCGCCGTGCCCGTCGAAACCGTAGTACCCGGCTGCAGGGGCTGGGATGTTACGGCGCCGGAAAGGGGCGCAATTACCGGACTGATCTCATACGGAACACCCGGCGTAGACGGATCCACTTCGGCAATCACATCGCCGCGGCGGACCCAGGAACCCAGCGTGATGTTTGTCCGCACCAGCTTTCCGCCCATATCGGGATATACGTCAATCGAACGGGTTGCTTCCACTTCGCCGCTGGATTGAATATAAGAAGTCAGCGTTTCCCTGGGCGCCGGAATGCTGCGTACCGAATAGCGGGTTTCTTCTTCCGCCGGGGCAACAGCAGCCGCGGTTTCTCCGGCAGGGCGCAGAATCACCACAGCCACGACAATCACACAGGCAATCAGGATGATTACCGTGTTCAGGTGTTTGCTCGAAAATGCCATTCTTTATTCCTCCAATCCTTGGTTCTTGATAAATGTCCCGAAGGGAATCCCGGTTGTATTTTCCAAATTCAAAATGGTAACGCTGAGATTGTAAGTTGCGGAAAGAAGCGCAACCTCCGCTTCAAACAGCGTATCCGAAGCGTCCTGCAAACTCAGGAAATCCCGTGCGCCGCGGTTGTACGCTTCCAGCGCAAGCTCATAGGATTTACGCGCCAAATTCACATTGGCGTTGCACGTTTCAATCGAAGAACGGGAAACGTTTACCTGGCGCAAATACGAAGCAATATTGCTCCCCACGTTCAGTTTTGTGTCTTCCAGCTGCAATTCCAAGTCCGTCACGGCATCCTTTGCATCCGCAATACTGTCAGCAGCAGAGGACCAGGGAAGATAGCAGTCCAGCGGCACGGAAAGCCCGATGCTCAGGCTGCCGTGGTCATCCCAGTTTTTAAATTCATCGGCATTGGTTGCAGTCGGCTGCCATCCCCAGGAAAGGTTGATGGTCGGACCGTAGGAATACAGGCGCGTGGCTGTCAGCGTGGAACGCGCCGTCTCCAGTTGTTTTTCCAGCAGGGTGATTGCCGGCGGCCGGATTTCCTCCGGATTCAAAACAATCTCCCCCAGGGAGAGAAAGTCGTCCAATGTACCGTCCAGTTCCACTTCTTCCTGCACGTCCATACCAATCAGGATTTTGAAAAGATCCATGTTGTTCATGTAGCTGGTGCGCGCGCTTTCCAGCGAAGGCTTGATTTGTTCGTAATTGACCTGCGCCGCAAGCACATCCAGCTCGCTGATGCGTCCGGCCTGGTATTGCCTCCGGTTTTGTTCATACTGCTGGCGGGCGGTTTCCAGGGACCGCTCCTGCTGTTCAATGTAAGCCCGTTCGTACAACAGCCCGTAAAACGCCTGGCGGACGGAAAGTTCGATGGAACGTACCGCCTCATTGAACGACAGTTCCCCGGCTTCAAACTGCAGGCTGGCGGTTTTAATGGCCGCGATCAGCGCAGGCGAAATATTAAACCCGACTGCCGCCTGACCGTACAGCGCGTAATCGTACGGAAGCCCCTGCGCAGCCGGTTTGTTTGGCATCTGGAAACCGCCTCCCACAGAAAGAGACGGGGAAAAACTGTTCCAGGCATGGTTTTTCGCCCGTTCCAGCCCTTGCAGCGTCAGCGCATTCCGCTCCAGGCTGATATTGTTGTTGAATGCCATTTGCACCGCGTCCTCAATCGTCAGGACGGTTGCCTGCGCCGCAAGTGCGGCGGAACACACGGCAAACACCGTAAAACAGGCGGCAAGGCGGACGGCGAATCGTTTTTTCATAGGACCTCCAAAATTCCTTTGCATCCTTCCGGAATTGGTATACTAAGAAAAAAAACGGTACGCCAGAAATGTTGTATGAATAATGGATAACATTTTGTTATCCGGTTACAGCAGCCCTGCGGGCCGTTTTCCAGGCGGGAAGAAGAAAATAAAAGCCGTTTCAGGAAAGGAGTTCCCGGTAAGCCGCAAACAAAACTGCCGCGCTGGCGTCCCAATTATAGCGCCTGCATTGGGTAAATCCGCGTGCAACAAGCTCCGCGCGGAAGGCGGAATCCGTACAAAGCCTTTCCAGCGCATCCGCGCAGCCCTGCCAGTCCGACGCGTCCCGGAGCAGCACGGCGGCGGAACCCACGACTTCCGGGATGGCAAAAACCGGGCTGGTCACCACCGGACAGCCGCAGGCCATGGCTTCGATATTCGGCATTCCGAACCCTTCTGCCAAAGACGGAAAGACAAACGCCTGCGCGCCGTTGTACAGCACGGCAGCCTGCGCTTCCGTCACAAAGCCCGGCGTGCGCAGCAGGTTCCCGATACCGAGCGCCGCAGCGCGGGCGGCAATCTCCGGGCTGTCCCATCCTTTTCCTGCGCACACCAGCGTGTATCCCGGCAGCCGGCGGGAAAATTCCGCAAAGGCCATGAGCGTACATTCCGGATTTTTCCGCGGCGAAAGACGGCTGATGTGCAGGATATAAGGCGGACGGATTCCGAGCGCTGCAAGACCGTCCGCCACCTGCTTTTCCGGCAACGGACGGAATTCGCCGGAATATCCGTTGGGCGTCAGAAAAATACGCTCCGGCTTTACTTTGTATTTTGTAATGAAATACTGCCGGCTGGTATCGGAAACAGTGGCAATTTTATCCAGTCTCCGCGCCAAAACCGGCATGGCGTATTTTTCATGCATACGCGCAATCCAGGAAAAACCCTGCGGATAAACGGCTTCTTCCGCGCCGTGAATCGTAGCCATTTTTTTTGCCGGCAAACGGAACATCGGCGCATACACCGAAAGCGGGGAATAATGCAGAATCCGGAATCCGTAGGGCCGGAGTACGGCGGAAGCCGCCAATGGATTACGCGGAATCAAAATTTCCCGGACCTTTGCATAAACCGGATTCCTGCTTTTTTGGTAATGAATAAAATAAAAATCAAACGGGGAACCTTCCGCTTCGTTGCGCGCAAGCACACGCTTCATCATTTCATCCAGATGATGGCCGGAACCGCTCGTCCAGTTGTCCAGCGGCTTGGAAAACACGCCGATTCTCGGACGTCCGTCTCCGTTATCCGGTGCAGGATTCCCCGTTTTTTGTTTCATGCACAGAACTCCTTTATGTGCGGTTTCCGGCTTTCCGCACGCCGGCAAAGTAGTATTCCATCAGTTCGCAGAACGCTTCCATTTCCGCCGGACGGATATCGCCGATATTGGCCACACGGAAGGTGTTGGCGTCGGAAAGTTTCCCCGGATAAACGGTGAAGCCGGCTTCGCGCGCCAAATCATGAAAAGTGTTGAAGTCATATGCCGGCCAGTCCGGCTCCAGCACGGCGGTAATCAGCTTGGACTGCAGCTCTTCCGGTACAAGCATTTGCAGCCCGATCCGTTTGACCGCTTCCGCCAGAATTTCCCAGCAGGCGCAGTAACGTGCATAGCGCGCCTGTACCGTTTCGGTTTCCGCTTCCAGAATTGCCTGCCGGAGGGCGTACAATGTCTGGACCGGCGGCGTAAACCGGGTTTGTCCGGTTTTTTTGAAATGCGCGTACTGATCCCACAGATTGAGATAGTAGCTGCGCATCGGATAATCTTTGGTTTTCTCCAGCGCTTCCCGGCGGCAAAAAACAAACGCAACGCCGGCCATGCCCTGGATATTTTTGTTGGACGTGGAAGCCATAAAATCGATGCCGTCCCGTTCCATATCGATATCGATGGCGGCGAACGCGCTTACCGCATCCACAACCGTCGTCACGCCGTGTTCCCGGCAGAAGCGGCCGAGTTCCGGTACCGGATTCAACAGGCCGGTGGTCGTTTCATGGTACACCATAGCCAGATGCGTGTACCCGCCGGAAAGAATTTTGTTTTTCAGCGTTTTTACGTCCAGCGCTTCGCTGCCGGAAGAACGGAACACATCGAAATTCAGTTTATAAACGGAAGCGATTTTCGCCATCCGCGCTCCGTATGCCCCGTTATCCACAACCAAAAGCCTGCCGTCGTCCGGAATACAGGAAGACAGCATCACTTCATCCGCCGCGGTACCCGAACCGCCGAACAGAACCGTTTCCACATATTCGCTGCCGCCGGCAAACGCAGAAAGGCGCGTGCAGATGTTTTTCATCACTTCCCCGAATTCCGCTTCACGGGGACAAATGTCGGGGCAGACCTGCGCGTATTTTACACTGTCCGTCGTGGTGGCCGGCCCGGGATTCAGCAGAACTTCCCGCCGGACATTCCGCAGCGCATCCCGTTCTGCAATCAGGGGATAAATCTTCTCTTCCGCCATGCGCAGGTGGTTTTCATCGTCAATTTCCCGCCAGGCCAGATGTTCCACACGGCAGACAAATACGCCGTTCCGGGAATCCGGTACGTTTTTTCCGGCTTCGCGGGAAACTGCGGCCATAGCGTATTCGTAATCCATCTTCGGCATGAGCGCGCCGCCGGTCTCCCAGAACGACGCCATATCCGAAAGCGTTTCCGCCGAAAGTTTGCTGATGCCGACCAGTTCCGTAACCGGCTCCTCTTCCGAAGGAAAAATCTGCGTTTTGACTTTGGAACACTGCACCAGACGTCCGGAAGGCGCTGTCTGCACATACACCTCGTCGCCGGAAGCAGTAGCGCCGGAAGCCAGCATCACGGATTCCTGCGGCGCATTGCCGAGCACCCACAGGGCAGCGGCTTCGTAAATCAAATCGGATTCCAGGACAAACGCGGACTCTTTCACCCACGGAACGCAAAGGGCGAGCGTCGCCATACTGCCGGTTTCCGCATAGGCTTCGTTTTTCACGGTACGGATACAGGGATATTTTTGCGCCAGTTTTTCATAATATTCCGCGCAGTGTCCGGTGCCGATGAGAATCTCCTCTACCC
>JADIMS010000104.1 GCA_017694555.1 Candidatus Avitreponema avistercoris
GGAATCTGAAGAAGCCATCAAACGACTTTTGTGTTCCAAGGCCGCGTGAAGGGAACGGAACCGTACTGGCCGCCCTTCAGCAGCTTCTGGATTCCGGTACCGACTTTGCCGGGCGCGCGGTTGTTGAATACGCGCTCTTTGCCTTCATGCGTCACGCTTTCAATCGGCGTGATGCCGGCAGCCGTCCCCGTAACAAAGCATTCCACAGCGGAAGACATCACTTCATCGATGGAAATCTTGCGTTCTTCCACGGTATAACCCTGGTCGCGGCCGAGGTCGATCACGCTGGAACGCGTAATACCGGGCAGAATCGTATCGCCAAGCTCCGGCGTTACCAGCGTTCCGTTTTCCAGCACAAAGAAAATGTTGCAGGAAGAACCTTCCTGGATGTATTTGTGTTCTTCGGAGTCCAGATAGACCACTTCCATGAAGCCCGCTTCTTCGGCTTCACGCTTGGCCAGTGCAGAAATCACGTAGTTGGACGCGCACTTGATGCAGCCGGTACCGTGCGGCGTGGCGCGGATGCGGTTGGTGGTTACGGCTTTGGTATTCCCGCCTTTGAAATACGAAGAAACCGAAGTTGCGCAGATTACCACGACCGGGGAAGCGGAAATGCCCACACCGATGGCGCCTTCGGAATTCATAAAGGGGCGCATATACACGGAAGCGGCGGATGCATAGTTGTCGGCTTCCCAGGCCGGATCATACGGCGGAATATAGCCGAGTTCCCAGTTGCGGCGGACGAATTCGACCGACGCTTTTACGAACATGTCTTCGGGGAAAGCCGGGCATTTCAGGCCGCGCATGGAATCCGCAAACCGTTTGGCGTTGCGGTCCGGGCGGAAAATGCTCACGCCGCCGTCTTTTGTGGAAAAAGCCTTCATTCCCTCAAAGCAGCCGAAACCGTACTGGCTGGTATAGCTGACGGCGGGCAGTCCGAGGTCGTTGCGCTTGCGGTATACTTCCGCGCGTTCCGCATCGGAAAGCTTCATCAGTTCCGCATACGGAAGCCTGTCGTTTTCCAGCCACTCTTCCGTCCAGGAACCGGAGCCCGGATTGTAGCGGGCCATGTAAACCACCGGATACATTGCAAGATCAAAAGCCATATCCTTTCTCCTTTTTGCAAACAAAAATCTTTGAGTGTATCTTAATCCTGATTGAAATCTTTGTAAAGCAACTTCAGAAAACCCGTGCGCCGCAACAGGATTTTTCTGTACGGACTGTCCGAAAATCATCCGCTGCGGTATACTGCAGCGGATGATTCTGGATTTTGTAGCCATTGATTTTGAAACCGCTTCCTACAGCCCGCACAGCGCCTGTTCGGTCGGACTGGCGGAATACCGGAACGGCGGAAAATGCAGGACGTTCTATTCGCGGATCCGCCCGCCGCAGCTGTATGTGCGGCCGGATTTTACAGCCATTCACGGCCTGACGGCGGACGACCTGCGGGACGCGCCGTCATTCGACATTTTGTGGCCGGAAATCCGTGCGTTTATCGGAGGACTTCCGCTGTTGGCGCACAACGCAGCCTTTGACCGCTCCGTATTGCAGGCGACGCTGGCGTGGTACGGCATCGAATGCCCGCCGTACCGCTTTTACTGCTCGCTGCAGGCGGCGCGGCGCGCCTGGCCGGAGGGGCGCCATGCGCTGACGGTCCTCGCCGGACGATTCGGCATTGTCTATGACGCACACAACGCCCTCGCCGATGCCGAAACATGCGCGCGGATTTTCCTGCTGGCGCAGCAGGAAACGGACGCTCCGTAAACCCGGCGTCCTGCGCGTCAGCCGTTTTGCGCCGGTGTATGTACGCGCACATTGACCCGCGCATTTCTTTATGGTACAGTCCGGCATGATTTTTTTCCACAACGATTACAATAAAGGCGCGCATCCGGAGATCCTGCGCGCTCTGGAAAACACAAACACGGAAAGTTATACCGGTTACGGTCTGGATACCTGGTGCCGGAAAGGCGCACAGGAAATCCAGAAAGCCCTTGGCAGCGGAGACGCCGCCATTCATTTTCTGACAGGCGGAACGCAGGTCAATTACACGCTGATCGCCGCCGCGCTCCGGCCGTTCCAGTCGGTAATTGCGGCGGACTGTTCGCACATCAACGGGCATGAAACCGGAGCCGTGGAAAACACCGGGCATAAAATCCTGGCATACGGTAATAAAGACGGGAAGCTGACCGCGGAAGCCGTTGAAGCGGCGGCGGCAGCTTACGCCGGAAGCCGGACGCAGGAACACGTCACGCAGCCGAAACTTGTGTTCCTTTCGTTTCCGTCGGAACTGGGGACGGTGTACAGCAAAAGCGAACTGGAAGCCATCCGGCGCGTGTGCGACAGCTACCGGCTTTTCCTGTACATCGACGGCGCGCGCCTCGGGTACGGTCTGGCGGCCGGACACGGCGACGTGACATTGCAGGACATTTTCCGCTGTGCGGACGCTTTTACCATCGGCGGAACAAAATGCGGCGCGCTGTTCGGCGAAGCGCTGGTTCTCAAGCATCCGGCGCTTAAAGAAAATTTCCGCAGTTATATGAAACAGAACGGCGCGATGCTTGCAAAAGGCTGGCTTCTCGGCCTGCAATTTTATACGCTGTTCCGCGGCGGACTGTACTTCAGCATCACAAAAAACGCCGTTGCACAGGCTATGCGCATCCGGGATGCTTTCAGGGCGAAAGGTATTCCGCTCCAGCCGGACAGCCCGACCAACCAGCAGTTTGCCATCCTGACCAAGGAGCAGGCGGACGCGCTGGCAGAAAAATACACGTTTGAATACGAAGGCGATATGGGCGGCGGGCGGCAGTGCGTGCGCTTCTGCACAAGCTGGAGCACAACGGATGAAGAAGTTTCCGCGCTGGTTGCCGACATAGCCGGACTGTAACATACATGTAAAACGCCCTGTGTTTATAACTCTGCAAGAATGCCGGCAGTTATATCCGCAGATACCCCAAGTATTATTCAGTTTAATACAGACCGCAGGTATTTTCCCGTTACGCTGTCTGTATCCGCGGCAATCTCTTCAGGCGTTCCTTTGGCGGTAATCTGCCCGCCGTTCTGTCCGCCGCCGGGCCCCATATCGATCACATAATCCGCGTTGGCAATCAAATCCAGATCGTGTTCAATGACGACGACCGTCGCTCCTGCATCCAGAAGACGCTGAAACACCGCAATGAGCTGGCGCACATCAAGCGGATGCAGTCCGATTGTCGGCTCGTCAAATACAAAGACCGTGTCCTGCTGCGCGCGTCCTGTTTCCGCGGCAAGCTTGAGACGCTGCGCTTCCCCGCCGGAAAGAGCCGGCGTCGCCTCTCCCGGCGTCAGATAGCCCAGTCCCAAATCATCGAGAGTTTGCAGGCATCCGCACGCCTTTGCCGCGCCTTTTACGCCGGAAAGCAGCGGAACCGCCCGGCGCACCGTCATGCCGAGCAGTTCCGGCAGCGGAATGCCTTTTTGTGCGTACTCCGCATCACCGGCGGGATAGAGGCGGATATTCTGCGCATCCCTGCCGTAGCGCGAACCGCCGCAGTCCGGGCACACCGTTTCCACATCAGGAAGAAACTGCACATCCATTGTGATTTGCCCTGTCCCGTCGCAGCCGGAGCAGCGCAGCGAACCGGTATTGTATGAAAAATCAGAGGCTTTCAGTCCTGCCGCCTTTGCTTCCGGAAGCCCGGCGTACAGCCTGCGCAGTTCGTCAAGCAAGCCGCTGTATGTCGCAACCGTTGACCGCACATTTATGCCGACCGGATCTGCGTCTATGAGGCAGACCCGTCTGATGCCGGGCGCAGAAACCGAACGCACGTGCGGGGGAAGCGTTTTGCCCGTGCAAAACGCCTGAAGTGCGGGAACAAGGCTTTCCAGAATCAGCGTGGTTTTGCCTGAACCGGAAACGCCGGTGACTGCCGTAAGCCGTCCAAGGGGAATTTCTGCCTCCAGCGCATGAACCGTATGCAGCGGCAAAGCAGAAAGCGTCAGCCGTCCGGCTGCAAACAGGGAGTCCGCTGCCGCCCGCCGGCGCACAACTGCCGGTTCCCTGCCGGAAAGAAACGGCGCAATACGGGAAACAGGATTTGCCGCAATTTCTTCAGGCGTTCCCTGCGCTGCAACCGTTCCGCCTTCGTCTCCGGAGCCGGGCCCCATTTCCACAATCCAGCGGGCTGCCCGCAGAATGCGCACATCATGATCGACAATCACAACAGAATTCCCGCAGGCATGCAGGTCTTCTATTACTTCAAGCAAACCGTCCGCGTTGGCGGGGTGCAGACCGATTGACGGTTCGTCAAGCACATAGAGAACGCCGGTTGTCCGGCTGCGCACCGCCCGCGCCAGCTGCACCCGCTGCCGTTCTCCCGTAGAAAGCGTACCGCCCGCGCGGTCAAGCGAAAGGTATCCGAGGCCCAAATCGATGAGCCTGCGCGCCGTGTGCGCAAACTGTCCGCAAATGCTTTCCGCCATCCGGCGGAGCGTCTGCGGCACCGCTTCCGGAACAGAAGAACCCCATACCAGCAATTCTTCCAGCGGGAGGGAAGAAACCTGTGCAAGCGTTTTGCCGCACAGCAGCGAGGAACGCGCGGCGGCGGAAAGCCGGCTTCCGCCGCAGTCAGGACAGACTTCCTGCCTGAGGAATTTTTCCACGCGCTTCATGCCTTTTTCGTCCTTTACTTTGGCAAGCGCATTTTCCACAGTGTACACTGCGTTAAAATACGTAAAATCAAGCTCCCCTGCCTGATTGGTGTTTTTCGCCTTGTAAAAAATATGCTTTTTCTCCGCAGGACCGTGAAATACAATATCCCGTTCCTTCTCCGTCAGATCACGGAACGGAACGTCCGTACGCACGCCCATGGCGCGGCATACGTCGGTCATCAGCGACCACATCAGCGAATTCCACGGCGCAACCGCTCCTTCGTCTATGGACAGGCTTTCATCCGGGACCAGCGTGCTTTCATCAACCGTGCGCACAACGCCGGTTCCGCCGCAGGTTTTGCACGCGCCCGTGCTGTTAAAAGAAAAACTTTCTGCAGAAGGTCCTTCAAACACTGCGCCGCATTGCGGACAGACAAGCGGTTTTCCGGCAGCGGGATTCACCGACGGTTCCAGCCGGTGACCGTCCGGACAGCAGTGGCTGCCCAGCCGTGAAAACATGAGCCTGACCGGATTCAAGAGCTCCGTCATCGTGCCGAACGTGCTGCGCACGCCCGGAAGCGCCGGCCGCTGATGCAGCGCCAGCGCCGCCGGAACGTATTCGATGCGGTCAATATCCGCCTCCGCCGCCTGCGTCATGCGCCGGCGCGTGTACGCCGAAAGCGCTTCCAGATAACGGCGCGATCCTTCCGCATACAGGATGCCGAGAGCCAGCGATGATTTGCCTGAACCGGAAACGCCTGCGATACCGACCACCGTTCCCAGCGGAATGTCAAGATCGATGTTTTTCAGATTGTGCACGCGCGCGCCGCGGATTTCAATGCGGGCGGGCTGCGTTTCTTTTAAATCATGCAGCGTTTTTTCGTCTGTTTTTTCTTCCATAATTTAATTTCCTGCCGTCCGCAAAACCGGGATTTGTATTTTACCTGATTTCTTCTCTTTTTTCCAGAACAGTGCTGAACCGGCAGCAGGGCTGAGTCAGCGCGGCTTTTTTCACGCCGTATATTCGTTCAGTTTGCAAGGAACTACACGCAGACCGTGAAACGGACTGTGGTACACTTTATGCGCCCTGTTTCCTGAGAACGGCGGCGCATGAAATGCGCCGTTCATCTTGACCGTTGACTGGCTCGGCCGGCTTTGCTATTTCACAAATAATAAAAGAATTACATCTTAATTTTTTTACAAACTACGCAGAGCCAGCCTTTTTTATTTTTGTGTATTTTTATGTCTGTAAAACCAGCGTCCTCTAAAGATTTTTTAACTTGTTCAGAATTGTATATTTTCATTCCTTGTATCATTTTAGTCCACTTTTCTTCTTTGGGATTTTCTCCATTTGACTCGTTACAAATCATAAAAGTTCCAGTATTTTTTAAAACTCTATATACTTGCTTAAAAGCGCCACTAATATCAGGCCAAAAATATATTGTTTCAAATGCAGTAATCACATTAAAAGTTTCATTTTCAAATGGAAGTTCCATTACATTACCTTGTAAGATTTTGCAACGCTTATTTGATATTTCTGCTTTGTTGATTTTTTGAGATTTTTTCACACTGATTTCTGAGTAATCAATACCCGTCACTTTGCCGTGAGGACTTTTTTCTAACAGTTTTTTAACATTGGCACCACCGCCACACCCAATATCCAGGCATATATTATTCTCAGCAATTTCTATATGTGTAAAGCCCCATTCAGCCATAGATGAATGTCCTGAATTCATCATATTAACCATAATTTTCCCGCCAATCCCTTTTGGCTTGCAAGTATTTTGAAAAAAAGACATACACAATGCTCCTTTCGACGTTAGTTGTAGCTAATTTAGATTATATTTCACTTCCTTTTCGGCGGCAATATGAAAATTTCATTTTCGGTTTCTACACTTTTTATGCTTACTTTATTGTCTGCTCTACCATCTTCTTCGCTAACTTCTGAAACAGGTCAGCGGCTTCCTCGTCCATCGGTGCAAGCTGTCCGATCTGTCCGGCAACCATCGCCGTTACATCGTCGACAGAAAGCGGCTTTTGTTTCTGCTCCGCCAGTGCGTCCCGCATGGCTTGGAAGGTAGCGGCGGTCACAGCTTCTCCCGGCTGTCTGCCTCTCCTGATATGTTTTCAATATATTTACATCTCGGATAATTAGAGCAACCTAAGAATTTTTTACCTTGACGATTGCCTTTTGTGGCGGTTCGGATTACCAGTATTCCTCCACATCGTGGACACCGCATACCCGCTACATTTGTAATAGCTTGTTGTTTTCGGTGAATATTTTCAACATGTGCCAATTTTTGTGCTTCATCTATTTGAGTAAAAGGATACAGTTTTTCGTATAAGTTATCAATCTCTTTAGGTGTCAATTGTATTCCAACATTAGCAGAATTGCTTTGAACCGCTGAAAGAATGTTATATCGGTTGATAACAAAATGACTTCCGCTGGTTAGTGTAATATCTTTTAAAGTGCAACGGTCACTAAATATTATGTATGAATAAAAAGGCAGTTGTCGTTCATATTCGAGAAACTGTTGGAGCCATTTTAAATGTACTTTATTTTGAATAATTGGATTAAAAAATTTGGATTTTTTTGTTTTACCTCTTCCAATCGGCAAAGTCTGTGTCCAATATTGTTGTGTTTCTGTACCAAAAATCCAACCACTATAGTTCTTAGATTCAAAAACATAAATACCAGATTCATGCAAAAAATGATATCTATTTTTGTGGTATCTCCATTTTCTTTCGGCAGATAAACATTGAATAAAAATTTTCTATATCCATCAAGCAATTTTAAGAATTTATATGTGCAAAACTCGCCTAAGCGCCCTTTATCAAATCGAAGACTTCTATATGGATTTTTTGTTTGAAGATAGTATTCAGTTTTCTCATATTGTTTTTTCTTTATGGTATAAACAGCAAATGCGATAATTGCAACAAGTAAAATCATTCCCATTTCAAAAACCTCCTACTATTTTTATATATCATTTTAACACAATTCCGAGAGCGTGGAAACAGAGAGTTTTCCGGGCGGATTTCCTATCTTTCGGATATACGGAACAGGCGGTCATTCAGGTGTAGACTTAGGGTAGTTCATCGATGGACAGCGGCTTGGAATTGTAGTAAAATGATCCGTGCAGGATGGCAAGACGGAATGTATCAGGCATACAGGCTTGAAATTGTCAGACGGGAAAAAGAAATGGCTGAAACCGGAAAAAGACAGGCGGTTGCGGCCAGTACAGGTCATGGCAGGGATGCAAATTCAATAAAAAAGGACTTTAATCTATGAAAAAAAATTCCAAACCCGGATGAGATTTTTCCTAACGAATATAAAACTTCCTGTTTTATCAAGAATATTATCACAGCCCCGAATATCATTGTCGGGGATTATACGTATTACGATGATACGGATAACCCGACAGACTTTGAAAAGAATAATGTTCTTTTCAACTATCCCGAATTCGGAGATCATCTCACAATCGGAAAATTTTGCCAAATTGCTTCCGGTACTAAATTTATTATGGGACCGGCAAATCACCGTCTTTGCAGCGTGACAACATATCCGTTTCATGTGATGGGCGGCGTCTGGACAGAAAATACGCCGCCGCATATGGAACAACTTCCCCGAAAAGGCGATACAATTATCGGAAATGATGTGTGGATTGGACGCGAAAGTATTATTATGCCCGGCGTAAAAATCGGCGACGGGGCAATTATTGCCGCTTATTCCGTAGTGGTTAAGGATATTCCTGCTTACACGGTCTATGGCGGGAATCCGGCCACGTTTATAAAAAAAAGATTTGATGACAAACTGGCAGACTTGCTGCTCCGTTTCCGTTGGTGGGATTTATCCCCGGAGGAATTAGTAAAGATACTTCCTCTGCTCTGTGACCCTGACTTGGAAAAGGTGAAAAAGGTATTGTGGAGCAGCTGTAATTCCGTTCCGCCTGGCAGCAAAACAACAAATCCGGAAACAGAAGCACAGATCAGATCAAAAACAAAAAGCCGCTGCATTTTTTTTGCAGAAACGGAAGAGCAGAAACAGTCCGGCAGCATCGGCCAAAGCCCAGCCTATGGGAATGGACCACCAGATTCCCAGCCGCCCCAAAGCCGTAGCGGAAAGCGTATAGGCCAGAGCAACCCGCGTACCCAGGGAAATGACCGTAAGAAGCAGGGAAACGGCGGGCTTCCCTACCGCCCGGAAAAAACCGTAAAGCAGGAATAAAATGCCGATGCCGGAATAAAAGGCCCCTTCCACGCGCAAATATTCGGCGCCCTGCGCCGCCACCGCAGCATTTTCTTTGCCTACAAAAAAATCCATCAGGGGCCGGGCAAAAATGAACACCGCGGCTCCTACGGCAAGGCAGAACAGAATCGTCCAGAGCGTACACGCCGCCGTTCCCTGCCGGATGCGCCGGAATTTCTGCGCGCCGTAGTTTTGCGCCGTAAACGTGGAGTAAGCGTTTCCCAAATCCTGCGCGGGCATATAAGCCAGTGTATCGATTTTGACCGCCGCAGCAAAAGCCGCCATGGTCACGGC
>JADIMS010000105.1 GCA_017694555.1 Candidatus Avitreponema avistercoris
GCGTTTTCTGCCCTGCTTGCAGAGGGTATCGGATCCACGGTGCGGGTCAGTTTGTCGGATACGCCCGAAAACGAAGTCATCGCCGCACGGGAAATTCTCGCAGAATGCGGCAAACGTGCTTCTGCCGTCCGGATTGTCAGCTGCCCCCGCTGCGGCCGCGTCGGCTTTGATGTGCACGGCTTTGTGCGCCGCTGGCAGGACAGGCTGTACGCCATGAAAAAAGACATTACCGTTGCGGTCATGGGCTGTATCGTGAATGGTCCCGGCGAAGGCAGACATGCCGACCTCGGGATTACCGGTTCCGGGGATACCGTCATTTTGTTCCGGCATGGGGAAACCGTCCGCCGTATTTCCGGCGCGGAAAACCGCCCCGACGTGATAGATGCCGCGTTTGCAGAGGAACTTTCCCGCTTATGACGGCTTTTTGTACCCGGCAAAACCGGCGCCGCCTGCTGTTTGTTTGGATTGCGGTCATGCTCTTTGCCGCAGCCGGACTTTTCCCCCAAACGGAATCCCCGGTTCCGCACGTTTCCGGACCGGGAAACCTGGTCAGCCCGGAAGTGTGGGCATATATGCGCCGGGCAGAATTTTGTCTGGATGAAGGGGATTCCGGCGGAGCGCTGTCGCTTGTGGAAAAGGCGCGCGCCATGCATCAGGAAGAAACGTCCCGCATGGCGGAATCGCTGCGTGCGGCGGCTGGCCTGCGGGAAATCCGGCGCGCCGGCGACAGCATTTCCGCTGTCCGTCCGGTTCTGCTTGCCAGGGAAGATTTTGCCGTGGCAGAGATGCTGGACCGTGCCGTTGCGCGCCGTCCGGATGATCTGCCGCCGGATTCTTTTTCCGCCCTGCTTGCCTGGGTGGAACAGGCTGCCGTTTTCCCGGAAGCGGATGTGTTTACCGGCCGTGTATACGAAGCCGAAGGGGAATACGGTATGGCGCTTTCGTTTTACGAACGGGCGTGGGAAACCCGGCAGTTCTTTGACGTTCCGGAAGACCGCATTACGCTGGCTTACCGCATGGCCGATCTTGCCGGTTTCTCCGGGAATCCGGGCGCGCGGGAAAATTACCTGCTGCTGGCGCTTACCGGTGATCCGGTGTTCGGTACGCCGGGTAACGAAAGCGCTGCGCTTTTGGCCATGATGCGCACGGCGCAGGAAGACCGGACCGGTGACGGAGCTCCTTCCGGCGTGGCGGGCGCTTCCGGTTCCCTGTCCCCGGCCTTTGTCAAATTCTTCAGTCTGTACCGGAATGACAATCCGTTTGCGCTGAAAGCATACCGGGAGTTGGCTGATTTCTATCTGGAATCCGGCCGGCTGGACCGCGCTTTTCCTGCGGCCGTGCTTTCCGCCGTTACGGCATTCACATTGCTGGAAAACGCCGTGCGGGAATACGAATTCGAATACGCCTACGTTTCTTTTTCCGATACGCTGCGTTTGGCCGCCGCCCACGGGGAAATCACGCGCTGGGCCTCCGGAATCCTGCTTTGGGATTCGTTTGTGCAGTTCGGCGCCGTTTTGTTTGCCGCCGGTGAACGGGATTTTGCGATGAGCCTTTGGATGAATGTTTCGCTGTATTGTCCGGACCGTACAGCGTCGGAAAAAGCGGCCGCTTGGATAAACCGTTCGGTCCGGGAGCCGTATTAGCGGGATCTGCGCAAAAGGAGAACGCATGAATCGATTCAAACCCTGCCGGCTGGTTTTGCCGGCCGTTTTTCTGCTGGTCTCTGCGGCGCGCCTTTCCGCGTTCGGCGTAGGGCTGCAGTTTCAGGGTAATATTTCGTCTGATTTTGATCCGGGTATCGCCGTCACATTCAAACTGGAATCCCTTCCGCTGATTTTTGCCGCTGACTGGTCTTTTTCCAGCGACTCCAGTGAAATCGGCCTGGCAGGGGACGTCTGGCTCGTCAATCCGGAACTGGCGCGTTTTTCCGGCGGCAGTTTCCATTTTTTTGCCGGGCTCGGCTTTTTTGCTGAAACCGCTTTCGGGGAAAGCCGGGATTTTGCCTTTGACGCCGGTCTGCGCATTCCGCTCGGCTTCAATCTCTTTCTCGGCGGCCGTTTTGCTGAAATTTTTGTCCAGGTGGTCCCGTCGTTCGGGCTGGAAATCCTGCCGTCGCTCGGCCTGGAACGCCCGTTTTTCCCCCTGGGCGCAGGCGCACGGCTCTGGTTTTAACAAACACGCGGCTTTCTCTTGACTCTTGCCCCTTTTTTCCGATATAGTGTCACACCAGATTATTAGAGGCAGAGGTTGGTATGTACGCGCTTATTGAATACAAAGGAAAACAGTATAAAGCGGAAAAAGGCGCAGCACTGAAAGTGGACCGCATCGAAGCTGCTGAAGGATCGAAGATTGACATCGACTCGGTGCTTCTGGTCAGCGGCGAGGGCGGCGTGAAAGTCGGTGCGCCCTATGTTGCCGGCGCCAAAGTGACAGCCGTGGTCGGCGCGTCCGGCCGGGACCGGAAAATCCTGGTGTTTAAACACAAAAGCAAAAAGGATTACCACCGGATGATCGGACACCGCCAGGGTTATACCACGATTACCGTCGAGGATATCACGGGAGTTTAACCTTGATTTCGGTACGGATTGTTACCGGAAAAGAGGGCGTTTTGATTCTTGCGGAGGCGGAAGGCCATGCCGGCGCGGGCCGGTTCGGTTCAGATCCGGTCTGTGCGGCGGTTTCGGTATTGTTCCGGACAACTGCCGCTGTTTTGCAGGCAAAGGTTCCTTCGGTCTCCGTCCGTTCCGCCGGGAGAGGCTCCCTGCGGATATGTGCGGAAGGCAGCGGCGCCGCCGGAGAGCGGTTCTGTCTTTTGTATGCGGCGGAATTTCTGTTGGCGGGAATTTCTTCCCTGGCGGAGGAATTTCCCGGGTATGTGGAGCTGCGCCGGGAACAAACCTGACGCGGTGTGTTGGAGGATACAATGGGACGGAAAAAAGGCGGCAGCGGTGCGAAAAACGGCCGCGATTCAAATCCGAAATATCTTGGGGTGAAAGTGTTCGGCGGGCAGTCCGTCCGTGCGGGGGCAATTCTTGTCCGCCAGCGCGGTACGAAAATTCATCCCGGAGACAATGTGGGCCGGGGCGGCGACGATACGCTGTTTGCCAAAGCAGACGGCGTGGTGAAGTATCACCGCCGGAAAGGCCGCCATCTTGCTTCTGTAGTCGGCGCCGGAGAATAATCCGGTTCTGTATTCCGCATGATTCGCTTTGCTGACGAGGCGCTGATCACCGTTTCCTCCGGAAAAGGGGGAAACGGTTGTGTTGCGTTCCGGCGGGAAAAGTACGTGCCGAACGGCGGGCCTTCCGGCGGGGACGGCGGACGCGGCGGGGATCTGGTTTTTGAAATCCGGGGTAACCTGCGGACGCTTGCCCATTTGCGCTATAAGCAGACATTTAAGGCTAAAAACGGCTTGGACGGGCAGGGCAGCCGCCGTTTCGGTGCAGACGGGGCGGATTGTGTCGTACCGCTTCCGCCGGGGTGTGTGCTGAAAGATCCGGAAAGCGGGAAAACCCTGCTGGATTTTGGCGGTGCGCAGGAAGGCCGCTTTGTATTTCTGAAAGGCGGAAACGGCGGCTGGGGGAACGTGCATTTCAAAGGGCCGGTCAATCAGGCGCCGCGGACTGCGCTGCCGGGACAGCCGGGCGAAACCCGCCGGGTGCGCGTAGAACTGAACATCATTGCGGATGTCGGTTTTGTGGGGTTTCCGAATGCCGGAAAATCCACGCTGCTGGATTATTTTACCAACGCCCGGCCGAAGATTGCGCCTTATCCGTTTACCACGAAAATCCCCAACCTCGGCGTCCTGCATGTGGACGATTTGCAGAATATTATTCTGGCGGATATTCCGGGAATTCTGGAAGGCGCTTCTGCCGGCGCCGGTTTGGGTATCCGCTTTCTCAAGCATATTTCCCGCTCTGCCGGGCTGGCTTTCCTCATCGATTTGTCTGACGCCAATTATGCACAGGCATATGCTGCGCTGCAAAAGGAGCTGGAAGGCTTTTCGGCGCAGCTGGCGGCCAAAAAACGGATTGTTGTGGGGACAAAAATCGATTTGCCGGAAGCAAAAGAGCGTTTCCCTGCGCTGCGGGATGCGGTGCATGCCTGTGCGCCGGATGTGCCGGTGCTTGCGGTTTCGGTGCATGCCCGGCGCGGTCTGGATGAACTGAAGCGCGCGCTGGTGGATCTGGCAGCCGGTACGGAAGCGGAAAAAACAGCGTCTGCGCCGCAGGGATTGGAGTCTGCGCGCAGCGTGCCGGATTTTTTGACCGCCGAACTGGAAGAACCTGTCTATCCGGATCCTGACCCGGAATATTTCGGCGCGACAGTCAGTCTGAGCCGGAAAAGGCGGGGCAAAAAATAAAAATGCGCCTTGCGGTTTTCGGCGGATCCTTCAATCCCCCGCATATCGGGCATCTTGCCCTGGCGGATGCGGTGCATACCGAACTGGGTTTTGACCGGGTTTTGTTTATTCCCACGCATATTTCTCCATTGAAAGGGGTAAAAGGAACGGAAGCCCTTTTGGATGCGTCCCTTCGGTTTGAAATGCTTTCCCTTGCAGCGGAGGACAGCGGCTTTCTGATGGTTTCCGACTGCGAAATCCGGCGCGGCGGAATTTCCTATACGGCGGATACGCTGCGTTTTGTTTTGCACGAATATGCGGGGAAAATTGCAGGGAAGCCCGCCCTGATCATGGGTGCGGACTGGATTCCTTCTTTCCACCTCTGGCGGAACGCGGAAGAAATTGCCGGGAATGCGGATTTGATTTTGGCGCGGCGTCCGGGCTTTGCGGGCTTCCCGCCGGATGCGGGACCGGATACCGGCCGCGGCCCGGATGCGGACAAGACGGATGCGGATCCCCGCGCGCCGGTCCGGCTCCGGCTTCCGGGGTTGGAGCGGGAAGTTCCGGTGTTTTTTGTGGATAATCCGGAACTGCAGGTGTCGTCTTCTGATATCCGCAGGCGGATTGCGTCCGGAAAAAGCTGGCGTTATCTTGTCCCGGAACCCGTTCACCGGTATATTAGAAAGCGTGGATTGTATGTGCAGTAAGCAAATTGCAGCGGTAACAAAACAGATTAAGAAGTACGCGGCGGATACGCTTTCTTCCGGCAGGTTCGAGCATTCGCTGCGGACGGCAAAATTATGCCGGAAACTCTGCGAGCGTTTTTTACTGGACGGGCAGCTGGGGTTTTTGGCCGGGCTTTCCCACGACCTGTGCAAGGGTTGTCCGGATGAAGAGCTGCTGGCCCTGGCGGCAAAAGACGGATTCCCGGTTTCGGCTTTGGAAGCGGGGAAACCCTCCCTGCTGCACGGACGGGCGGCAGCGGTGCGGATTGCCGAACGCTTCGGGGTGGACAACCCCGACGTGCTGGATGCCGTGAGCTGGCATACGTTCGGCCGGAAAGGCCTTTGTCCGGTCGGCCGGGCGCTTTTTATTGCTGATAAAATTGAACCGGGGCGCAAGGGGATTTCCAAAACAATGCGTAAAGAGACACTGGCCCTTGATTTTGATGAAATGACGGTGCGCGTTATCCGGGACAACATCATCTGGCTGGGTAAAACGGGAAAAATCGTGGCGCCGGAAACGCTGGCTATGCTGCGGGATATCGAAGACAGCCTTGCGCACCGTCCGGCCGGACGGCAGACAGGGGAAGCCGGATGAAAGCGGGAAAAATCAACCGCAGCGCCGTGTTCCTCGCTTTGATCCTGGTGGTGCTGTGCGTTTCCGTGACGGTGCTGGTGCTGGAGCTGCGCAGCGATCCGGTGCTGAACATTATCCGGGACAACAAGCTGCTGAATGTTTTGTTTGCCATCGAAAAAGACGGCGGGCTGCTTTCCGCAAATGTGATTGCCTGTTATCCGGAAAACCGGCGCGGCGCGATGTTCGATATTCCGCCGGAAACCGGTCTCATTATCCGCAGCCTGTCCCGTACTGACCGCATTGAAGCGCTGTATCAGGAACGGGGGATGGAAGCGTTCCGGCGTGAAGTGGAAAATTTAACAGACGTAGAAATCCCGTTTTATGTCCTCCTTTCGTTTGATGATTTTGCCATGCTGACGGATTTATTGTCCGGATTGAATCTGTTTATTCCCACGCCGGTAGATGAATATCTTCCTGCTGCGGATCCGGATGCGCCTCCTGCGCTTGCCGAACGGGTTCTGCTGCCTTCCGGTTCCGTGACGCTGGACGGCGAAAAAATCCGCTCGTATATGCTGTATACGTCGGAAGAGGACCGGGAAAACGCTGTTTCCATCCGCCGGCAGCAGGCTTTGCTGGCTTTTTTACGTGCGTTGAACGACAATTCCGGCTTTGTGTTTTCCGACGGGATTTTCCCGATTTTCGCTTCCTGTATGCACTCCAATATTTCCGGCGATTCCCTGCGCAATCTGTTTACGGAACTTTCGCAGATTGACGCCGAGCGTCTGGTTCCCCAGCAAATGCGCGGATCTGTGCGGATGGTGGACGGTAAGGAAATGCTGTTCCCGTTTTATGACGGTGAACTGCAAAAACAGATTATCCGCCAGACCATCGCCGGTTTTCTTTCGGAAAACGCGGAGGACTTTGAGCGGATCTATACATTGGAAATTCTGAATGGTACGACAGTACAGGATTTGGCGCGGCGCACGTCTGAATTGTATCAGGGATTCGGATACGACGTTGTGCGCGTGGCGAATGCACCGGACAACGATTATGCCGAAACGGTGATTATTGACCGTATCGGCGGAAGTCCGGTGGTCAACGCCATTGCCCAGATTATTCAGTGCAGCAATATCCAAAACGGAAGTACTGTCCCGGAAACGGAAACCGGGGAGGGGTCGGACGGCACGGAATATGCGGTGGATTTCACCATTATTTTGGGCAGCGATTTTAACGGAAGATACGTAATCGGTTCGGAATAATGCATTCTGCTTTGATGCGGTCTTACCGGATGTTTTGCGGATAAAAAGCGAGGTACGATGAACGGAAAAAATACCGCGGGCCGGGCAGCGGAGGAAACACGGAAAGCGGCTTTGGAGTTGGCCCGGGTGCTGGAAGACGGAAAGGGCGGGGATGTTCTGATTCTGGATGTCTCCGGGGTCAATGCTTTTGCCGATTTTTTTGTGATAGCCACCGTTTCCAGCTCGGCGCATATGCGCGGACTGCACCGCGCCGTAACGGAAGCGGCCGCCGCCCTTAACCTGCACACGGTGCCGGTAAAACAGTCGAATTCTGCTTCAGAAGAATGGCTGCTTGTTGATTTTGGCGGCATTCTTGTGCACCTGATGACGGCGCCGGCCCGTGCGTTTTAC
>JADIMS010000014.1 GCA_017694555.1 Candidatus Avitreponema avistercoris
CGGCGGCGGTTGCGGACGGCGCGGCGACGTCGAGCACGATTTTCACGCCTTCGATCGATTTGTCGCGGATGAGGCTTTCTTTGTACAGTTTGACGTCTTCGCCCGCGGTCGCGTCGGACAGGATTCCCTGGTAAACGGACGGGTTCATGACGATCGCGAAACTCTCATCCTTGCTGCGGATTTTGAGCGCGAGCCCGGCGAGCTCGGAGATTTTCACCGCCGTGCCCGCGATTTCCGTAACGCCGTCCGTGTTGTCTTTCGCCGATGTGAAAATGCCTTTCATCGCTTTGCCCGTGCCGGTTCCGGCAACTGCCGGCTTGCCGTCCTGCGGCAGGAAATTTACAGCGCAGGCACACCCGCTGCCAGCTGCTCGACGGCGCGGCGGGAAGGCAGGGCCGGAATTGCGCCTTTTTTTGTGGTGCAAAGCGCTCCGGCGGCATTGGCCAGCACGGCAATCCGCCGCAATTCCGCTTCCGGGAGTTCCGCAATCTGTCCGGCGCACAGGCTCCGGACGTTTTCCGCCGGGACAGGCGCTTTTCCGTCCGGAGACACCGTCCGGCGCAGCGTTTCACCCAGAAAGAAGAGGAAAGCGCCCCAAAACGCATCGCCCGCGCCGGTGGTATCCACTGCGGAAACCGGAAACGGGGGAACCGGCAGGGGTTCTTCCGGTTTTCCCGGACGGAATAAAAGACAGCCTTCCGCCCCCAGCGTCATAACGGTCAGGATTGTGCTTTCCGCAAGCATACGCCCGGCGGTGATGCGGTCCCGTGCGCCGGTAAGCAGCATGGCTTCCTCTTCCGACACTTTTACCAGACCGGCGGCGTCAATCCCGGCATGCATGGCTTTTTCCGCTTCGGATGCAGAAGACCACAGCGCCGGCCTCCAGTTGGGATCAAAGGACAGCAAAAGCCCGCCGGCCGCCGCGCGCGACGCCGCGGAAAAGGTTGCAGACCGCGCAGGTTCCGCCGTCAGGGAAAGACTGCCGAAATGGAAAAACAAAGCGTCTGTAAAAGCATTTTCCGGAATGTCGTCTGCACAATAGACGGTATCCGCGCCGGGACTGCGGCGGAACGTAAAGCTCCGCTCGCCGGACGGGGAAAGATTGACAAAAGCCAGCGTGGTGCCCTCGTCTTTGACCGCCAGACCGCCGCAATCCACACCGGTCTGTTCCAGCGCCCTGCGGAGAAAGCTGCCGAATGCGTCGCGGCCGACGGCGCCCAAAAAGGACGACCTGCCGCCGAGGCCGGCAAAACACGCCGCAACATTTGCCGGCGCGCCGCCGGGATTCTGCGAAAACAAAGGGTTCCCGCTTTCCGGATCAAAGCCGGTTCCCGCCGGCGTAAAATCAATCAGGATTTCCCCCATCGATACCAGCCGGGACGGAAACGGACGGGACGGGACGGGGGACTGCGTAACTTCTGCCGGTTTTTCCATTTGCTTTCTCCTTTCTGCCCTTTTCTTCCTGTTTCCGGATTTTTCCGCGGAATTCAGCGTCCGAACAGCGCCTGTGCGGTCTGCATCCGCTCCGTTACCCGCACACCGAAAGGACAGCGCGTTTCACAGGCGCCGCAGGCAATACAGGCGCCTGCCGGGACCGGAAGGCTTCCGTAATGCGCACGCACGGAAGCCGGAATCTGCGGCTGCATAAGCGCAAGGTCGCAGAGTTTGTTCACCATGGCAACGTCAATGCGCTGCGGACAGGGCGCGCAATGGCCGCAATACGTGCACTGTCCGGCAAACGCATGGCGGGGAGCCGAAGCCAGAACGCTGGCGTAATCCTTTTCGGCATCGGAGGCGGTTTCATAGGCGGCCGCTTCATCCACATGCTGCGGCGTATCAAATCCGGCCAGTACGCTCGCTACGGCGGGGCGGGTGAGCGCGTAATGCAGGCACTGTACCGGCGTCAGCGCCACGCCGAACGGCGAAACTTTGGCGTCAAACAGCCGTCCGCCGGCGTAACCTTTCATTACGGTAATGCCCACACCGCGGTTTTCGCAAAGCTTGTACAATTCCGCGCGGGAAGGATCAATCCCGGCAAGGCTTTCGTCATAGGATTCCGCTGCAAAACAGGAATCCAGATCTTTCCCGGACGGAAGCAGGTCAAACGCAGGATTCACGCTGAACAGCAGCATTTCGATTTCCCCGCTGAGCGCCGCAAGCCGGGCCGTTGCCGGATTGTGCGTACTCATGCCGATATGCCGGATCACGCCCTGTGCTTTGAGCGTTTTCACGTAAGCCAGGAAACCGCCTTCCATCACGCGCCGGAACTCTTCCTCATCATCCACAAAGTGGATCATGCCCAGATCGATGTAGTCCGTACCGAGCCGCGCCAGCAAATCGGCAAACGCCTCCCGGACTTCGGGCAGGTTCCGTGTCCGCACGTACTGGCCGTCCCGCCACACGGATCCGAGGTGTCCCTGAATAATCCAGCGTTCCCGCTCTCCCCGGACAGCCGCCCCGATATCGGCGCGCACTTTGGGGTTGGACATCCAGCAGTCCAGAATGTTGATGCCGTAATCCCGGCAGCGGGCAATCACGGCACGGACTTCTTCCGTACTGTGCCGTTCCAGCCATTCGGCGCCCAAACCGATTTCGCTTACCCGGAGACCGGTTTTCCCCAATTCCCTGTATTTCATTCCGACAGTGTAACGCAGGCATTCCGTTTCCTGCAGGCGGCGGATTTGACAAATTCCGCTCCGCCGGTGTTAGCTTTTACAAATCCGGAATTTGTATAAATTCTGATTCCGGACGGAGCATATTTTCTGTTTTTATTTTTCTGTGGTTCTGGATTTCCCTGCTTTGCCTGCAGATTTATTCCGGTATGGCAGAAAATATCCGGGAGCAGACGGAGATTCTCAGACGGACGGAAGCCGGTACAAAACGGCTGCCGGACACAAAAACCGGACCGGACGCGGAAAACGGCGCGGATTCCTGACCGGATTCACCGGGGCGGATCTGCCGCAAGGAATTCCGTCAGCCGCGTCAGGTTTTCCTGAGCGGTTTTCCGCCCGGTTTCGTACACGCGCCTGAGTTCGTCCGGATTTTTTTCCGTGCGGCGGATGCCGAGGCTTTCCCCCGGACAAAGCACAAAGGCCGCGCCTTCTTCCCGGCGGCGGAATACGTACGCCGTTTCCCGGTTGTACACCTGATGGCGGCGGGCCATGGCTGCCGCCAGCGCAGGATACCTGGCCAAAAACAGCCGGATCAGGGGCATGGCGCGGGCGGGCGTTTTAACGTAATGCTGCGGCTGCGTTAAAATCACCACGTTTTTCCGGTAACCCTGCCGTTCAAAAAATTCCAGCGGAACAGAATCGCTGATTCCGCCGTCCAGATACCGCCGGCCGTCCAGTTCAACCGGCCGTGAAACCAGCGGCATGGAAGCCGACGCCCGCATCCAGGCAAGGTCTTCCGCATCCCCGCGGTCCAGGCGGTGGTACACCGGCGCACCGGTTTCCACGTCGGTAACCACAACATAAAATTCCATCGGATTGCGGGCAAAGGCGTCAACGTCAAAAAGATCCAGCCGGTTCGGCAGCGTATCGTAGCAGAACCGGGCATTGTACAGGTTGCCGGTAAACAGCAGGGAACGGAAACTGCAATAGCGTTTGTCGCCGGCGTAGCGGCTGTTGTAACGGAAGGCACGCCCGATCTGTCCGGATTTGTAATTGCAGCCGAATGTGGCCCCGGCGGAAACACCGACCGCGCCGTCAAAAGTTATACCGGCTTCCATCAGCACATCCATAGCGCCGGCGCTGAACATCCCGCGCATTGCGCCGCCTTCCAAAACCAGACCGGTTTTCTCTTTTCCGGGTTCCCGGTTCATATCTGCCTCCTGTATCCGTCCGGGACCAGCATAACACGAAGGGAACGCGCAGGCAAGACGCCCGGGGAAAACGGCGCCACGGGGAAACAGTTGCCTTGACAAAGGAGCACAAAACACGATAATTGACGGAATGAAAAGTTGCCTGTTCCTTTCCGCCGCGCTTGCCGCGGTATATACGCTTCTGTTGTTTTGTCCGGATTTTTCCCCGGCAATACTGGCCTTTCCTTTATCGGCGGTTTTCACTTTCTTTTTTTTCCTTGCGCTTTTCCGCTTCCGGAAAAACACATCCCGGAAAAACCTTGCCCTGCTGCGCAAACTGACGGAATACGCGCCGTTTGTCTATTTTGCCCTTTTTGTCCTGCGCCGGACAGGGGAAGGCCGGACGCCGTTTGCATTGGACGCGGTTTCCGCCCTGCTCTGGCTCGGCATAACCGGCCTGTCAATTGCCGTGCTGTTCCAGCTGGGGGAAAAACGGGTATCCCGTTACTGGCCTGCGCTGGAAAAACCGGAAAAAGAACGCAAAACGATCGGACGGCAGATTCTGGAATGGATTGACGCGCTGGTACAGGCTGCCTGCCTCGTCCTGCTGATCAATCTGTTGTTCTTCCAGCTTTATGCCATCCCCAGCGAATCCATGGTGCCGGAATTCATGGTAGGCGACCGCGTGATTGTCGTCAAAACCCCGTCCGGCCCCCGTTTCCCGTTGTCCGAAGCCGGCATTCCCCGGATGCGCGGATACGGCCGCGGCGACATCGTGGTTTTCCGCAATCCGCATTATAATGACGGCAAACGTTCGGAAGTCCGTTCGTTCGTTTCCCAGCTCGTGTATATGCTTTCGTTTACATCGGTGAACATCAACCGGGACGGGTTCGGCAACATCAAGGCAGACCCGCTGGTTAAGCGGATTACGGGCGTGCCGGGCGAAAAACTCATGCTGGTAGACGGCGTACTTTATGCCAGGACAAAAGAACAAAGCGAATTCCGTCCGGTAGCGGAAGATGAACGCTGGGCAGCCTGGAACCTGAATGCCCTTCCCGCCTCCCAGCGGGAACTTGTCCGCGTATTTCCGCTTTCAGACGAAGCCTACAACCTGCTGCTTTCGGTGGAGTCGCTGCGCGCAAATTTGGATCTGGCCGGAGCGGCGCAGGATGCCCGGCAAATGGCAGAACAATTTGCAGCATACAAACCCGCCGCGGATACGGACGCTTCGCGGGCGAATCTCGAACAAATCGTTCCCGCATCCAGGATGGAATTTTCCGATCTGTTTTTATCGAATGAAGAAATCACACGGCGGCTGCTCACCATGAACGGCGGGGCCGCCTGGTTCTCCGCATTTTTAACAGACTGGACGGGGAATCCGGACCGGGGGAACCTGTTTGACCGCCGGTCAGCCAATCTCAACATTCTGGCCAAGCTGACGTTCGGGAGACTTGTACTCCGGAATGCGCAGCTGATTCTGGAAAACGCAACGGCGGCGGAATTCCGCGATGATCCGCAGCGGCGCAGCCTGCTGGCAGATGCGGAAGTGTACCGCTTCTACATTTCCGCCCACGACCAGCGGAACTTCGGCGAATTCCCCGCCGGGGAAAACGAATTCCTGCCGGAAAACTGCTTCTTCATGATGGGGGACAACCGCTTCAATTCGCTGGACATGCGCCATTCCTACGACGTCCGGCTGCGTCCTATCGATGCGGGGGACCGGTTTTCTATTCTTTACCGCTCCAATCTGGAACCGCGCTGGGTGCATGCCGATGAAATCCTTGGCAGCGCAGTATTCCGGTTCTGGCCGCCTGCGCGTATCGGTATTCCGGAGTAACCCTGCGCATCATTTCCGCAGCAAAAACAAGTATTCACAGTTCGGTTCCGCGGAATCCTGCGCCCATACGCGCGTAGTCTGCATCAAGGCCATGACATGGCGGCGGAAGTTGATTTTTTCCGCACGGAGAAGCGTTCCGTTGGCGCAAAGGATTTCCTGAAGGGAAGCCGGATCAATCCTGCCGCACGATCCGTAAGACAGAATCACGAGCGGACACCGGACCGTGCGGATCAGCCGGTCCAGCGCTTCCGCCGCATGGTATTTTCCCTGCGGCGTTTTCCGGAAATCCTCGAACACGGACGGCGCAACATTATCGCCCGCATCCTTTCTCCGCAGCGCGCGGCCGGTGAGAAGCGGACGGTCATTCAGGCAGACGGTTGTCCAGAGATGGTAATAGGCACGGTACCGGATCCGGGACGGCGGCATTTTATCGTTGCAGGACCCATACGGCGGATCCAAATACGCAGCTTCCGCCGACACGGCAGACGGATGCAGGGCGGCCGAAAATACATCCGCCTGCAGCACGGTGTGTTTTTCCGGCGGATTGATACGGAGAGGCGGAAGCGTCAGGTGCAAATCGCCGTACGACCGTTTGGACCATTTTCCCAGGTAAGAAACAAAATGCCCCATCGTGTTATCCACCCGGTCCAGCGCGAGCATCAGGCTGGTAAGACAAACCGCGCGGGTCAGTTCATCGAGCTGCAGCCGGTCGATTTCGCTGCGGACGGCGTCCAGCTTCATCGTATTTTTTTCCTGCCAGGGTTTTTTACAGCCATCCGCGCCGAGCGAACGGCCTTCGGCACAAAGTCCGCCATAATGCTCCGTAAACCAGCCGCGCTGCGGCGGCAGCGAATTAAGATGGGCAATCAGTTCCGCATAAGCAGCCGGAGGGCGGTCGTTAAGAAGCCAGGCAGTATTGAGGATTTTGGAATATACGGCGCTGTCGTTGGCCGTCACCGCCAGTCCGTGGGCGGCAAAAGCCTGGCTGACCCGCGTGGAACCGGAAAATGCATCAAACACGGAAGAACATCCGGTTTCCGCTGCCATGTCCAAAATATACGGCAACAGACGGAGTTTTGAACCGGCGTACTTGATTCCTTCGGTGCGGGGAATATCCGGCGGATTTCCCGGAAACCCTTCACTCCGGCCGGACAGCCGGAAATCCTGTAAAACCATACTACAACAGGCGCTGCAATTTTTCGCGGATATATTCGCTTTTTTCGCGCAGACCGATCTGTCCGGTTTCCAGCAGAATCACGTTCGGGCTGGCCGGATCCAACCGCACGCGCCCTCCGCTTTCCTGGATCAACCGCAGAAGCTTTTCCACGGGAATTCCGGCAACCTTGGAAAATTCCACGCGGGCAAGCGATTTTTTTTCCTTCAGACTGGAAACCGAAAGCTTTTTGCAAATGATGCGGATTTCGGCAAGGGAAAGCAGACTGGCAACTTCTTCCGGGAAAGGCCCGAAACGGTCCGTCAATTCCGCACATACGGCGTCCATTTCCGCATCGGAAGAAACGGCGGCAATTTTTTTGTAAAATTCCATCTTTGTCTGCGGCAGGGAAATATACGTATCCGGAATGTAGCCGGAGTATTCCAATTCCAGCCAGAGTTCCTGTTCCGGAACAAAATCGCTGTTTTGCAGACGCTGCACGGCTTCATCCAAAAGACGCAGATACATATCGAAGCCGACCGAACAAATTTCCCCGGACTGCTCTTTTCCCAGCAAATTTCCCGCGCCGCGGATTTCCATATCCTTCATGGCAATTTTGAAACCGCTTCCCAATTCGGTAAAATCCGAAATTACCTGTAAACGCTTCATGGCAATATCGGAAAGCGATTTGTTTTCCGGGTACATCAAATACGCATACGCTTTACGGTCCGACCGCCCTACCCGGCCGCGCAGCTGGTAGAGCTGCGAAACGCCGTACATGTCGGCGCGGTCAATGATGATGGTATTCACGTTCGGAATGTCGATGCCGTTTTCGACAATCGTGGTGGCAATCAGCACATGGAAGCCGCCCATCTTGAAGCGGCGGAAAACATCATCCAGTTCTGAAGCCGACATCTGCCCGTGGGCGGTATCCACCAGCATTTCCGGCACCAGCGACTGGACAAAAATGCGCGTTTCCTCCAGACTTTCCACGCGGTTATGCAAATAAAACACCTGCCCGCCGCGTTCCGCTTCCCGGCGGATTGCCCGCGCCACACGGTCTCCGTTGAATTCACAAATAACCGTTTCAACCGGCTGGCGGTTTTGCGGCGGTGTGGTCAGCAAACTCATATCC
>JADIMS010000106.1 GCA_017694555.1 Candidatus Avitreponema avistercoris
GATTACCCTGGTCGGGCCGACCGGGGTAGGGAAAACCACAACGGTGGCAAAGCTTGCCGCTGCATATCTGCGTGCCTACAAAAAAACGCGCCGCCCGCTAAATGTCCGGATCATAACGATCGATAATTACCGTATAGGAGCCAAAGAGCATCTGGAACGGTACGGGGAAATCATGGGCGTGCCCATTTCTTCCGCGGAAAACCCCCAGGATTTGCAAAAATTGGTTTCTTTTTACCGGGACGCGGACATCATCCTGATCGATACGGCGGGAAGGAATCCGAAGGATCACGGGGAACTCGCGAATATGCGGGCGTTTTTTGACGGGCTGCATGACAACTGTGAAACCCTGCTGACGGTGAGCGCCTGTACAAAGTCCAGTGATCTGCGTGATATTATCCGGCAATACGGTGTGTTTGAACCCGACGGACTGATCATCACAAAATTTGATGAAACAACCCGCGTCGGAAACATCATCAGCGTACTTGCGGATGAAAACCTTCCTGTGTCCTATATCACGACGGGGCAGCGTGTTCCGCGGGATTTTGAACCGGCATCGGTGATGAAATTCCTGCTTGCCTTGGAAGGGTTTTCGATCAATCTTTTCAGCCTGGAGGAAGAATTCCCCGTTCCGGAAAACCGTTTTGAATGGAGTTGACTATGGCGGATCAGGCGGAAGAATTACGGATTTTGATGAAAGACAACGACCGGGTGTTTTACCCCGGCGCGGAGCGTGCGGAAGAAAATTCCTCCGCTGCTTCCAAACCCCAGCGGAAAACCCGCATCATCACCATCACCAGCGGGAAGGGGGGCGTCGGTAAAACGAATGTTGCCACCAATATGGCCATCACATACGCGCAGATGGGCAAAAAAGTCATCGTGGTGGACGCCGACCTGGGGCTGGCCAATGTCAACGTCATGATGAATATTATTCCCCAATATAACCTGTACCACGTTATGCGCAAACAAAAAACGATGGCGGAAATCATTCAGGAAACCGAATACGGTATCCGGCTGGTAGCCGGCGCTTCCGGTTTTTCCAAAATCGCCAACATGGGGGAAGAAGAGCGTACCAATTTCATGAATGAAATTTATACGCTTTCGGATGCCGACATTATCATTATTGACACCAGCGCCGGTGTATCCAAAAACGTGCTCGGTTTTGTGGCTGCCGCCGACGAAGTGGTTGTCGTGACCACGCCGGAACCGACGTCCATTACCGATGCATACGGCATCATCAAAATCATCGCCACCGAAGTGGACAATCTGAATATCAATCTGAAAATGATTGTGAACCGGGTTTCTTCAGCGGCAGAAGGAAAACGTGTGGCTGACCGCATGATTGCCATCGCCGCGCAGTTCCTCAACCTGAAACTGGAATATCTGGGCTTTATCTACAATGATCCGCTTGTGCCGCATGCCGTTTTGCGACAAAAACCCTTTGTCGTTATGGATCCCAAAGGAAAGCCCTCCATCTGTATGCGCCACATTGTCTCCCGGCTGGAAAAGCTGGATTTTGACGCTTCGGAAGGATTCGGGCGTTTTGTGCGCAAACTGTTCGGCCGCAAGTGGGACTGAACCCCGTCCGCAGCCTGTGCTCTCTTGACCAAGCGTCCCCGCTTTGGTAAACTTCTTCCGCTACTCCAGCCTGTCTGCGGGACAGGCCGTAAAGACCAATAAGGAGGAAAAATGAGAGAGTACGAGCTGATGGTTGTTTTCCCGCTGGAGGAAGACAAGTACAAAACGGCTTCGGATGCGGTGCGGAAAATTCTGACCGGCAACGATGCCCAGGTGAAATCCGAAGAGCCTTACGGCGACCGGGATCTGGCTTACGAAATCAAAAAGCATACCCGTGGGCGGTATGTGCTGTTTACGCTCGGCGCCCAGCCGGACAAGATCCTGGATATGGATCACCAGCTGAAACTGACCCCGGATATTCTGACGTATCTTTTTATCCGCAAGGATGAATAGTTCCTGCAGGGGGATGTTGTGGCGGATTTGAATCGCGTAACGCTGATCGGACGCCTGACCAGGGACGCGGAGTTGAAATACACATCCGGCGGGATGGCTGTCTGCAAATTTTCTATTGCCGTGAATAAATTCCGCAAAAGCGGGGAGCAGCGGACGGAAGAAACCCATTTTTTCGACATTGTTCTTTGGGGGCGTTCCGGGGAAAGCCTGAATCAATATTTGATTAAGGGCAAGCAGGTTGCCATAGACGGCGAGTTACGCCAAAACCGCTGGGAACAGGACGGGCAGCCGCGCAGTAAAATTGAAATTGTGGCAAATAATGTGCAGCTTCTCGGCGGATCGCCTTCCGGCGGTTCTTCCGCACCGTCTTCCAGAACGCAGCCCGAACGGGACGGCGGCTGGCGGCGGCAGCCTGCTGAACCGGGCCCGCAGGAATATCCGGACGCCGGCTCCGCGATGGATGCCGATTTCCCCGACGATATTCCGTTCTGATTTCTGCCGAATTTTTATTTCAGGAGTGATATATGGCGAACGAAAAAACAAACGAAAATGAAATGCCCGCCCAGGAGAATTTCCGGGAAGGCGAAGAACGCGGCGCCAGAAAAGGAAAAGTGTTTTTCCGCAAGAAAGTGTGCCGTTTCTGCAACCAGAAAACGAAAATTGACTATAAGGATGCCGACACGTTGCGGCGCTATACCACCGAGCGCGGGAAAATCCTTCCCCGCCGGATTACCGGTACCTGCGCCAAGCACCAGCGCCGTCTGGCCCTGGAAATCAAACGCGCGCGCGCGCTGGCCCTGCTGCCCTACGCTGCGCCCTGAACAGTCCGGTTTTTGTTTCCCCGTTTCCGTCCAACTCCCGGACGGATGCGGAATTTTTTTTAGAGGAGCTTGTCAATGAAAGTTATTTTGAATGAAGATGTAAAGCATCTCGGTGAAGAAGGGGATGTGAAAGACGTTGCGAACGGATACGCGCGCAACTACCTGTTTCCGCGCGCGCTTGCGGTTCCCTGCAACCCGATGACGCTTGCCTATTTTGAATCCAGAAAGGCGGAAATCGAAGCCAAAAAAGAAGCAAAGCGTGCTGCTGCCGCCGGATTGAAGGAAAAACTGGAAGCGGCGGTTGTTACGATTGCCATGCCTGCCGGCGCGAACGGGAAGCTGTACGGTGCGGTTACAAACCAGACGGTCACCGAAGCTTTGCATGCGCTGGGCTTTGATGTGGAACGCAAACGCGTGGAACTTCCCGGCCTGACATTCAAAAGCGTCGGCAAATACCATGCCATTGTGCGTCTGTACGAAAATGCTTCTGCTACGGTGCAGGTAGTGGTGACGGCGCAGGGGCAGGAGGCCGCTCCTGCAGAGCCTGCAGAACCGGCAGGGAATCCCGCGCCGGAGAATGAAGCCTCTGCCGCAGCGGAAGAGCCCGCCGCCGGAGATGCCGCGCCGGCTGAAACCGCAGAAGAAAACTAAAAGAGAACCGCGCCCCGGAATCCGTCATGCCTTTTTCCTTTGCGAAAGACAAAATTCCGCCCCATGATGAAGAGGCGGAAAAAGCGACACTCGGGGCGGTTCTCCTCGATCCGGATGCAATCGGCCTGGTGATCCGTTATCTCCGGGCCGATAATTTTTATTCCCTGCAAAATCAAAAAATTTTTTCGGCTATTCTCTCGCTTTACAACGACGGAAAGACTGTCGATTTGATTACGCTGGCGGACCGTCTGCGCACGGACGGCGAACTGGATGCAGCCGGCGGGCCCGGATATCTGGCCGCGCTGACTGATACCGTACCCACAAGCGCGAACGTGGAATACTATGCCCAAATCGTACTGGACCGTTCGGTCCGGCGCAAATTGCTGGGCATTGCAGCCAGAATCACGGCAGAAAGCCACAATGAAGCCGAAGAAAGCCGGGCGATTCTGGAATCTTCCCAAAAACAACTGTTTGATCTCACGGACGCCAACCAATCCGCGGTTGTGCGGTCGCCGAAAGAGTTGATTCCGCAGGCAATCGGAGCCATCGAACGGTTGTATAAAAACCGGGATTCCTACAGCGGCATTCCTTCCGGTTTTGGGGATTTGGATTCCATGACCAGCGGCTTCCAGAAGTCCGAGCTGATTATCATCGGCGCGCGGCCTTCGGTGGGAAAAACCGCACTTGCGCTTTCCATGGCCGGGAATATCGCCATCAAAAAGAAAATTCCGGTGGCGTTTTTTTCACTGGAAATGTCCGGCTTGCAGCTGATGTTCCGCCTTCTTTCTGCGGAATCCCATATTTCTTCGCACAGTATCCGCACGGGATTTTTAAAACTGTCGGATTTGGAAAATATCCAGGATGCCGCCGGAAAAATTTATGAAGCGCCGCTGTATCTTGTGGATATGCCGAACATGAAGCTGCTGGATCTGCGTGCCATGGCGCGCCGGCTCCGCCAGCAATACGAAGTTGAAATCCTGTTTATCGACTACCTGACGCTGATTACCAGCGAAAACAGCATGATTCCGCGGCATGAACAGATTGCGGAAATTTCCCGGTCGCTGAAGGCGCTGGCCCGCGAGCTGGATATCCCGGTGGTAGCCTTGTCGCAGGTAAAACGGGACGCCGAAGGGAAAACCCCTACGCTTGCCGATTTACGGGAGTCCGGCTCGATCGAACAGGATGCGGACGTCGTGATGTTCCTGCACAGGGAACGCGCTGCAAACGAAGAAGCAATCGAAACCAAACTGATTGTCGCCAAGCAGCGGAACGGACCGGTGGGGGATATCGAAATCCTCTTCCGCCCCAAATACACGGAATTCGTCTCCAAAACCAACGGATAAAACGCTGTCCGCAGCCTGCCGCCGTCTCCTTTCCCGTGGAAACGGAAACCGAATGACAAAAACGAAGGTTTTGTGGTATACTGTTTCCAGTTTTCTATTTTGAGAGGTGATTATGAATGTTTCGCACGCGGTGAACGCTTTTTTGTCCCGTCATGGCTTTTCTCCGGCGGCTCCTGATATTCATGCCGCCATTTCTGCCCTGCTGTTTGATCTGGAAGACGGCTTGGAAAACGCTTCTCCCGGCCGGGGTCTCCGCTCGGCAATGCCGATGATTCCCACCTGGATCCGGCCGCCGGATTCGGTTCCGGTCAATACGTCGATTATTGTCATCGACGCCGGCGGTACGAATTTCCGTTCCAGTCTGGTGTCTTTTGACGCGGAAGGAAATCCGGTGGTTTCCGATATGCAGAAAACTTCTATGCCCGGAATCGAGCGGGAATATTCCCGGCAGGAATTTTTTGACAAAATTGCCGGTAATCTGGAACACCTGAAAAACAAAGCTTCCCGTATCGCCTTCTGCTTTTCTTATGCGTTTACGGCTATGCCGGACGGGGACGGACGCGTCATCGAAATGTCCAAAGGTGTACGCGCGCCGGAAGTGCACGGCTGTCTGTTGGGGGAAAATCTTTCGCGGGCGCTTGTGGCCAAAGGGTGGAATAAGCCGGAAAAAATCGTACTGGTGAATGATACCAGCGCCGCGCTGCTGGCCGGTGCATCTGCTGCCGTAAAAGGGAAAAAATACGGCACCTATGTCGGCTTCATTCTCGGGACAGGCATGAATGCCGCCTATATCGAAAGCGGGGAAATTCCCAAAATTGCCGGTATGCCGGGCGCGGACGGCGGGCCGCAGATTGTGGTTTGCGAATCCGGAAAATCCGACAAAATGCCGCGTTCTGATTTTGACGTACAGCTGCAGAAAATCA
>JADIMS010000107.1 GCA_017694555.1 Candidatus Avitreponema avistercoris
GAAGAATTTGCCTGCCGGGGGATTTGGATCCATCCGGCGGCCGGCCAGCTTCCGCCGGAAACCGCTTTTGCCTTTACAGCCGGATGCGCTGCCCGGAAAATCCTTTGCGGGAAAATGCCTTTCATCCTGCCGGATCACGCGGCACAGAACCAGGAAGCCTTAAGCCGCGCGGTTGCCGCCGGGGCTTTTGTGCCTGCACCGGATGCGCTTCCCGGATTACCGCCAAAAGACGCCGCCAATCTGGACGCCCTGTTGTCCGCCGGAAACAGACGCCCGGCGGGCGGCACGGGGCGGGCAACGCCGGAAATTGCGGCAATCCTGCAAAACGGAATTCTGGAAACGGAAGCGGACGGCCTGTTCCGGGCAGAAACGGCAGGCAGTCCGGATTTACAGCCTGCAGAAAACCTTATCCGCAAACGCTTCCGGAAGGAAGACGCTGTCCGCAAATACCGTATACCGGTTATTGCAGCGGTAATTGCCCTGGCAGCCGTTGCCGGACTAATTTCCGTGCAAATCGAAAACCGGAGGAATCTGCCGACCACGGAAAACCTTACCCCACGCGAAGTGGCTGCCGGATTTTATGCGGGAATTGCGGCATTGCGTCCGGAAGTCCCGCAAGCCTTTGCACGGGGAAAAGCCGCCGCGCACTATACGGAACTCACCGACACGCTTTCCCTTTCGCTGAAAATGCGGCAGGCGTTGCAGCCCGGGAACGGATGGATTTCCCCGGCGCTTTTTTATGCGGCAAGCCGCCGCGGCGTTCCGGTTTCCGGTACACGGCCGGTATACGGAATCACACGGCTTTCCCTGACCGGAACCGGCGAAACCCCGCAGACGGCAGAATACCTGGCGTCATTCTTCCTATGGGTACCGCTGTTTGACCGTGCCTCCGGGCAGCCGGCCGGGGAAGAAACCCGCGCCGCGCCGGTAACCGTTTACCGCTGCCGGGACCGGCTTCATCTGGATTTTGTCCGGGACCGCTGGCTCATTACCGGAATTGAACTGCTGGAACAAACTGCGCTGCCTGTTTCCCGGATGCAGATTGAAGCGGACGCGGCAAAAAGCGCAGCAGACGCGGAAAGCGCTCTGCCCTGTGCGCCGGACCCGGACAGTATAGCGGAGGCCGGACGCACAACAGGCTTTTTCCCGGCCACCGCAGACTGACCGTCAGGCGCTCATGATTTCGGAAACGACGCGCATGATTTCATCGTGGCACCCGCCGCAGCCGGTGGAACAATGCGTCACGCGCTGCACTTCGGCAAAGGCCTCTTCCACCTGGGAAAAATTCTCGCTGTCGTGCAGGACATCTTCGATGTCAAACAAAGTCACTTTCTTGCAATGACAAATTTCCCGGTTTTCTCCTGTGTGCATATTTTCCTCCTTACTTCCAATGGTTTGCCGTATTTTTCCACAACCGAAAGCAAAGCCTCAGTTTGAATTTACTATATCGTCGGTTTCATTATCCTGCTCATCCGCCCTCTCCTTCCGCCAGTCAGAGAGTTTTTTCTCTTTCAGGTTTTCCAGGATTTTCACATTTTTTGCGCATTCCACATATGCTTTCCGCTTGCTTTCCGCTACCGTTTCGGCGGCGGCTAAATCCTCCAAAAGCCGTTCGCGCTCCGCATCCAGACGTGCCGCATAGCGCTCAACAGAAAGCAGCGTACCGACGTGCACGGCTTCAGACGGCTGCCCCTGCCCGGAAACCACAGGAAAGCGGGAAAGCGCCGCGCGTTTTTCTGCATTGCCGTGCAAATCCTGATTGATGCGCTCCACTTCCGACACCGCTTTCCCCAATTCTACGCGCGCGCGGTCTTCCGCAAACTGCCGGAGATTCAGCAGCTTTTGCAGCGGGAACCGGAATTTTTTAGGTGTCATATTCTTCCTCCGGAATCTCCACGCCGGAAACCGCAGCAAGCTGGCGGAGGGTTTCCGCGACCGGCGCGCCGGAAGAAGTTTCCTGGGTCAGGAAATCCTCAATAGCCGGATGGGAATCGATTGCAGCGTCAATTTCAGGATTTGTGCCTTTCTGGTAGGCGCCGACGTTTATCATGTCTTCCTGTTCCGCATAAACCGCCATCAGCCGGCGCACGCGGGCCTCGGCTTTTTTTGTGTTTTCCCCGGATACCCGCTTGGAAAGACGGGAAATACTGCTGAGTACATCGATGGCCGGATAATGGTAGCGCTGGGCCAGACGCCGGCTCAGCACGATATGACCGTCCAGAATACCGCGCACAGTGTCGGCAATCGGCTCGTCCATGTCGTCCCCGTCAACAAGCACCGTATAGAAAGCGGTAATGGAACCGGCAGCAGAAGTTCCGGCCCGTTCCAGCAACCGGGGCAGCGTTTCAAACACCGAAGGCGGATACCCGCGCTGGGCCGGTTTTTCCCCGCGTGCCAGGGAAATCTCGCGCTGGGCCTTGGCAAAACGGGTCACGGAGTCAAACATCAGCATAACGTCCTTTCCCTGATCCCGGAAATATTCCGCCACAGCTGTAGCCACATAAGCCCCGCGCAGACGCATCAGCGGACTTTGGTCAGAAGTAGCGGAAACAATGACCGAACGGGCCAGACCGCTTTCCCCCAAATCCCGTTGGATAAAATCCAGCACTTCCCGTCCGCGTTCTCCAATCAAAGCGATAACGTTTACGTCTGCGGCGGTATTCCGGGCAATCATACCCAGCAATGTGGATTTCCCCACGCCGGAACCGGAAAAAATCCCCAGCCGCTGGCCTTTGCCGACAGCCAGCATCGCGTCGATGGCTTTAATACCGGTTACCATCCGCCGGTCAATCGGGCGGCGGCGCATCGGATCCGGCGGCGGCGCAACTGCCGGATAGGAAACCGCAGAAAAAATTTCCCCTTTTCCGTCCGCAGCCCGGCCCAGTCCGTCCAGCACCCGGCCGAGAAGGAAATCTCCGGCCGGAACCGACAGGGATTCATCCAGCGCAATCACCGGGCATCCGATTTCAATTCCCCCGGTGCCGGTAAAGGACATCATCTGCACAGTTGACCCGTTTAACCCGATCACCTCGGCCAACACGCAGTTCTCTGCCGTAAACGGTTCCGTAAAAACCGGCGTACCGGAAAAGGAAGGCGCGCCGCCCGGCACGGACGGTTTTTGCCGTCTGCGGGCTGAAGGCAAAAGGATGCGGCATAATCCGCCGACTACCGTGCCCGGCCCGCGGCTTTCAATCAGCATACCGGAAACCCGGGTTACGGTCCCGGTGTATTTTACCGGATCCGTCCGGCGGACGGCTTCGGCATATTTAGCAAAAACGGATATCATGGGGTTTCCTGTCCGGAAACAGGCGCAGCGTCCTGCGGTACCGCGCGGACAGCGGAGGAATGATTTTCCGCAGGCGGCGTATGCGGCGGTTTTCCGGATTCTTCCGCAGCAGGCGCCGGGCGCGCACGGGATTTCAGGGGGGAAATCTCCAGGATTTTCTGTTCAAGCTCCTCCAGCTGGCTCATGATACGTGCGTCAACGGAACCAAAATCCGTATCCACAATACAACCGCCCGGATCTACGGAAGAGTCTTCCGCGACCGACAAGCCGGAAATATTTTCCACCGCCGCAAGGAATTCCTTAATATGGGCGGAAACGAATTCGGCGTCCCGCAGATTCACGCGCACCGTAACCGTCCCGCGGTTTTTCACTTTCCGCAGCGCCTGCACAATATTGGCCGCCACCACATTCCTGCTGCTTTCGGAAAGCACCTTAACCACTTTGCGCGTCATCAGCAGGACAAGATCCACAATCTGCTGCTCGGTTTCGTTGAGGATTTCCTGCCTCCGGTTCAGGATACCTTCCAGCATGGCATGCAGCCGGCCGATAAGGCGGTCTGCCTCCTCTTTACCGCTTTGAAAGCCGGCTTCCCTGCCCTCCGCGAAGCCGGCGTTATACGCTTCTTTCCTGACGGTTTCCCCCGCCTGGCGGGCTTCTGCTTCAATCCGGGCGGCCCCGTCCTTTGCTTCTGCTTCAATCCGGGCGGCTTCGTCTTTGGCTTTTTGCAGGGCGGCCTGCGACTCGTTCGTTTTGCGGCGGACTTCTTCAAAGGCGGCTTTCTCGGCGTCCTGACGGATTTGCTCCGCCTCTGCATTGGCCGCGGCAATCTTCTCTTCCTTTTCGCGGGCAAAATCTTCCCGCCAGGCGTCCGCTTCCCGCTGCAGGTCTTCTACCGTGGGACCGTCGTATACCGGTTCTGCCTGCACTTCCTCCGGCTCTTCGGGTTCCACCGGCGCAAATTTTTTGGGAAGATCCAGAAACACTTTTTCCGCAGAAGGCTTGATCTCGTTGGAATGAAAAACCGCTTTCGCCATGCAAAATCCCCGCCGCTACGCGCTCAAACTACAAGTTCGTCCTCGCCGGAACGGGCGATGACAATTTCTCCCGTATCTTCCAGATGACGGATGATCGAGACAATTTTCTGCTGCGCCTCTTCCACATCTTTCAGGCGGACAGGCCCCATGTATTCCATATCTTCCTTCAGCATACCGGCCGCGCGTTTGGACATATTCTTGAAAATCTTGTCCTGTACCTCCGTATCGACCGCCTTCAGCGCTTTTGCCAGCTCCTGACTGTCCACTTCGCGCAGGACTTTCTGGATCGAACGGTCGTCCAGCATGACGATATCCTCGAACACAAACATACGCTTCTTGATTTCCTCGGCCAAATCCGGATCCTCGTCTTCCAGGGCTTCGATGATGGATTTTTCCGACGAACGGTCAACAAGGTTGAGGATTTCGACGATGCTCTCCACACCGCCGGCTGTCGCATAATCTTCACTGGAAAGCGTAGACAGTTTTTTCTCCAGTACGCGCTCCACTTCCCGCAGAACATCCGGCGACGTCCGGTCCATCGTGGCGATGCGTTTGGCTACTTCGCTTTGGATTTCATCCGGCAGGTTCTGCAGAATAACCGAAGCTTTTGCAGGCTCCAGATATGCCAGGATCAGCGCAATGGTCTGCGGATGTTCCTGCTGGATAAAGTTCAGCAAATGCGACGGATCCGTGCGCCGGATGAAATCGAACGGACGCACCTGCAGCGAACTGGTCAGCCGGTTGATGATGTCGATGGCCTTCTGGCTGCCGAGGGATTTTTCCAACAATTCACGGGCGTAATCGATACCGCCTGTGGTGATGAAATTCTGGGCGGCCATCAAATCCTGGAATTCCTGCAAAACGGCGTCTTTGAATTCCGGCTCCACCGTTTCCAGGCGCGCGATTTCAAACGTCAGCGTTTCGATTTCATCTTCCCGCAAATGCTTGAAAATTTCCGATGAAATTTCCGACCCCAGCGATACCAGAAAAATAGCGGCTTTCTGCTTTCCGGAAAGGGAGCGGAAATCCTTCGCTTTTTTTGAAGAAGACCGGCCGGATTCCCGGGAAGTTTCCTGCCGCGGCGAAGCCGCCGTTGTACTGCCTGCTGCCATCCGTTATTCCTCCATCAGCCACGTCCGGATCAAGAGAGCGACATTTTCCGGATGCTCTTTTGCCATATTGACGGCGTTTTCCTGCAGCTCCATGCGCCTTCTTTCTTCCACGGACATGGAAACTTCCATACCGGCGTTTTCGGCGTCCAAAATACTGCGGTCGCGCTCCATCTGGTACTGCCGCATCCGTTCTTCTTCTGCCAGACGGCGGCGGCGCTCCACTTCCCGCATAATCATGCGGTACATCACAAACACAAACAGCAATCCGGCTACAGCCAGAAGCGTAATGAGGATGGTACTCTGCGTCTGCATACGCCGCAGGTATTCCTGGTTTTCCTGCTCAAATTCCTTTGTGCGGTCAAACCGGATGTTCAGCACGCTGATAGAATCGCCGCGCGCCCGGTCGTACCCGATTGCGTCCTGCACAAGAAGCGTAGCATGCTGCAACTCTTCGGCGGAAAGCGGCGTATATTCCCGCTGGATTTCGCCGTTCTCTAAAATGAGGTCTCCGTTGGCGTCGCGGAGCTTTGTCCACAGGCCGTCAATGTTGACGGACGCCGTGCGCCGTCCTTTCGACGGACTGACGTCCTTCGTGCTGACCTGCTGTCCCACCAGTTCGTTCTTTTTTACGATGGACTGCTCGGTCAGCCCGTACAGGTTGGACATATCGCGGTAAGCGGGCGCAGTCTGCCCTTCAACGCCTTCCGGCCCTTCGGGATTAAAGCCCGTCCCCTGCCAGCGCGTTGTCGAAGTTTCGGACGAAAGGGTGACGGACTCCCGGATTTCGGAGTCGTCATACGGGGTTTCCGGATTGTCCGGGCGGATCACCGTCGGCAGGTATTCCGTCCGCTGCACGGTTTCCTCGGACATATCCATTTCAATGGACACATTCACTTCGCGCACCCGGTCCGCCCCGTAAGTTTCCTGCAGCGACTTCAGAACTTTGGCGCGGATCTTGGCTTCTTCCTGGGCAATCAGCTTTTGTTCTCTTTCAATCCGCGTCAGGCGGTCAAAATCCGCCATACCGGAAAAGTCGCTGATCAGTACGCCGTTGTTGTCGGAAATTTCGATATTCTCATCCGGAATTCCGCCTGCAGCCAGCTGCACGATGCGTTTGATGCCTTCGATTTTGCGGCGGTTCCGGGTAATATCGCTGCCCGGCTTGGGGGTAATAACGACCGCGGCCGTCGTACTGCGGACGTCTTCCCGGAAAAGCGTGTTGCTGTTGTCGGGGACATTGATGGACACCGAAGCGCTGTCCACGTCTTCCAGCGACTGGATCATGCTGCGCACTTCTTCGGTCAGGGCGCGGCGGAGGTTCACGTTCCGTTCAAAATCGGTGATGGTCCAGCGTTCCTGGTCAAAAATCGCCCAGGGATCAATACCGCCGGGGAGCAGATCCTCGCTGACAAGGATGGCGCGCATCCTTCTGGCTGTCGGTTCATCGCGCACATACAGCAGATTGTCGGCGCCGGTAGATACGCTGACGTTTTCCTGATTCAGACGGAGGATAATCCGGTCCCGCGCGGCCTCATCCGTAATCGGCGTATCCACCAGGCGGACGACGCCCGGCGATGAAGAAACGGATAACAGCACCGCAATGCCGGCAATCACGACAAGCAGCACGCCGCCGAGAATCAGCTTTTGCACCAGGGACCATTTGCCCCATAAAGCCTTGATTTTTTCTATGACTTTTTTCAGCCATTCGTTCATGTTACCCCTCCCGTTACAGAACGAACCTGCAAAAATTTACACGGATTTCATCGCACCAGTATAACACACAATCCGGTACGGGAAAAGCGTTTTTTCACCGCACAGCCGTCACCGTACATTCGTGATTTCCGTCCAGCCGCGCACCACGCGGTCGATAACCGTCTGCGCCAGACGGATGGAAAGATTGGCCTGGCTCATGGCAATCGTGATATCGTGCGGATCAACGGAATCCGGCTCCACAATCATCTGCTCCGCCAGCTTTGCCGGCTGCATCTGCTGCGCATTCATCGCGTCAAAAGCCCGCAGCAGCGTCTGCTCAAAGCTTGCGGTTTCCGGACGCACCGCATTGTCAATCATTTCCGAGGAAGATTCCATCCGCGCGCGGAAGTTTTCCACCCGCGGCGGCTCAACTACCGGCGGCTGCACAACGGTATACATGGACGACGTGGAAGAAATCAGCGGAAAAGCCATGCATTACCTCCCGATTTCCATTGCACGCTGGAACATATCTTTCGACCCCTGGATCACGGAAGCATTTGCTTCATAAGCCCGCGACGCAGAAATCAAATCCACCATTTCGGTGACAATGTTCACGTTCGGATATTCCACATAACCGGCTTTCGGTCCGGACTGAATGGCATCCGGATGCGTCGGGTCATACACCAGCCGCAGATCCGCGTTGTCTTTTTCGATGCCCATCACCCGGACGCCGGTACCCGGTCCGCGGTCCAATCCGGGCGGAGTAAACGGCGTGCGCCAGTCGATGCCGTCCGAACGCTGCGCCAAAATCACGCGGCTGCGCCGGAAAGCGCCGCCTTCCTGGGTACGGGTTGTGGTTGCGTTGGCGATATTATCCGCAATGACGTCACTGCGGAGACGCTGGGCGGACATTCCGGTTGCAGCAATGTTGATGCTTGAAAAAAGTCCCATTCCTATCCTCCGTTATCTGGTCAGCAGATTGGTCACCTGCGCGAACTGGAAATTTTCCATTTGCGTGAGCAGGATATAATTCAGCTGGACACGCAAAAGTTCCATCGCTTCCTGTTCCGCATCCACGTTGTTCCCGTTTGCGTTGGAAACCGAGACGTAGTCCAAAACCCGGCGCGGTTCCACAGTCCGGTAATCCTGAAATTCCCCGGAAGGGATATGCCGCGGATGGGCAGTTGCCAGCGGAAATGCACCCTGCGCCGCCTTTTCGGAATCCAGAGCCCGCTTCAATTCGCTTTCAAAATTCACCATCGTGCGTTTAAAACCCGGTACGCCGGCATTTGCCAGATTATTGGCAGAAACCGAATAACGCAGCATATTCACGTCCAATGCGCGGTGGATCAGATCCGTCGTCCGTTCAAAACTATTCATAAAACGCCTCACCGCTATTTTCGGCAGAAGCGGCCGTAAAATTAAGCGCTTCCGTGCGCATTGTCACAAAATATAGCGGGACAAATCCTGATCCTGCACGATGTCTTTCAGCCTCTCGTCCACGTATTCCCGCGTAATTTCTATATGCTGTCCGGCAAGATCCGGCGCATTAAAGGAAATTTCTTCCAACAGCATTTCCATGATGGTGTGCAGCCGGCGGGCGCCGATATTTTCCATGCGCGAATTCACCTCAGCCGCGAGGAAACTCATGCGGTCGATCGCTTCATCGGTAAAGGAAAGCGTAACATCTTCGGTAGCCAGCAGTTCGGAATACTGGCGGATCAGCGCATTCCGCGGTTCCAGAAGAATGCGGCGGAAATCCTCCGCATGCAGCGAGTCCAGCTCTACCCGCAGCGGGAAACGCCCCTGCAGTTCGGGGATCAGATCGCTCGGTTTGGAAATGCTGAACGCACCGGCGGCAATGAACAGGATATGCGTCGTATCCACAACGCCGAATTTCGTATTGACGTTCGAGCCCTCCACAATCGGCAGAATGTCGCGCTGCACGCCTTCCCGCGAAACATCCTGTCCGCCGGAACGGTCGCTGCGGGCTGCAACCTTGTCGATTTCATCCAGAAAAATAATACCGTTCTGCTGTACCCGTTCCCTGGCTTCTTCCGCAATTTTTTCCGGATCCACCAGTTTGTCCAGCTGTTCGGCCAGAAGAATTTGCCGCGCTTCGCGGACCGTTACGGCCTTGCGTTTTTGCCGGCCGCCGGAAATGAGGTTTGAAATATTCGAAAGCGTCATTTCCAGATCCTCCATGTTGGAAGAACCGGCAAAAATCTCAAAAGACGGCATATTGGTCCGGTTGACGGAAATCTCCACCACGCGGTCTTCCAGTTTCCCCTCCCGGAGCATAACGCGGAATTTCTCCCGCGTAGTTCCGGCTCCGGCCGCAGGCTCACCGCCGGCGGTTTCCGCCGTATGTTCATTTTCCGCTGTTTGCGGCGGAAAAACAGGCGGCAGCGCGGACGGACGGGAAAGCGGCTTTTTCTTTGCCGGCAAAAGCAAATCCAGCAGCGCTTCTTCCGTGCGTTTTTCCGCTTCGCCGCGCAGGGAAGCCTGCGTTTCGTTTTTCACCATATTGTAGCCGACTGCCATCAAGTCGCGGATCATGGTTTCCACATCGCGGCCGACATAGCCGACTTCCGTGTATTTTGTGGCTTCCACCTTGAGAAAGGGCGCACCGCACAGTTTTGCCAGCCGGCGGGCGATTTCCGTTTTTCCTACGCCGGTCGGACCGATCATCAGGATATTTTTCGGCGCAATTTCGTCCCGCACGTCTTCCGGGAGCTTAAGCCGGCGCATACGGTTCCGGAGCGCGATTGCGACAGCCCTTTTTGCTTTTTGCTGGCCGATGATGTATTTGTCCAGTTCGGCGACAATCGCCTTCGGCGTCATGTTTTCCAGCCCTTTGTCTTCTGCAGCGGGTTCCTTCGTTGTTCCGTTCACAGTTCCTCCAAAACGACGGAGTCGTTCGTATAAATGCAGATTTTGCCCGCAATCCGCAGGCTTTTTCCGGCAATTTCGGCGGCGGTCAGCTCCGGATTTTCCAAATACGCAAGTGCGGCCGCATAGGCGTAATTGCCGCCGGAGCCGATAGCCAGCACATCGTTTTCCGGTTCCACAACATCGCCGGTTCCGGAAATCAGCAGGATTTTTTCCCGGTCGGCAACCAAAAGCAGCGCCTCCAGCTGCCGCAGCGCCTTGTCCGTGCGCCACAGTTTTGCCATTTCCACCGCGGCGCGGGTTAAATCACCGGAATATTCCTTCAGTTTGTTTTCAAATTTATCAAAAAGACTGAAAGCGTCCGCCGTCGCGCCGGCAAATCCGGTCAGCACCTTGCCGTCATAAATCCGCCGGACTTTCCGTGCATTTCCCTTCATGATGGTATTGCCCATTGTCACCTGTCCGTCCCCGGCCATGGCAACCTTTCCGTTCCGGCGCACGGCAATCACGGTGGTACTGCGTATCGTTTCGTATTTCATATTTCCCTCCTGTTCCGTAAAAATTCCCGCCGGTTGTTATCAGCCGTAAAGTTCAGCCGTGCGGGTGCGCCTGATGATACAGCGCCTTCAGTCTTTCCGTTGTGACATGCGTATACCGCTGTGTTGTGGAAATACTTGCATGTCCGAGCAATTCCTGCACAATCCGGATGTCCGCGCCCCGGGACACAAGCGTTGTGGCAAAGCTGTGCCGGAGCGCATGCGGCGAAATATGCCGCACAGGGGCGGCGCCGCCTGTATAATGGCTGAAAATGTACTGAATACCGCGCACGGAAAGCGGTTTTCCGCGCCGGGAAACAAACAGCCGGCCGCCGGAAGGATCCCGCTCCTGCACCGTTTTCAGCAGCGCATCCCGTTCTTCCAGATACACCTGCACGGCGGCTGCGGCGGCGCGCGAAAAAAACACCTGCCGGTCTTTTCCGCCTTTTCCGGTAATCAGCGCCGAAGAAAAATCGCCGCGGATATCCGACAGGCGCATGGAAGCAATTTCCGATACCCGGCATCCGGTGGAATACATGGCCGCAAACAGCGCGGTATCCCGCGCAGGCCACAACGGTTTCGCCGCCGTCTCCCCCTGCGGCGTTGTCCCGGAATGCAGGGAATCCGTTTTTTGCGGACGGTTTTCCGCAGACGGCATAGCGCACAATCCGGCAACTTCCCGGTCAAACAGAAAATCCGGCAGCTTTTTTTCGGTTTTCAAATTGTGTACACCGGCGGCCGGATTCCCGCTGCACCGGTTCATCCGTACAGCGTAGCGGTAAAATCCCCGCAGCGACGCCAGCATCCGGTTCACACTTGCCGGATTATAGCCTTGCTGACCCAAGCAGGCAACAAACAGATGCAAACCGGAATCCTGCACAGAAAGCGGATCCGGCCCGCCGCATCCGGTTCCTTCATCCTGCAGCCAAGCCGAAAACACCGAAAAATCCTGACGGTAAGAACGCAGCGTCCGGGGGGAAAGTCCTTTTACGCCCTGCACATACGCAAGGTATTCGTCAAACAGCGGATTCATTCTTCCTTTCGTTCGGCGGCGAACACTTCGTCATCCTGCGTATGCAAATAATCGCACTCCGGATTGATGCAGGATTTGAACGTGCCGTTTTTCTTATCGTATTTCTCCACCAGAAACTGCCCGCATTTCGGGCAATACGCATTGATGGGTTTAAAGTGGCTGATGAAGTCGCACTCCGGGTAATTGGTACAACCGTAAAATTCCTTGGAACGGCCTTTAATTCTGCGCGCCACAATGTCCCCGCCGCAACCGGGACGCGGACACTTGGCCAGGGGAATCGAACGGGTATTCCGGCATTCCGGGAAACCGGAGCAGGCAAGGAAAAAGCCGAAGCGCCCCAGCTTTTTCAGCATCGGTTTGCCGCACAGCTCGCACACGTAATCGGTTTTTTCATCCAGCGTGCCTTTCATGCTGTCCAGCTGTTCCATGACCACGTCCACCTGCTTTTTGAACGGAAAGAAAAATCCGCCTATCATGTCCGGCCAGGAAACCTTATCCTCTTCCACCTGATCCAATTCATTTTCCACCGAAGCGGTGAAATTGACGTCAATCACGTCCGGGAAATATTGCACAAGAATATCATTGATGATGCGCCCCAACTGTGTTGGCACCAGCTGCCGGTTGGCGCGGGAAACATAATACCGGTCGATGAGAACCGAAATAATCGGCGCGTAAGTGGAAGGCCGGCCGATCCCCTTTTCTTCCAGCATTTTGACAATGGACGCATCGGTATAACGGGCAGGCCCCTGCGTAAAGTGCTGCTCAGAGTGAAAATCAAGTACCGCAACTTCTTCGCCGGGTTTCATTTCCGGCAGCACTTTGTCTTTTTCGTCCCGGGAAACCAGCAGTTTCATGACGCGGTAAAATCCTTTTTCCACGACTTTCGTGGAATTGACGCGGAACACCGCGCTCCCGGAAGAGATTTCAAATGCGGACGTCCGGGTCCGCGCATTCTTCATTTGGCTGGAAACAAACCGTTCCCAGATGATGGTATACAGTTTCAGCTGCTCTTTGGTCAGATAATCCTTCACGGAATCCGGCGTGTAGCGTACATATGTCGGCCGGATTGCTTCGTGCGCGTCCTGCGCTTTCTTTTCCACCGAATACACGACCGGCGCATCGGGCAGATCCTGCGGGAATTTTTCCGCGAGGAATCCGCGCACATCTTCCAGCGCCACCGGGGAAATACGCACGGAATCCGTACGCATATACGTAATCAAGCCGACACGGTCGCTGCCGATGTTCACGCCTTCATACAGCTGTTGGGCAATCTGCATCGTCTTGCGCGAGGTGAAATTCAGCCGGTTTGCCGCAACCTGCTGGAGTTTGGACGTCGTAAACGGCGGCTTCGGACGGATGGTTTTTTCCGACATTTTGACATCGGAAACCGTAAACGTTCCGCTGCGGATTTTTCCGATGATTTCTTTCACGGTCTCTTCGTTTTTCATGTCCGGTTTTTTCCCGTCATAGGAAACCAGCTGTGCGGTAAACTGCGTGCGTCCTTTTTTGAAATCCGCATCCAGCGTCCAGTACTCTTCCGGAATGAAATTCTCAACTTCAACTTCCCGTTCGCAAATCAGGCGCAATGCAACCGACTGGACGCGCCCGGCAGAAAGGCCGTTTTTCACCTTTTTCCAAAGCAGGGGCGACAAATTGTATCCGACCAGCCGGTCCAGCACACGCCTGGCTTTTTGGGCGTTCACTTTTGATTCGTCAATTTCCATCGGATGCTTGACGGCATCCCGGATGGCGACAGGGGTGATTTCATTAAATACGATACGGTGGATGGGAACATTGTTTTTGGCAAGAATTGCGCGGCGCAAATGCCAGGCGATGGCTTCCCCTTCCCGGTCGTTATCACTGGCCAGCAGCACCTGCGCGGATTTTTTTGCATCCGACTGCAATTCACGCAGCAATTTTGCACGGCCGCGGACCGTGATGTATTCCGGCTGAAAGTTATGTTCGATATCGATTGCCATCCTGGATTTCGGCAAATCGATCAGGTGCCCCATGGAAGCTTTGACGGTATATCCGGCGCCGAGATATTTTTCAATCGTTTTCGCTTTTGCGGGCGACTCCACGATGACAAGAGTCTGCTGTTCTTTTTCTTTTTTTTCCGTGCTTTTTTTTGCGCTCTTCCCAGCCATCCCGATCTCCTGTTTCTTCCGGTTTTTTGCTTTTCCCGGCGTTACCCGGCGCGGCCCCACGAGGCAAACACATCAGCGGCAGAAGCCACCGCAGGCGCGCCTTGGGCAAACAGTTTCCGGCCGCCTCCGTTCCGCTTGGAAGCCAGACTGCCGCGGTGCACAAACAAATCCCGGCCCTGCTCCAGGGCAAAATCCGCCGTTATCAGTGCGCCGGATTTTTCCGGCGCCTCCACCATCACCACGGAACGGGAAAGACCGGAAATAATCCGGTTCCGCTGCGGGAAACGGTATTTCAGCGGCCCTGCGCCGGGCGGATATTCGCTCAAAATACAGCCGCCGTTTTCCAGCAGCTTCCCCGCCAGACGGGAATTCCCCCGCGGATACAGAATATCCACACCGCAGGCCAGTACCGCTACCGAACATCCTCCGCCGGACAGGTTTCCTTTGTGCGAAAACGCATCGATACCGAACGCCAGCCCGGAAACCACAGGAACACCATGCCTCCCCAGGTCTTCAGCCAGCGAAAAGGCTGCGGATACGCCGTCCCCGGAAGGCGCGCGGGTTCCGACCATGGAAACCAGAGGCATTCCGCCATCCGGAAGCGTCCCGCGGAAAAAAATCCCGTATGGCGGATCGTGGATTTCCCGCAGCAAAGGCGGATATTCCGCAGAAAGGAAATGCGTAAAACCAATCCCAAAACGCCGCATTTGTTCCATGCGCCGTCCGCACCGTTCTTCCAGCTCCGCTTTGGACGGCAACGGGAATTCCGGCGTGCGCCCAAGGAAAAGCGAAAGTCCTTCAATAGAAGAAAGTACCGCAAGCTCTTCCATGTTGTCAAGTTTTTCTGCCAAAAACAACCGTTCTTTGCTGCGCAGACCGGGGAAATCTGCCAGCAGGACCAGAATTTCAATCGGCGCCATGCGAACGCGCATCCTCCAAAAGAAATGCCCGGTTGGATTCCGCAACGGCGCGCAGCGTATCGTTTGTCGTTTCCCGGATGACTTTGTCGTACACGGAAATTGCCCGCTCTGTCTGTCCGGCAGCCGAACAAATCTGCGCCAGCCGGATCTGCGCTTCGTTGTCCTTCGTTTCGATTTCCGTAAACTGCTCGATATACGGAAGCGCCCGTTCCGGATCATGTTTTTCAAAAGCGTACAAAATGGCGATACCGTACAGCGCACGGGCAAAACGCGGTTCAATTTCCAGCGCCCGCAGGTAAGCGGATTCCGCCAAATCCAGGTAACGTTCCCGCATAGGATTTCCGCCGGCGGCAGTATAATCCAAAGAAGCCTTGGACATGAATCCTGCGCAAACCCCGACATAATAAAACAGATTCTGGTTGTCCGGATGATATTCAACCGCCGCCTGGAAATTTTCCAGCGCCTTGCCGTACATGCGGTTGTCCAGATAGCGGATTGCAAGAAGTTTGTACCAATTGGCTGTACGGACTTCAGCCTGAATAATATCTTCCACCCGGTTCTGATACTTTGCGATAGCTTCTTCCAGTTCCTCCGCGGAAACCGGATTGTCCACACCTTCTTCCAGCTGCTGCATCCGCCGGATGGCGTTCACGTTACCATTGCAGGACAAAAAAAGCGGAAGCACAGCCGACAGTAAAAGCGGGGCGGCGCATACACAAAAAGGAATCCGACCTCTTTTCATTCCAAACCTCCTGATTGCTCTTTTCCGGGGAATAGCGGGTTTTGCCCTTCATTCCGGTCAAAAAATTCCGCGTGATACAATTTAAGGGAATCATTTTCCACATGGGTGTAAATCTGCGTCGTGGAAATATCCGAATGCCCGAGCAGCTCCTGCACGGAACGTAGATCTGCGCCGCCCGCCAGCAAATGCGTGGCAAACGAATGGCGCAGCGTATGGATTTTTGCAGGCACGCCCGCCTGTACCGTCAGCGCATGGAAACGGTCCCACGCCGCTTTGCGGGTCATCGGTTTTCCTTTTTTGCCCAAAAACAGGAAATTGCCGGAGAGCGCGGAAGAAAGCGCCGGACGCGCATCCTGCATGTAGCGGCGCAGCAAAACAGCCGAACGCTTTCCGAAAGGAACCATCCGCTCTTTACCGCCTTTGCCGCATACCAGCACTGTTTTTTCATTAAACCGGACGTCATTCACCGTCAGCGAAACCGCTTCGTGGATCCGCAGCCCGCAGGAATAAATCAATTCGAACAATGCGCTGTCCCGGAGTCCTTCCGGCGTATCCGTCCGGATGCAGGAAAGCAGTTTTTCCACCTGCTCTACCGAAAGCACGCGCGGAAGCCGGAATCCCCGCGCCGGGCGCTCCAAAAGCACGACAGGATTATCCTGCCGTTTGCGGATTAACACCAGAAAGCGGAAAAAAGACTGCAGCGCAGCGATGTCCCGGGCAAGCGTTTTCCCGCTGATGCCTGCACGGCTGCGGGAGGCGAGGAATTCCACGCACTCCGCAGCAGAAACGGTCTCCGGGGAAAGGGAACGCGCCGCCAGCCAGTCCAGAAAAATCCCGGCCGAACCTGTGTATGTCGAAGCCGTCTCCCGGGCTTTTGCTTCGCCGGTTAACAGCCAGGCATAAAACTGCCGGACAAGCGCCGGATGGTTTCCGCTCAGATTGAAGCCTTCTGCTGATTGCGGAGCACGGTCGGGGTATCCAGATCATCATCGCGGGAAGGCGGTGAAATCGAAATCGGATGCGGCGTACCGTTACGGGTTCCCAAACCGGGCGCAGGTTTTTCCGACGATTTCTCCATCGCCTGCCGCCATTCCGAACCGGAAACAAAACTGCCGCTGTCCACGTTTTTTTTCTCCGCCGCATGGCTGCTTTCTTTCCGGGATTCCGGCAGCAAGTCATCCGGGAAACCGGTGGCCACAACCGTTACGCTCACTTTGTCGTCTGCGTTCCCGTCAATCGCCGTACCAAACGTGATAAAGGCGTCTTCCGAAGCGCCGGAAGTAATAATCGTCACAATCTCATTCACTTCGGACAGCGTCAAATCCTCGTTGGCGGTAATGTTAATCAAAATATGCGTCGCACCTTCAATCAGCGCGCCGTCCAAAAGGGGATTGTTGATGGCGTTTGTTGCAGCGTCCGTTGCCCGCGTTTCACCCCGGCCTTCGCCCACGCCCATCACCGCGTTGCCTTTTCCGACCATTACGGTGCGCACATCGTTGAAATCGATGTTCACCATACCCGGCTTGGTAATCAAATCCGAAATCCCCTGCACAGCCTGCCGGAGCACTTCGTCGGCTTTTGCAAAGGCTTCCCGCAGCGTGGTGCGTTTGTCGGTCAGTTTCAGCAGACGCTGGTTGGGAATCACAATCAGCGAGTCCACTTCTTTTGCCAGCTTTTCAATTCCGGCCTGCGCCTGCATCATTTTCTGGCGGCCTTCAAATCCGAACGGCGTGGTGACCACCGCAACCGTCAGCGCGCCCTGCTCCTTGGCCAGCCGGGCAATGACCGGAATGGAACCGGTTCCTGTACCGCCGCCCATACCGGCTGTCAGGAAAACCATATTGGCGCCGCGGAGCGTATTCGTGATGGTTTCCGTGTCTTCCAGCGCAGCCTTTTCCCCGATGTCCGGCACGCCGCCTGCGCCCCGGCCCCCGGTCAGTTTGGAGCCGATGCCAAGCTTTACCGGCGCTTTGGAATAATTCAGCGCCTGAATGTCCGTGTTGATTGCGATAAATTCCACCTTGCCTTCCCCGCAGTCAATCATGCGGTTGATGGCATTGGATCCGCCGCCGCCGGTTCCCACGACCTTAATAAGGGTCGGGGTCACTTCTTTGTGATCCATGATTTCATAATTCATCTTTTCCTCCCACCTTGCGAAACCCCGTGCGGTTTCCGTTAATCCGTCAAAAAAGTTCCTTAAACCAGTTCTTCACCGCGGTGAATACCGAATTCTGCGGCGAATCTTTGGAGAATGAATCCGTGCGGGATGCAGAAAATTTTTCGTATGCATTCAGCACCAGACCAATTACCGCCGCATATTCCGGACTGCGGTATTCGCCCAAATCGCCTGCCAGTCCGCTGAACGTACCGGGAATCCCCACGCGCACATTCTGGGTTTCAAACACCGCGCAGGCCAAATCCACAATCCCGGCCATATTTGCACCGCCGCCGGTAATGACAATATTGCCGCTGAGCGTGCGGGTATCTGCAACCGCCGAGATTTTTTCTTTTACCATGGAAAAAATCTCGGCCATTCTGGGCTGGATCACCGCACAGATTTCCGACTGCGGGATACGCACCGGAGGACGGCCGCCCAATCCGGGGATAATCACCGTCTCATTTTCTTCAATCAGCGGCGCCCAGCAATAACCGGCTTCGCATTTTATCTTTTCCGACATTTCCACCGAAAGTCCCTTCACAATGGAAATGTCGTTTGTGACATGATCCCCGCCTACCGGAAGCACGGAAGTCAGCTGCGGAGCGCCGTCCGCCAGATACACAATATCCGTCGTACCTGCGCCAAGATCAATCAGCAGCGAACCGAGTTCCTGCTCGTCTTTGGTCATCACAGACTTTACTTCTGCCAGACTGTTGAGCATATATTCATCCACATACAGACCGGCGCGGTTTACGCATTTCAAAATCGTCTGCACCGGTGTGACGGATCCGGTCACGATATGGACTTCCGCTTCCAGACGGACACCGATCCGGTTGCGGGGATCGCGGATGCCTTTTTCCCCGTCCACAATATACGACTGCGGAATGACATGGATCACCTGCCGGTCCAGCGGGAATTTATACGCGCGGGCAACGTCAATCACACGGGCAATATCTTCGTGCTGGATTTCGTAATTCTCTTTTTTCTGCGGAAGCGCCACGCTGCCGCGCGAATTGAGGGATTCGATGTGCGTACCGCCGATGCCTACGGTGCAGCGCTGAATTTCCACGCCGGACATCATTTCTGCGGTTTCCACTGCCTGGGAAATGGCGCGGACCGTATCCTCCAGATTCACCACTACGCCCTTGCGCAGTCCGGTAGAAGGATTCGTGCCCACGCCCGTGATCTGGAACGTTCCGTCGTCCGTGATTTCTCCGATCACCGCCCGGATTCTGCTCGTTCCAATGTCAATTCCAGCGACAAAATCACTCAAAATGCTTCCATCCTCTCTTTATTCTTTCCGTCCCGCAGGCGCAATACTCATCCGCCGAGCTTATAAGCCACAGTCCCGGCCCGGATGTCCAGCTCGCGCACGTCAATATCCAGTCCCTGAATTACATCCAGCAACAACATAATATACCGTAACGCGTCCTCATTCAATGCCTTGTCCGTGCGCACCAGAACCGGCGTGCGGACCGGAAACAGAACCAAATCATAACTGCCGTATGTTTTCGGCTCAATCCGGATTTCCGAAACCGCTGAAAGCAGGCGCGGGTTCTCCTGTTCCAGCTTTTCCAACTGCAAAAGCAGCGGCTGCAGATGCTCGTTCAGGCGGCTGCCGGCAACCAGATCCGTCATATTCAGGCCGGTAAGCAAAGGCAAATTCCCGGCTGCTTCCGTGGCGCCGATGCGGAAAACCACGCCTTCACGGTCAATTTCCACAGGCACAGACCGGCCGTCAAAATCCGCAACAGCCAGCGCCACCGGCACGCGTTCTTCCACCTGAATCACTACGCGGTCCGGAAATTTCTTCTCCACCGTTGCCGACGCAAAAAGCGGGTGCGCACGCAGTTTTTCCCCGGCAGCCCGGGCGTCAAAGCCGCTCCATTTGGTATCCGGCCGGATACCGGCAATGGAAAGCAATTCTTCCACGCCAATTCCGTATTGTCCATTCACTTCAACCGACACATACGAAGAAGCCGGCGCAATCAGCAAATAACAGGCCGCTACAATAAAAAGCGCGCATAAAATAGCCACGCAAAGCACGCGTACCAGAATTCCCAGAGGCCGGCGTTTCCCGCCCTCTTCTACAATCCAGACTTCAGACATTGGAAACTCCCCCGTCCGCTTTTTTCCGCGAAACGTTCAGAATAAATCCGCAAACGGACAGTGTCACCAGCAGCGACGAACCGCCGGAAGAAAAGAAAGGAAGCGGAACGCCGGTAGAAGGGAAAAACCGGACAATAACGCCGCAATTCATCAGCGACTGGAAAAAGATGATGAACGCGCAGCCCAGACCAAGAAAACAGGCAAACCGTGTTCCGGCCTTCAGACTGACGGAAACCGCCTTGAGCGTAAAGACTGTCAGCAGTAAAAAGTAAAACAATACGCCAAGGAACCCCATCTCTTCCCCCCAGACCGCAAAAATAAAATCCGACTGCACTTCCGGAATACCGGCAATTTTCCGCACGCCGTTTCCCAGCCCTTTGCCCCAAAAACCGCCTTCGGACAGAGCCGTCAGCGCGGCGTTTACCTGATAACTCGCGCCAAGCGGATCTTTTTCCGGATATAAAAACGACAAAATACGCTGGATGCGGTATTCTTCCGTCAAAATCATCAGCGCGAAAAGGGGCAGTACAATCAGGAAAAATTTTACAAACCAGGAAATGCCTACATTGGCAATAAAAAACATCACCGCAGCAAGAAAAAACACAAACAGCGCCGTGGACAGA
>JADIMS010000108.1 GCA_017694555.1 Candidatus Avitreponema avistercoris
TTCAGGGCGGAAGATGCATTCTTGTGCGGATTCATTTGCCCGGTGGCCATAGCGGAGAGGCAATACCCGTTCCCATCCCGAACACGGAAGTCAAGCTCTCTTGCGCCGATGATACTGCCGATCAGGCGGGAAAGTAGGTAGCCGCCGGGCTTTTTCTTTACCCCCCCCCCGCACCACCACCCGCACCGTACACGCACCCGCCCCTCCGGGTGTTGCGGAATCTTGCAGAAACAGGCATAATCTACCCTAGTTAATGTCCGTTGGATTTTTCCGCCGTAATTTGTTTTATGGTTCAGACTATGAATAGAAAAAATTTTTATCCTTCTTCTTCACTTTTCCGCCGGATTGGCCTGAAAAAAATGCGCCTTAATTTCCAGGTGTTGGCTTTACTGTTTACGGCATTCACCGTGCTTTCGTTGGGAACGTGTGTTTCGCTCGTGGGTGAGTCGGGTTTTTCCCGCATCAATCTGGCAGACTTCAAAGTCGGGACGGTTTCTGACCGGGATGTTGTGCTTGCCCGTAATCTTTCCTACATCGATGAAGAGGCAACGGCAATCCGCAGGGAAGCCCGGCTGAATCTTGTTACGGCGGTTTTTGCTTATGAAGCCGATTCCGGACTGCATTCACGCTTTTTTGATTTTGTGCAATATCTGGAGGAGTTGCGGCGGAATTCTTCCAGTCCGCGGGTGAACGCGCTGGAAGTGCAGGAATCCTATCCCGGCGCGGTGGATCCCTCTTTGCTGGAAGCGTTTTTTGCATTGCCCGGGCGGACACAGGCAGAAATCCTCCGTTTTGCAACATCGTTTTTCAATTCCGTGGTTACGCGCGGATTAACTTCTTTCCCGGATGAAGGAATGGAAAATTTCAGCAGTACGGAAGTGGAAGTTGTCCGCGGTATGGAACACAGTACGGTGGAAAAATCTTCCCTGCTGACAAGGGAGAATTTGGGGGCCTTTCTGCACGAAGAAGCGCAGGCTGCAGGTCTGGATGAATCGTCCCAGGAATTTGTATTGCCTTTTCTGACGCCGTTTTTGCGGGATAATTTGGTGTACCAGAGCGAAGAAAGCGAACGCAAAAGAACAATTGCTATGGAATCGGTTTCACCGGTTCTGGTCGTTATTCCGCAGGGAGAAAAAATCATCCGGCGCGGATTTGTTATTACCGAAGAAAACCGCAAGCAGTTGGAGCATTTTGTGGAATCCGGTTCCAAAATCAATATGACCCGCTTTGTGGCAACGGAGCTGACTCTGCTTGCGGTGCTTTTTGTTTCCGTGTTCATGCTGTCGGTGGTTCCCTGCAAAAATTTACAGTTTCTCCGGTACCGTATTTTCCTGGCGGGTTGTTTTTGCCTGCTGTATGTGATTTGTCTGATTTTTACGCATATCCATGAGCTGCAAAGACCCATGCAATTTATGCTGCTGCTGCCCACCGCGTTTTTTTCGATGCTGATTGCGATCCTGCTGAATAAACCGGTTGCGGTTGTGATGGTATTTTCCTTGTCAGCGGCGGTTTTTCTGGCTTCCGGATTTATGCCGGAACCGGTGCTGTTTTCCGTCCTTTCCGGACTTGCCGCCGTTTTTGCTGTGCGGGATACCGGACGGAGGCTGGACTTGGTGCGTTCTTCCGGTTTGCTGTATCTGTTTTGCGCGCTGGCTGCTTTTCTGGTTTCACTTTTGTACCCGGCGCCTTTTTCCCGCATTCCGTTTTATACGGTCGCGGCGGCGGTTAACGGTTTTTTAAGCGGAATTCTGGTTATCGGCTTTTTGCCGTTGCTGGAAAAACTTCTGAATGGTGTAACGAGTTTCCGGTTGATGGAACTTTCGGATTTGAATACGCCGCTGATGCAGAAAATGCTCCTGACGGTTCCCGGTACCTACAACCACTCGCAGATGGTCGCGTCCCTGGCGGAAAATGCCTGCCGTGCGATAGGAGCCAATTCCCTTCTGGCACGGGTTGGGGCGTATTATCACGACATCGGGAAAATGGATCAGGGAGAGTATTTTGTGGAAAACCAGCATGGCGAAAATAAACATACGGAACTTTCGCCGCGGTTGTCTGCTACCATTATCCGCAGCCACGTGAAGCAGGGAATTGAAAAGGCGAGGAATCTGAAACTTCCGCAGGAAGTAATCGACATCATCGCGGAGCATCACGGAAACAGCGTTATTTCTTATTTCTACAACAAGGAAAAAATGGAAAATCCGGATACGGATCCTGAGGATTTTATGTATCCCGGAAATCCGCCCAGAACGAAGGAATCCGCGGTTGTGATGCTGGCGGATACTGTAGAAGCTGCCTGCCGCAGCCTGGAAAAACCGTCCGCGCCCCGGCTGGAGAAGTTTATTGACGAACTGGTGAAGGCAAAAATTGAACACGGACAGCTTAAAGATTGTGATCTGACGTTCCACGATCTTGGTCTCATCAAAGAGACGTTTGTCAGCATTCTCACCGGATATTATCATTCCCGGATCGAATACCCCAACCAGAAAGATCCTGACGGGGCCGGAAAACCCGCCGCTAAAAGTAAAGAGGGCGCGGATGCTTTGCCGGAAAACCGGAGGGACGCTGTTCCGGCGCAACCCCTTTCCGTGCCGGCTGACGCCGGGAAGAAGCCCGGAAAGACGGGGGATCCGGAAATTTTGCCGGCGGCAAAACCTGTATCCGTCCGGAAGCGGAAAAGTCCGGCTGCGAAAAAGACGCCGGCCAGGGATAAAAACGGATGAGCGCGCCGGAATATGCGGATGAGGCAATCTGTCCGCTCTTGCAGCATGAAAGCGGGCGTTTCCGGCTGCAAATTTCCGCCGCAGGAAAAACAGCTGCGGCGCGCGCGGCTGCGGAATTGGTCCCGGAAGCCTTAGTGCCGCTGGCGGATACCGTTTTGCAGGAACCGGAAACGGGTGCGCAGCTTCCGTGGGATTTTTCCGTCGTGTTTTGCAGCAATGCCTTTATGCAGGATTTGAACCGGCGTTTCCGGAACATTGACGCGCCTACCGATGTGCTTTCGTTTGCGCTCGGCGGCGAAGTGCAGGAGGAAGACGGCCGGATTTTCTTTTCCGCAGGGGAAATCGTCATCAGCCTGGATCAGCTCGCGTATAATGCGGCAGAATTCGGCGTTACAGAAAATGAAGAATTGAAACGGCTGGTGATTCATGGTATGCTTCATCTGAGCGGAAAAGATCATGCGGATAACTCTCCCGGGCAGGAAATGCTGCTGTTGCAGGAGCGGATCCTCAAAAGGCTGGATCAACTGATTGTCCGCAAAACATGAGGAAGGAAATGGGATTTCTGGATAAAATACGGCAAAGGAAAAAGGAATTTGTCTCGCAAAAGTTCGAGGAAAACCTTGGGACAACGCTGAATGAAGAAAAGCGGGACATGATCCGCGGTGTCGTGGATTTGTCTGAGACGTCTGTGAAAGAAGTCATGATTCCCAGAATCGATGTCGATTTTCTTTCCGTCGATGTAAAGGGCAGTCAGTTGCTGCAGAAAATAGCGGAAAGCGGGCATTCCCGTTTCCCCGTATACCGCGAAACCATCGACGATGTGGCCGGTATCCTGTATGTGAAGGACTTGATTAACCTGATGGCCAAAAATGAGCCGTTGGAAATGGAAAAGGTAATCCGTAAGCCTTTTTTTGTTCCGGAGTCCAAACGTATCGACGCGTTGCTGCGGGAGTTTAAACGCCGCCATGTCCATATCGCTGTAGCAGTGGATGAGTATGGCGGGGTTTCGGGTATTGTCTGTATGGAAGACATTATCGAAGAAATTGTCGGGGATATTCAGGACGAATTTGACAACGAGCAGGAAGATGTCCTGCCGGTAGGAGACGGCGTCTGGCTGTGCGACGCCCGCGCTTCCCTGGATGACCTGGCCGATATTTTCGGCGGCACGTTTCCTTCCGGGGAATTCGATACGTTGGGCGGTTTTGTGTTCAATTTGTTCGGGAAAATTCCTGTCCGCTACGAAAAAGTCAGCTGGGACCGTTTTGATTTTATCATTCAGGCTATGGACGGGCACCGGATTACCACCGTGAAAATCATGGAACGGAAAGATCCGGAAGCCTCTGCGTAGCCGCGGAAGGCTTGGTGCGGATGAGAAGCGGAAGAAAAAGGCTGGCGGGCATTTTGTCCGCAGTGTTGTGGCTGGTATGCGGTGCGGCTCTGTTTGCCCGGAGTCCGGATGCCCGGGATTTGTATCAGGCCGGAAAATCCGCGGAGAATGCCGGGGACTGGTATACGGCGGCGGAACACTATCAGGAAGCCCTGCACAGGAATCCGGCTTTTTTTGACGCACAGTTTTCACTTGCCGTTTGTTTTTACGAACTGGAAGAATATGACCGCGCGCTTTCCTGCGTGCTGGAAGCTGCCAAATTGCGGGCAGATTCCCCGGATGTACTTTCGCTGCAGGGATTTATTTTGATCGGTCTGGGCCGGCTTCCGGAAGCAGAAACGGTATTTACCCGCATTTTGCAGCGGTGGCCGAACCATATTGATGCCCGTTTCGGGTTGGGCGAACTGGATGTGGCGGCGGGCCGGATTTCATCCGCCGAGAATCAATACATGGAAGCGTTGCACCGCAGTCCGCGCAGCCGTAAAGCGCTATTGTCTCTGGCGGTGATTTGCCAGCAGGAAGGAAAAGCGGACGCTGCCGCGCAGTTTATCGATCAGGCGTTGGAATACTATGGCGACAATGCGCAGACCCTGTATATCGCAGGGGTTTTTGCTGCCCGGGAAAAAAACTACGGGCTTGCGGAAAGATATTTGCGTTCAGCCCTGGCGGTGGAACCGGAAAATCCGGAAACGCTGAATGCCTGGGCGTCCGTGTTGTATTATGCCGGCCGCTTCCGGGAAATGAACGAAGCCGCTGACCGGATGATTCAACTGGACCGCAGTAATCCGGCCGCCTGGTACCAGAAAACGCTGGCGCTTTCCGAATTGCAGCGTGACAGCGAGGCGGTCGCTGCGGCGCGTGCAGGGCTTGTTTCTGCTGCGGAGGACGAAATTCTCCGTTTTTTTGCAGAAGATATTGTGCTGCGGACGTTTGCGCTGGAAGACCCCGCGCGGGCGGACTGGGCACAGGACAGATTTACGCGCGCGGACTCTTTTGCCCGCCATCATATGGCTGTGCGGGCGTTGGCGGAATACCGGCGCGGGCTGCAGCTGAATCCGTACGACACGGATGCCCGCCAGGCATATGCCTCTTTGCTTTTGGCCGGCGGACAATATTCCCGCTATCTGGAAGAAATGCAGTTTATCCAAAGCCTTGGAGAGGATTCTGTCACGGTTGCCGATGCGGTGGAAAATTACGGCAGCCTTTTGGCGCAGTCGGTCGCCGTCCGCTGGGATATTGATCCGCTGTATGTGGACATGGGGCATATTTCGGTCGGCATATACTGCACGGAATCCGAATCCGGTTTGACGCATCCCGGCGCAGAAGAAACGGCAGTCCTTGCCTTTGCCGATGCGCTGGCTGCGTTCCGCCGCTTTTCCGTGCATGCAGAACCGGAAAACCTTTCCGGCTATGCCGCCGCTTTCCGGACTTCCCGGGAACGGAATGAAGATTTTTTCTTTTTGCTTTCGTTTGAAGAAGGCGGAAGCGGGATTTCCCTGTCGGCGGATCTGTATGTTTCGCGCACCGGCTCGCCCGCGGCAAATTTTACGGTATCCGGTACAGGAAACAGCCGTTTTTCTTCTTCTGTCCGGCGGCTGGCAGATTCTGCTGCTTCCGCTTTCCCGGTTTTTGGCCGGATTCTCCGCCGGGATCAAAACCGCGTGGTGCTTGATTTGGGAAGCCGCGAAGGCGTTGCGGTGGATTCCGTGCTTACGGTGGTACCGGACGGCGCTTTGCATTTTGCGGCAGAAGGTCTTGCGCTGCAATTTGCCGGGGACGCGGCGCTTGGAACCGTTACCGTTTCCACAGTGGAAAGCGGGCTCAGCGAGGGAAGTTTTTCCCGGTCCGGTTTTTTTGACCGGATGAATCCCGGGGATTTTGTTGTCCTGCAAACGGAAAACCCGGAAGACCCGGCATCCGGCGGCGGACAGACAGCCGGGGATGCCGCGGCCGGAGCTGCGGACCGTACATCATCCGCCGGTTCCGGCTCAGGAACAACGGGGCAGACTGCCACGGAAGCGGGAAATCCGGCTTTGTTTTCGCTGCTCCGGGCAATCCGCTGAGGAGCTGTTTGTCCGGTTTGCCGCGTCTGCCGGATTTAAAGTCTTTTCAGGGTTTTCTGCACCCATTCCCTTGCTTTGTTTGGATATGCATTTTGTGAAAGCAGGAATTCTTCCAGTGCGTCCTGATATTTTTCCGTGAAAAAATATGCCTGTCCAAGATAAAAATGGGCGCGTGCCGAGACTTCCTCCGTCCGCCGCAGGCTCAGGAAGACGTTCAAATCTTCCGCCAGCCCGTCCCAGTTTTTGGCGTCAAAGCGGGTATCGAGGATTTGTTTCAGGGCTGCGTTCTCCCCGCCGGCGCCGGGCTCGTTATCTTCCGGGAAACGCCATGGCGCCGGATTACGGACTGCATTTCCTTCCCGGCTGCGTTCCCGGCGGAGGGCAGAATCCAAAGCGGCAATGGTGCGCTCGGTTTCTGCCGAAAAAACGGCGGCAGGTTTTGGCTCCGCATGATCCGGATTCAGAAGCGGCAGCGGCATTGCGCGTACCGCTGCACGGCGTACCGGGGGCAAACCTGCATATTCGCCGGGCACTTCCACCGGGATTTCGTTTGTATTCTCTCCGCAGCGGAAAACAGCTGTGCCGCTGCGGATTACAGCTTCCGGAATAGCGGCGTAATAATACGGAACACCGGGCACCGGATAGTCCACATAGGACAGCGTGGTTCCGTCGGTTACGGTAAGAACCGTAGCCTGTGCGACTGAGGCCAGATTTACAAAAGGATTGGTGGAGCGGTACAGAATCATGCGCTCCTGTTCCGGCTGCGTGTCCCAGCGGACGACGACAGCCTGGTTTTTCAGGAGTACATCGAAAAACGTCAGGCGGATATCGGTTACATCCGGTATGGAGACTTCAACAGGAAAAACCAGGGAATTCTCCGAAGGCACAAAAAACAGCGCTTCAGGACTACCGTCCCCGTTAAGAGGAATCAGCGCGTAATAAAATGCACCGTCTTCCTGCAGCCGGTCTGTAAATGTGTTGACGCCGGCGGCTGCCGTTCCCGCTTCTTCCGCTTCGGTATAGTTTTGCCGGGTAATGGGGAGGGTATGGCGCAGGATTTTGCAGCCGGATCCTGCCGCGCTGTCCCCGGCGTTATTCCAGCGCAGGACAACCGTTCCGCCGTTTGCTTCTGCGGCCAACCCGGACGGTACCGGCGGCAGCGGCACCCGCTTTTGCCCGGCTTCCGCATCAACCGGGGTTTCTTCCCGGGGCAGGGCGTCCGGAGGAACGGCTTGCGCGTTCATGGTTTGTCCGCCTGCCGCTATCCATACGGGACAGAACAGGATAAAAAAACGGAAAAACTTCATATTATGGTATTTTCGCAATAAATCAAAGAAATTGCAAGATTTTGTTGCATACACCGGAAAAAGGCGGACATCCCCTTGCACCGTTTTTCCGGATAGGTTAGCATATTTCCACCGCGCCGGATGGCCGGGATACGCTTATGGAAACGGTTTTGTTTGTAGACGCCTGTGTGCGCGGGGAAAAATCCCGCACGGGGAAGCTGGCGCGTTGTTTTTTAGACGCCTGTATGCGGGCAGATCCCGGACGGGAAATCATCCGGCGGGATTTGTGCCGGGAAAGGCCGCAGCCGCAATATCCGGAAGTGCTGGAGCACCGCGATGCGCTGTGGCGGGAAAAACGCTGGGACGATCCGGTGTTTGCATTGGCGCGGGAATTCGCGGCGGCGGATAAAATTGTGCTGGCCGCGCCGTTTTGGGATTTAACCTTTCCTGCTGTCCTGAAAATCTATCTTGAGCGGATTTCCGTTACGGACATCACGTTCGGTTATGACGAACAGGGAACGTGCGTGGGTTTGTGCCGCGCGGCAAAATTGCTGTTGATTACAACCCGCGGCGGATTTTACCGCGGGAGCAGTCTGGAAATGGCTACGCCGGTCCTGCGGGCGCTTTGCACCATGTACGGCATTCCGGAGTTTCTCTGCCTGGATGCCGAAGGTTTGGATGATGTCCGGCAAAATCCGCAGCAAATCCTGCTGGAAGCTTTTGCGCGGGCGGAAGAAATGGCGCGGGACTTTTAATGCGCGCCGCCGTTCCCGGTTTTTCTTGCCAAATCCGGATTTCCGCATTATAGTAATATCCGTTCTGAATGAACGACGGATGAATGCCTGAAAAGGCGAATCAGGAGGTCTTTTATGGAAAAATATGTCTGCGAAGTTTGCGGATATGTGTATGATCCGGCAACCGGTGATCCCGAAGGCGGTATTGCGCCGGGTACGGCGTTTGCGGATATTCCCGATACCTGGGTTTGTCCGGTTTGCGGCGTAAGCAAAGATTCGTTTTCCAAAGCATGAGCCGTATGGAAGACCAGCCGGAGACAAAACCGGAAACTGTACGCGCGGAGGCAAAGTCCGGCCGCGCGGCAAAAAAAAGCATTCCCCTTGCCTGTGCGGTGTGGACGGTCGGATATGACGGTCTGACTGCGGTTGTGGACCGCAGTATGGTTTCCGCTTCCGGGAAAGGGCTTTCCGTGGATTCCCTGCTGGAAAAAGGCTTATTCCGCGCGGCAGCTGCGGCCGCCGTGCAGCAGGATTCTGCGGAAGGGCTGCAGAAAGTGATTGCGGCATACAACGCAGCTTGCGGCAGCCACCGTTCCGGGTACCAG
>JADIMS010000109.1 GCA_017694555.1 Candidatus Avitreponema avistercoris
CAATGTTACCGTATAAAAATATACGGCAGTTTGACGGATGGTAATGCCTGGCATGGAATGCGCGGAATTCTTCATACGTTAAATCGGGGATACAGGCCGGTTCGCCGCCGGAGTCATACGCATACGGGGTACCTTCAAACAGGCAGCGGACAGTCCAATCCCCGGCTACCGAATCAAACGAAGAGTAGTTCCCCTTCATTTCATTAAATACGACGCCCTGCACGGCAAGGGAACCGTCCGGGCAGAGTTCAAAGCGGCGTCCTTCCTGTAAAAACGTCCATTCTTCCAGCAGCGGGAAAAACACCGCGTCCCCGTATACCGACAGCAAATGAAAGTAATCGGCTTCCACCACCGAACTGGCCGGAAATACCGTTTTATCGGGATATGTCATGGCGTTGAGGAAAGTTTTGACGCTGCGCCCGGAAAGCACGATAAACGGATCTTTCAGCGGAAACTGCTGCGACCCGCAAAGTACGGCGTGTTCCAGAATATGCGCCGTCCCCCGGGAATCCTCCGGCGGTGTGGAAAACGCAAAGGCAAATAAATTTTCCGGATCTGCGTTCCGCACATGAAAAACCCCGCAACCGGTTTTCCGGTGGACGGCGTAAATGCCGCAGGCGTTCATTTCTTCAATCGGGACGACGGCGGTAATACGGAAGCCGTTTACTTCCGCGCCCTCCGTCAAAGCATTTTCCTGCACCGCGCACATGGTTTTCCGCTCCTGTTTATATACCTATACCCGGTATATGAATATTGACAGCCAACTAATTGACCCAGACTTCGTCTTCGCCTTCCAGCGGGCATTTTCCGCTTTCCCAGCCCTGCCGGACGGCGCGGAAAAACGCTTCGCCTGCCTGTGCGCTCTCGCGGGCAGAAAAAGGCGAACAGGCGCTTTCTTCTTCCAGGACAGCCGCACCGCGCAGCTTTGACATATTCCGCAGGATTTTGCCCCGGAAGTCTTCTTCTCTGCCGGCAATAAGCGCCGCAATATCATGATCCTTCATCCTGCGCAGTTCTTCCTGCAGGAAACGGTCGTCCGCGCGCAGAATATCATCCGGGGTAAACAAACGGTCCCGGATGTCTTTCACCAGCGCAGGATCGGTTTCATCCAGCGAATCCAGCAAAACGCGCTCTGCCTTGCCGTCCATTTTCCGTAAAATACCGGCAAGTACGGAAGGCCCGTCCACCGACGTTGTGGAAGAAACAGCCAGTTTGCGCAGTTTTTCCTGCATCGAAGCGGCCAGCGTGCGCAAAGCGCCGGGATTCAGTTCCTTGAGTTTTGCCAGGGAAAGCACCGTTTCGTTTTTCATTTCCGGCGGCATACAGGCAATCGCACCGGCGGCAAGTTTGGGCGGGCACTGGGAAAGCGCGGCTGCACGCACGGCGGGCGCTTCCCCGCGCAAAAGCTGGAAAAGCTTTTCCGGACTGACAGATTCCAAAAACGCAAACGGCTTTTCCACGGACACCGGCACGGACTTTTGTATCACCTGCGCGGCTTTCTCATCCCCGAATGCGTTGGTCAGAATATCCCGCGCAGTATCCACACCGCCGGAAGCCGAAGCGGCGGCCTTTTTTGCCAGCGCGTCGAATTCGGCAAAAATTGCGGCGGCTTCATCCGGGTCTACAGAGCGGATGGAAGCGACTTCCAGCACAATACGTTCCACCTGGGCCGGTTCAAGCATGGACAGCACGCGCGCGGCTTCTTCGGACCCGATGAGAATCAGGAATTTTGCCACCCTGCGCCAAACGCTTTCTTTTTTCTGTCCGCCTTCTTTCCCGGCGGCGGCAGATCCGGGAACCTTCAGCAATCCGGAGCGCCCGGATTCCCCTTCCTTTTCCCTCTCCCTTTCTATTGAATCAGAAACGCTTCCCATGCGGAAATAATAACAGTCCTTTCCATACAGGTCAAGAAAAGGGCGTCCGGCGTTTTTTGCATTTTCCGTATACAGGCGGACGGATTCCTGCGCGTAAAAAAAAGAAGAGGCTTACATTTTCTTAACCATTTTTTACCGGAAAAAAACGTGCTTTTCATTCCCTGCGGATATGTTTTCGCCATGAACGTAAAAGACATTCTGACGGGGAAAAATTTTTACCCGGTTTTTCAGCCCATCGTTTCCCTGCACTCCGGGGAAGTATACGGCTATGAAGCTTTTTCCCGCACGGAAAAAAACGTATTTTCCGGCAGCATTGAACGGTTGTTTCAAAAAGCGGAAGAACAGTCCTGCATATGGGAACTGGATAAACTTTGCCGGAAAAATGCCATCAAAATGGCCAGAAGGCTCGGATTAAAACGGAAACTTTTCCTCAACATCAGTCCGGCAAGCCTGCACGAAAAAACGTTCAAAGAAGGCTTTACGCAAAAGCAGCTGCGTAAATATTTTGTGGAAACGCACTCCATCGTTGTGGAAATCAACGAGCATTTTCCTTCCGGGGACGAAAAGAAGCTGGAAGAAACCGTTGCCTATTACCGCAGCCAGCATTACCGCGTGGCGGTAGACGGGGCGGGAGCCGCGTATTCCGGGTTGAAGCGGATCTGCAATATCGATCCGGAATTCATCAAGCTGGATATGGAAATCATCCGCGGTATCGGAACGGACACCGTCAAGCAGGAGATGGTCCGCAGTCTGGCGGAATTCTGTACAAGCGTCGGATCCGGTCTGATTGCGAAAGGGATTGAGACTGCGGAGGAACTGGAAACGCTTTTAGCGCTCGGCGTACAGTACGGACAGGGATTTTTCCTCGGGCGGCCGCAAAGGCTGCTGGCGAAAACAACGCCGGAAGCTTATGCGCAAATCCTGCGTTTCCGGCAAAAGCGGACGGCGGCGGCAAAAACGGAAAAACAGCCGGACGTAAAACCTGCTGCGGAAATTCCGGTAAAGAAAGACAAAAAGCCGGACGCCGGAGCGGCGGAAATCCGGATACAGGAATCCGGGGATTTTGAAACGGAAGGGGAAATCCCGGACGGCGGCAAAAGCCGCCCGGTGTCCGGACTTTGCGTACCGGGTGTTACGTTTTTTCCGGATGCAAAAATCACGGATGCGCTGGAGCTCTTCCGGGAAAACGAAAAGTGTTCGCTCATTCCTGTTGTGGATGCCGGTAAAACCGTTCTGGGCATCCTGCCGCGCCGCAGCCTTCTCGATTCTTTCGGTTCGCAGTATGGCTACAGTTTATACTCACGCAAACGGGCTGAAGACATGATGACAACAGAATTTCTGGCTGTCGATGCGGACGAGCCCGTCGAAAAGGCTGCGGCGCTTGCCACTGCCCGCAGCGAAAAAACGCTCTATGATCCGATTGTGATTGTCAGCGGCAAAAAGTACCTCGGCATTGTCACCGTCAAAGACCTTCTGGACAGCATCGTAAATGTCGAAGTAATGGACCGCACAAAAGAAATCAGCCGCAAAAACCGGCTGCTCCGCCAGCAGCAGGCCATGAACGAACGCGACCTGCATATGGCGGAGATGGTGCAGAAAAGCTTTTACCCGGCGAAGGCCCCGGCAGGCGGCGGTTGGGAATGCGCTTTTTTGTTCCAGCCGATGGCGTCGGTTTCCGGGGACGTTTACGATTTTTACTGCGATGACAGCGGGCAGTTCTGCGGGGCGGCGCTGTTCGACGTATCGGGTCACGGCGTAGCTTCCGGACTGGTCGGCATTCTTTCCAAATATCTTGCCGCGCAGGCATTTTCCGGCAGCCGGAAAAAAGACCTGTCCGCCTGCCTGGGCAAATTCAATTCGGCCCTGACCAAAGCCAAAGGCATGGTGGAAAATTACCTCACCGGCGCGGTTATCCGGGTAAACAAACAGGCTGTCGAATACGTCAACGCCGGGCACACGGATGTTCTGGTGAAAAACGGAAACGCGCCGGGAAAAAGCACGGTATCGGTACTCGGCGGCGAAAACGGCAATTTCCGCGGTTCCTTCCTCGGCATTCCGGATTTTCCCGAAGAATGGAAAACCGTGCGCACGGAAGCCGTAAAAGGCACAACCCTGCTCCTGTATTCCGACTGTCTGACAGAAAGCCGGAATCTTGCCGGGGACGAACTGGGCACGGAACGGCTGAAAGAGATTTTCAGCCGCACCCCGGACGGAAGCGCGCAGGACACGCTCGCCTTTCTGAAGGATATTTTCGACGCTTACACCGAAGCCGTTCCGCTGCGGGACGACTTAACGGTCATTGTCCTCAAATATACCGGAACAGACGGCGGGGAAAAGCGTCCGCAATAGGATTTTCCGCCCGGCGCTCAGGTTTTGGCGGATGCGTCCGGGGGTTCCGGAGTATCCGCTGAAGAAAGGACTGCGGTTTCTTCTGACTCTGCGGCTTCCGATTCTGCAATGGCCTTTTCACGCTCTTCGCGGGCGGCTTTTTCTGCGGCCAGCTTTTCGGCCTTGGAACCCCGCCAGGCGTACCAGGCAATGCCGCCGGCAGCAACCGCAAAGAATATGGCGGCAGCAACGGAAACGGCTGTATTTTCCGAAACCCCGTTTTTGATGTCCGCCACCATCCCGTACACCAGGTACAACAGGTATGCGGAGGCGGCATAATAAAAGGAATATCTCCGGCTCATTCCCCTATTGTACCGGCAGAAAGCCGGGAGCACAAGGGGAAAAGAAAATACTGCCCTGCCCGGAGACCCTGCGGACGGTCAGCAGCCGGTTTCCGTCTCCCCGGCTTCTATCCGGCGCATCAGATACGGCAGCGCGCGTTCAAACTTCACGCCGTACCAATGGTCCTTGTCGTCCAGCGTGGCTTTCATGGCTTCCACAACCATATCGGCCCCGAGCGCGGCGGCTCCGTATACGGACCAGCCCCGGCAAAGCGCGCCGGCCACTGCGGAAGCGTACACGTCGCCGGTTCCGTGCATGGAAGCATCCAGCCGGTCATTGAAATAATAGCGGACAGTGCGGCCGTCATAGACTGCGCACCCCAGCTTGCCGGGATCAAAGCTCACGCCGGTCAGAACAACATTTGCCGCACCCAGCGCGGCAAGTTTTTTCACCGTCTCCTCAATATATTGCGCGGAATACGAATCCCCGGCGTACGGCTCGCCCAGCAAAAAAGCAGCTTCCGTCAAATTGGGCAGGATGACGTCAGCGCCGGCGCACAGGCTGCGCATGGCCTGCGGAAAATCCGCGTCAAAACCGGCATACAGCTTACCGTTATCCGCCATGACCGGATCGACGATGCGGAGGGCTCCCGGACGGGCGGTTTCTTCCATAATGCGGAGGATAAGCGGAATCTGCGCCTTGCTGACATAGCCGGTATAAAATGCATCAAACGTAATCTGCTCTTTTTTCCAGTGCCCGAGAATGGCGGGCATATCGCCGGTCAGGTCGCGGAACGTATAACCCGAAAAACCGGCGGTATGCGTAGAAAGCACGGAACTGGGCAGGACGGCCGTTTCGATTCCGCAGGCAGAAATTACCGGCAGCGCCACAGTCAGCGAGCATTGCCCTACGCAGGAAATATCCTGAATGGTCAGAAGTCTTTTATCCATCGTCAACCTCCCGGACAGAACGAATATTTTACAGGGAAAAAGTAAAAAAAAACTGGTCTTATTGCTATACCCAAATTCCGTTATTTTTCCTATAATCAGCGTATGTTCACCTGCGACTTTTCCAAACGGGGGGAACTGCCCCTGTGGGAATACCTTTGCGCCGGACTGAAGCGCGCCGTGTCGGACGGTACGTTCCCGCCGGGAGAAAAGCTGCCGTCCAAACGGGCGCTGGCCGGGCATCTGGGCGTCAGCGTCATCACCGTGGCGGCCGCCTACAGCCAGCTGATTTCGGAAGGCTGGATTTACTCCATCGAGCGGAAAGGTTTTTTTGCCGCACCGGTTGCCGAAATGCGGCCGGATTTTTCCCGCCGTGTACGCAGCACCGCCGCAAGCCGCACCCGCTCCGGAAAAGCGGGTACAACAGGCGGAAACCGGCAGGCGTTTTTTGCCGACTTTACCGGCAGCTCCGCGGCGCCGGAAAAGTTTCCGTTTTCGCGCTGGTCGGCCATCATCCGTTCCATCCTGCGGGACCCGCCGGAAAAGCTGCTTACCCGCTGCGGGCCGCAGGGACTTCCGGAACTGCGGGAGGAGATTTCTTCCTATCTGTTTAAATTCCGCAGCATTCAGGCGCCGCCGGAACGGATTGTCGTATGCCCGGGAACCGAATACGCTTACGGAATGCTGGTGCAACTTTTGGGAAGGGAACGCATATACGCTGTGGAAAATCCCGGCTACAGGAAAACGGCGGAAGCGCTGCGCATTCACGGCGCACAATGCCGCCCGGCAGGAATGGACGGCGAAGGCATCCGCATAGACGAAGCGGAAGCCTGCGGCGCGTCGGTCATCCACGTTTCGCCCTCCCACCACTATCCTACCGGAAAGGTCACGCCGCTGAAACGCAGGCTGGAACTTCTTGCCTGGAGCGCGGAAGGCAACCGCTGGATTCTGGAAGACGACTACGACTCGGAATTCCGGTTTTCCGGGCGGCCGCTGGAAAGTTTACAAAGCCTTTCAGAGAACGCCGGAAACCGCCGGGTCATTTATACCAACACGTTTACCAGAACGCTTGCCCCTTCGCTGCGCATCAGCTACATTGTCCTGCCGGAAACGCTGGCTGAGGAATTCCGGCAAAAGCTCGGATTTTTGTCCTGCGCGGTACCCAATCTGGATCAGATGGCGCTTGCCCGGTTTATGCATGACGGGAATCTGGAAACCCACATCCTGCGCATGAAAAACCACTACCGGACCGTGCGGAACAATCTGATTGCCGCGATTGCAAACGGAAGGCTGGGCGGCGCCGCAAAAATCCGCGAAGAAAACGCCGGCCTGCATTTCCTGCTCACGCTGGACACCGGGCTGCGCGGCGCGGCGCTGAAACAAACGCTGGCGGAATCCGGCATCCGGGTCAACCTGCTTGCGGATTATTTTTTCCCCGGCGTGCCGGATCAAACCGGATATGCCGGAAGCGGCGCGCCGCCGGAAGAAGCGGAACGGACGCTGGTGGTCAACTACTCCGCACTGGGCCGGGAGCGGATTACCCCGGCGGTGCGGCGTATGGAACAGGCGCTTGCCGCGTATACACGGCGCGGCAGGCAGAAGGCAGACTAAAAGCGGAAGCCCACGCCGATTTTGGGCGTCACCCAAATGCTTGTTCCGTCCGTCTCTTCGGAATACGAATACCTGCCGTAATCCACCGTCGCGGAACCGGCGAAGTCGCAAATCACATCCACCGCTGCGCGGAAGAACAGGCTTGATCCGAGATTGAAGGCTACTTCCGCATTCCCGCCGATCCCGAAAAGAACAGCGGAAGAAGAATAAGACGCTCTGTCGATTCCGGTGAACAAGCCGGCAATATGGAATCCGGGGGAAAGCGCAATCAGCAGATGGTTCCCGCGGACAAGCGCAAAAGAAGGCCCGACCAGGGCGGAAATCCCCCATGCATGGTCAAATACATCGTCAATGTCTATGGATTCGCTCACTTTTCCGTAATAGGAATCCACCGTCACAGTGTATGTGCGCGGGAAGTAAAAATCCAGCGCCGCGTGCAGGCCGATCCTTTCGGTGAAATAAGACGAAAATGACGCCCCGACGGCCAGATTAGCCATGCGCATGGACGCATCCATGTCCAGATAATCCGGAAGCGCGTCATCCGCATCTTCCCAGATAAACGGAAAGGAAAGATTAAGCGAAAACCAGGAAGAACCGGCGGCAAAAAGACCGGAAACAAGACAACCGCTGCCGAGCAGCAAACACAAAACCAGTTTTTTCATATCAAACCTCCTGTATGCACGGTTACGGTTCCGTCAGTATTTACGGACAGTATACAGGGAAAAATTCCTGCCGTCTACCGGATTTTTCTGCCATGCCTGCGCGGATGGGGTCGGATAAAACCGGCAGCATTATTTTCCATATTGTTATCTTTCACAATCCCTCCCTACACCAATTTCCTGTACATTCCATTTCCTAAAAACCCGATAAAACCTCTGTCTCTGAGCAATTGTAGTTGTTGCCTGATTTTTGGTTTTACATGATGATTTTCGGGATGCTTATTCTGCAATTCCGGTTCAAAAGAATACATATCTTCCAGTGAAAAAACATGTACAGGAATTTTGTTGACGCAGTTCAAAACATCCATAATCCATCCCCGGGCATTTATATCTTTTGTTTCGAGTCTATTGCTTATATTAACTTTTTCTACTACATGTTTGGATTCAATAATCTTTCCATTTGATATAATCGGAATTTTCCCTTGCTCGGGAATTTTTTCTATAACAATATTACACCCTATCCACCCGGCACGGCGGGCATCCTGTGCCAACGGTTTTCTTTTTTCAATGATGGCTGGAACAAAGAAATGCTTTGGAATCAGTATTAAGTTTTTTACTGCATATTCTGTTTTAGAATAACTCATAAAGAAGAAATCCGGATTCCGGTTGCCGGTTATCCGTTCAATCATTGTTTCGTAAGCGCCATCATTAATCTTTTGTCCCAACAAACCAGACTTACTTTTCAATTCGTATTCGCTGCTGCAAACCGGACAGAAAAAGTCAGCCACAGGCCGGTTGTTTTCAAACTGATCAATATGTAAATTGCCGCATCTCGGACAATACATATTTTGTTTAACCCAAGTTTCTGTGAGCAATCTTGCAATTTGAGAATTTGAGTGATATTTATCAATTATGCTAACATCAAAATTTAGATCCATATTTCCCGTTCTCCCGACAACGGAATCAGCAATTCCAACCGTACCCCCCCCGCGTTACGCGTTTCTGCCGGGAGCCGCGCAAGCCTGCACGATTCCGGTGTATGCCTGTGTCAGACGTTCCAGGTTCCAGGAAGCGTTGGCAGGACTTGGGCTGGGCAAACGTCCGCAGGGTACCGGCCAGCGCGGCGCACAGAGCCGCTGCCAGAGGGAAAACGCCGTGTTTCCGGTGCAAAATACGCGGGTAATTTCCGCGCCGGCAAAAAGGGCGGAAAAATCGTTGGCGGCAGGCCGGCGGATAGTGGCGTCCGCCGCGGCTTCCAGTTCGCAGGAAGCCAGTACGTCCCACAGCGCAATGTGCCGCCGGAGCAGGAATTCCCGGCGTTCGGCGGCTGCGGCGGATTTATCCGGAGAAGCATTGGAATGCGCAAAACGTTCCCCGAACAGCGCCGCCAGAACCGGCCAGAAACGGTTGCGGGGATGCATATAAAAAAAACCGGCGGCACGGCTGGACGGGGAAGGCATCGTGCCCAGAATCAGCACGCGGCTTCCGGCATCCCAGACGGGCGCGATATTGTGTACAACCGGACGGCACGAAGCGGCGGTCCCGGATCCCTCCGCACGGTTTTTTGTTTTTCCCATGCATGAAGTATAACACAAAACCGGGAGCGGAAAAAGAAGGAAAACGGATATACGCCCAAAACCGGGCGTATACGCGGAACGTTACGCAGAGGGAGCCAGATAAAACCAGGCTATGTTTCCTGAGCCGTCCGTCAGTTCCGCAAACAAAATCACGTTTCCGCCGTTTTTCAGCGAATCGATGTACATCTCGATTTCACCGGTTGTCATCCGGCCATTCAGGACGCTGCGGATTTCGCTTTCCGGCACGCGGTATTCCCGCTCCACGCCGTAAGAATCAATCGACAGATTTACCAAATCATATTTTACGGAAAGAATACCTGCGTAATCCGCGTACGAATTCAACTGCCACTTAATTTCCCGCTCATAATCGCTCTTTGAGATTACGCCCGCTTCCACATCGCAGAAAAGTTCCGGCTCTTCATCACCGGAGCCGCTGCACGCCGTCAAAGCAACTGCAAAAACCGCTGCCAGAACAGCCCGGAAAACCGGGAATTTCCACCGTTTCAACTCCATATCCTGCCCCTCCAAATGGCAGGGCAGTTTACCCCCCCCCCTCATTTTGTCAAGGGGGAGGGGTCGCGTATTACGCCGCTATATGCCCCTCCGTGCCGCCTGTGCATTTTGATGTAAATAATAAACACAATTAAAATGTATAGCTACAAATGTATAGAATGCACTTGACAGTTTAACGCGAATGTTGTATTCGCTTGCGCGCCGGGAATTCCTGCTACCCGCAGAACATAAAACCGCTTCCCGTGTTGATATTCCCGTAAAATTCATAAAACGGTGCTTTGCATATTACCCCTTGCTGTAAATTCTTTCCTTATCTTCCATTCTTCCATGTACAAAAGATTCTTAATCTTTACCTTCCCAATTTTGATCCCTCCAAAACCGGTTTTATCCCGCAGAGGATAGCAAAACTACTCTTTTCCGGGCTGAAAAAGAATGTTGTATAACATTGTACATCAAGCAAATTCAGCAGGAGGAAATATGCCGGTCTGGAATAAAAACAACGGACGGGATTCCGTATCCGCCGGAAAACAGGCGTCGGTGGATTTATCGGACGTTATCAAAGGAATGCAGCGTGCTGTAAACGAAGCGGAAAGAATGCTGGAAATGCATAACCTGCGTTCCATCCGCAATTTTTTTCATGAAGACGGCGATCCGCGTACAATCGAACTGCATCTTGACGGGGACAATTATCTGGAGGTTCCCGTACTCGCGCTGGCAAACCACAATTCCCTGATGCTCGACCGGCTTACGATGGAGTTTGAAGCAAAAATCGAGCAGGTGGGAATCCGGAGCGCGGAAGATATTTTAAAAGCGGTGCGCAAAGACCGCAGAGTCGAACAGGTTCCGGAAAACGCGGATGCAGAAGAAGAAAAACCGAAAGGCCGGAAAATCATGCCGGGAGAAGAACGCACGGCGGTTTTTTCCGTCGGCTTTGCAGGTAAACCCGACGCGAACATGCTCAAGGTTAAACTCGAATTTTCTGCGGCAGGACAAACCGAAGGACTTTCCCGTATTCTGGATGAATACAACAAACTCATTGTGCCTTATAAAGCGGTTGAAGGTACCGATGCTTCGCCGTGGAAAAACCACTGAAGCGGACGGTAAAAACCGCTGATACCTTTGCGCAAATTCCCGCAACCCGGGGCGGGATAAGCAAGTATCCATTCCATACAACGACAGGAGGGTGTTATGGGACAAATTGCGGAAATGATGGGCGGTCTGCCCATGAACGAGCTGATCGGGGCGCCGCTGACTTCAGTGGTCTCCGCGCAGCGGGATCTTGCACACGTCATGATTGCGTATATCAATGACGTGGGTTATGCCGAAGAAGGATCATCCGACGCAAGGATGCTCAACTTCAACCTCACCAAACCGGTCATCAAGGACGACACGGTGGAAATGAACCAGATGCGTATCCAGGCGCCGCTTCTCGGACTTCTGCCGCTTCCTGCGCTTTTGGTGGATCACGTGACGATTGACTTCCAGATGGAAGTTTCCGCTGCGGAATCCAGCAAATCCAATACGTCGGCGGAAGCCTCGGCCACGGCTTCGGGAGGGTTCGGATGTTTCAAAGCGTCCGTCACCGGAAAAGTTTCCACGTCAAAGGAGAATACCCGATCCACCAACCAGACGGCAAAATACCAGGTGCACGTGGAAGCCAACCAGCAGCCCGCAACAGAATGCATGGGCAAGCTCATGGATATGTTTGCGTCCTGCACGGAACCGATTGATATCCGGTCCGGCTCAGCTGCGGCGTAATTCCTGAAGCAGGAAGGAGGAACCAATGGCAGAAGACGGAAACAGCGGAATGCAGAACACCATCCGGGATATTTCAATTGCGGAACTGATCGCCGCGCCGCTTAAAGCGGCAGCCGACGCCCAGCGGGAACTTGCTGAAAGCACCATGTCCTTTATCCGGGATATAGGGCTTTCACAAAACCTGCAGGGAAAGACGTATGCGCGCACAATTGCATTTAACCTGAGCCGGATGGGACAGAACGGCACGGAAAACGGACTGTGCATTCAGGCTCCGCTTCTTGCCCTGGTTCCCGTTCCCAATCTTGCGGTGGAAGAAGTGGACGTCAATTTTCAAATGGAAGTAACTTCCGCATCCAAAAGCGTTGCGGAAGATACGGAAGATGAACAGGGGCTCCGGGTTTGCGGGAAAGTGTCTTCCCAGGCAGGGAACACGCGGGAATCCAACCAGAGTGCAAAATACCAGATTCAGGTAAAGGCCCGCAAACAGGACACGCCGGAAGGGCTGAGCCGGATTCTAGATATTCTGGCGCAGTCCGTAAATCCGGAAACGGAACAACACACAGGAGGAACAGAATGAATTTGAAGAATGGTGAAAATACAGTCGGCATGATCCGGGACATCATGCAGAAATACGGGAAGGCTTCCGTCGTCTACCGCGCCCACGTGGCAAACAAAGGCTGGCTGCCGGAGGTGCATGACGGACAGACGGCCGGAACAACCGGGGAAGCACGGCGGATGGAAGCTGTGGAAATCCGGCTGGAAAACGTACCGGAAAGCGTATCGGTTTTCTACCGTGCGCATGTGGCGGGAGAAGGCTGGCTGCCGGAAGTCCATGACGGACAGACGGCGGGAACAACCGGGGAAGCCCGGCAGATGGAAGCGGTGCAAATCCGCACCACAGGGGGATTCTGTACGCTGGAATACCGCGTACATATGGCGGAAAAAGGATGGTCGCCGTGGAGCCGGAACGGTGAAACGGCGGGGACAACCGGGGAAGGACGGCGGATCGAAGCCGTAGAAATCCGGCTGGCATGAATTTACAGCGGGAAAACCCGAAATACTTTTGGAGGAAATATTATGACGGATATAACAGAAAAGCTTACTGAAGAAGAAATCAGGCAAATCGTCAAAAACACGCAAATTGTTTTGAGTTTCGGTTCGGCCAATGGCGGATTCGACATCGCATCGGAAGCCTACTCCATCATAAAAACCAGATATGAAGGGCAAAACCTTTACACATTGTATTCCGTTGACGACGCGCTTGTCTATTTTGACGCCAAAACATTGAAAGGCAAGAAAGGAACAAAAATAGAAGACGGCAAGGTGCTCAATGATCAATGGAAAGAGATTTACCTGGAAGCCATCAGAAACGCCAACGCCATGCTGTTCATCATCACCGACGCCTGGCTTAAATCCAAGTGGTGCTGGCAGGAATTCGGCTGGTATCTTGAAAAGAAGAACGACACAAGCGGCCGAAAAAAACCGCTCAACGTAAGATTCCTTTTAGAGAAGAATGCACGCAACAGACTCGCGAATAACAAGGAGGTAACTGACAACACAGGAAAGAGTCACGCTCTGGATCAACTCAACCAAACGATAATAACTACGAACAAAAAAGGGATAGACCACGAATTTGACCTGACCGGCAAAGACAAAAAACCGGACTTTAAATCCGTGCTGATTTCCGCAATACAAGGCTGCGTATTCGGAGAGAAAAATCCCTGATTATTAAAATTTGTATTTCTGCTTCAGGGGAGTCCGCCATACAAACCGGCGGACTCTCTGTCAAGCGCATCTATGCGCGAATGTTTTTCACGGCTTGTTGTACGCGTATAGATACGCGTGGTTTCAACGGAAGAATGCCCGAGTATATCAGCCAGGTCAGAAAGGTCTTTATAGCGTTCCATAAATTCTTTGGCAAAAAAATGACGGAATGTATGGGCATGAAGGGATAAACCGGGAGGAAGAAAGTCAGCCTGGCATCCCATGCGGTGAAGATCTCGCCAAATTGTGCTTTTATGTAGCAAAATATTTTTTCCTTTTTTCCCGCAAAAAACAAGTCCGCCGTTGATTCCATTGCGGTCGCAATATTCGGAAAGCTCTTTACATAAAGCGCGGGGAATAAATACTTCGCGTGTTTTTCTTTTATTGCGCACAACGCAGGAACCGTGTGAAAGGGAATCCCTTGTAACAAAAGCCAGCTCGCTGATGCGCATTCCGGAAGCTGCCAGAATCCGCATTAAAAAATAGCAGCGTTCTTCTCCGCTTTCCTTCGCAAGCCGCAAAAGCTTTTCAAATTCCCCGCGGGTAAAAACGCTGTCGCAACTTGATTTTCTCTGGACAGGAAACAGCGCCGTCTTTAACCGGGGCGCTTTGCGCGGACAGGCAAATAAAAAAAACCTGTGCAGTGAAATCAGCGCAGTGTTGCATCCTGCCGGGAGACGGAATGTTTGAATGTATTCCCTGTAACGCTCCATGACGCTCATATTGATGCGCCGGATTCCATGAAGCCTGCACCACTTCAAGAAAACTTTGACTTCCCCGGTATATTTACGGATCGTCCCGTCTGCCTTGTCATTTTTCCGTAAAAATCCGGCGAAGGCGGACAATTTCTTTTGCGCTACCTTTATGTTCATTATTTTCTCCGAAAAAAAGAATTATCCGGAGATTATAATCAGACGCCTGAGTGTTGTTACACTCCGAAACGCCGCAATAGGCGTTTCGGAGTGTTGTCAAGATATAAAGGTAATTTTTTTAGGAAAGTTTATTTAAAAATGCCGGTTTAGGGGATGTGCGCGGACATAAAAAAAACCGCCCGGAGGCGGTTTTTGTGGGAGGAAAAGGGATGCCGGTCTGATCTATCAGCTGATTTTCTTTTGTATGTATTTATCTGCCAGAAAAGCAAGGAAAAAAGATGCAGAAACAACCAGAAATATGCTGAATACCGTAAAGCTCCCCCTGCCTTGCCGTACCGTAAGCATCTGAATCAGAGGAAAGTGGAACAAATACATCCCGTATGTATAATCAACCGGGACGCCGATCCTGCGCAGGAATTTCAAGCGCGTTCCCGCCCACATGACGGTAACCGCAAGCGACAGAGGCAAAAGCAGTTCCGTGCCGGTAAGATAATGCAGGGCAAAAAGCACAAGCGCCGGCAGAACCAGTATATTCAGACGGCATTCCAAGGCGTCCCAATTTAACAGGAACAGCATACCCATCACAAAAAAAGACAGATAGCCGGGAAGCTGGTACGACAGCTGCTGCGGTATTCCCAACACGGCATAGTATTTTCCCAACAGAAAATACCAGAACACAGAACAAACATAGATTCCGCACAAAAACAAGTTCGCTTTTTTTCTGGAATTCAGCCTACGTATCACATACATCAACAGCGGAAGCACGATATAAAAACCGATTTCCACTTTGATTGTCCAAAGCGAACCATTCACTGCCCCCCCCCGGAAAACGCCGGGAAGATCCGGGCACATAAAGTTCAGGAACAGCGCATTCCAGAACAAATAGCGCCAGAACCCGCCGTCCGTAAAATACGCCGCACCATCAAGGCCGGAGTACAAGACGCACACAACGGCAAATCCAACCATGCTGATATAATACAACGGCAGAAGGCGTTTTGCCCGTTTGATAAAGTACTCTTTCAGAGACCGGACGGACAGAAAACTTTTGGTCACCCAGAATCCGCTTAAAATGAAGAACACACAGACAGAAACATGCATGTCTATCAGACCACTGTATGCAAACGGTGTGCCTGAAAGGCCAAGACTGTGTCCGGCAATCACAATCAGACAGCATACAAACCGTACGGCATTAAACGCGTTGTCCCTGAGCGCGTCTTTCTGCGGAAGCGAAGATGACAAGGCTGTACCGTCAAAGAAAGAAATCCCGTTCACACCCGCCATGCTATCCCCTTTTTTTACAGTATGCAGATAATCCGGCGGCAACCTCATCCAGAATCTGCCGGTTCATTTTGCTGCGTTCGCTATCGAAGACCCATCCGTATTTGTTAAAGTATTTGACCGCGCTTTTTATATGCTCAATCAGCATCTTTTTGCTTTTATAGCTTTCACGTGCATGGTCATGAATAACCGATACAGCCGGATAATACAGTGTCTTTCCAACCCGGTGCAGACGCCGCATCAGATCAAAATCTTCGCAGTACATAAAGAAGCGCTCGTCAAAAAACAGGCTGTACTTTCGCAGCGTTTCGGTGCGCATAAACATGAAGCAGCCGGAAAGACACGGCGGATTCATCATGCTATCGTAACCGGAAGCCTTGAGTGTGTACCGGTTATTGCGCCGGCGGGAAAACCGCTCCGGCAAAAACCGGCGGAAAATCAAATCAGACGGAGCAGGAAGCAGCTTGCACAAATACTGTAATTCCCCGTCCGGATAGAGCACCTTAGGCAACATGTATACTACATCCGGATGTTCGTCCATATATGCCGCCAATGCAGGCAATACATTCGGCGCAAAATACACATCGGGATTCACGACCAGATGATACGTGCTGTTTTCTTCAATGGCTTCCTGTATGGCGATATTGTGCGCCGCACCGTAGCCGAGGTTTGCATTGTGGATATAGCGGATAATGGAAGAACGTTCCTCCAGAATACGGAACCTGTCGTCCGGCGAATTGTCGATGATATAAAACCTGGATACACCGGAAGAATCCAATACGCTTTTCAGGATACGTTCCACCTGCGTTTTCGGCGTATGAAAGAGAACAAGAGATACGGTAATAGCGGAACACATTATTTGATCCTTTTTATTCTATGCGGCAGAGAAAAAAAATTGATTTCATGGAAAAACAGACGGTATGAAATTTTTACAGACTCATTTACAAAGGACATCCAATAATAGCTTTTCACCGTTTCCCGCAAGTTCTTTATAATACTCTGATGCGGCTTTAAATTTTTCTTTTATCCCGTCTTTCAAAAGGTCATCGTATATCCGCATCAAAGAATCGTTATCTATATCGAATTCCTGAAAGAAGCAGCTATCCTTTCTTATACCGAATTGCACACAGTAGTTTCCAAGACCCGCCTCATTCATCATTTCCAAAGACTTTGGCGCATAGCAGACTGCTTCACATGGAATTCCGTAATAAAGCGAAAAAGCGATCCCATGAAACCTCATGCTCAAACATGCTTCAGCACGGGCAAACAGCAAGCGTTTTTCTTCAACGGGAAGTTCATTTTCTTCACATACTCTGTACTGCCCGTGCAAACCAGATACAACCTGTCTTATAAAATCCCGGTCATTTTCATGAAAAAAGGGAAGGAAAACCGGAAGGAATCCATCTTCTATAATCCTATTACACAATTGGATCATCTGAGCACATAATTTTATATACCGTGAACGATAGGGTTCATTTTCCGTTTCATCATCCGTCCATGGCTTTGCAAGCACAACAACAATATACGGCAGCTTTATATTCAAGTCAGATAGCAAAGGAATCATACCAGCATGACATTGTGATTCCCGCAAGGATTTTTCAGCCGGCGTCTCCATGCCAAACGTAATATCTGTGCCGCTATATAATTTATTTGCTAATCCCGCATCATTCAGAATTGATACCGTATGTTTATTTCTGACAACGATTGCATCTGAAAACAATCCGATCAACTTCCATATTCTTTTAGATAGCGGAGCAGACACCTTGCAAATATCAACGCCATAAACAATATTTTTTCTAAAAAAGAATTTCCTGATAAAGAACTTTAAAAACAGCCGCAGGTAAGCCTTCCAGTTATCG
>JADIMS010000110.1 GCA_017694555.1 Candidatus Avitreponema avistercoris
CGGCAGCGGTATCCTTAAAACGGAGCCGTACAGAGGGGCTGTGGAGACGGCGCATATAGGACGGGCGTTGCTCCGCTGAACCCGCGGCTGTATCAACAGGCAAACCCGCCGTCCGGCGCATGACAGGCGCGTACCCAGCCCGTCCGTATGCGCCGGCTATTACAAACGCCGCTTTGCGCGTCCGGTTCCTGCCGGGCGTTTTTTTCGCGTTCCCCGGCGGCAAATACCAAACAACGTGCAAGTTCCTTCCGCGTCCCGGCGGCGGTGTTTACGGGCGCCCTCTGTGTTGAGCGATTGCTCCGCTGCGCAAAGGCAGCACGAAGAGACGGAACAGCTTTTCAGCGCGTTTCAGGCGTGCTCTCCGGTCAGCACAGAGGAGCGCACTTGAGCGACCGTTCTGTATGAAGCAAAGTCCCGCCCGTATGCGCCGGCTGTTACAAACGCCGGCGTGCCCCGGCACTGTGCGCATCCGTTAAAAACTAATTTCACGCAAAACGCCCTAGCCTGAAATCTGGTGCGGGCGAACAAGAGAGAGTCTCTGAACAGAACAGCCGTTCGCGGCGCGCAGAAAAGGAACAAGTTCATATAAAACTGATGACAACCGATATGAAAACGGAGAAGTTCCTCCTTCTCGGCTTCAGCGGCGAGATACGCATAGAGAAAAACAACATCCGCCTTTGCGATACTCTGGAGTACGCAAAGAACGGAACGATGAAAGCAAAAATGAAGCAGTTGTTTAATCTATAAATCTTTCAAACAGTACGAAAAATTGCGCGAAGATATGATATAATGAGAGGCAAGGAGGGCTGGTGTGAGCCGCAAAGAATTTTGCGTAAAAGACGGCATTTTGATTACTTATGACAATGCGACGGTCTGCTTCGAGGACATCACGACAGCGGAATCCATTTTGCTGAAAAACAACGGCGAAATCGTTCATTCAAACTTCGATTCAACTCAGAATGAATATTACCAAAATTACCTCAAAAAGATTTATTCCGCGATAACGGCGTGCAGAAACCTTGACGGTCTGGAGAGCGCGTAATGCCGGTATTCATGCGAATTGCCGGATACAAAATTTATTTCTGGTCAAACGAAAGCGGCGAGCCGGTGCACTTTCATGTGGCGAAGGGAAACCCTTTAGAAAACGACACAAAAGTCTGGCTTCTTTCCAACGGATCATTTAAGCCAGCCCACAACAAAGGAAATATTCCGCAAAAGGATTTGACTCGAATCCTTTCAATCATGCAGCCGTATTATTTCGACTTCATCAATCTTTGGAAAGAATATTTCAAAAGCGATGTTCAATTCTACGAATAGCGTGCACCGCCGCTTGACTGACGGCGTACTGCTGCGGCGAACGCGCCTCACTGCGACATACAATTGCTCCGCTGCTTTTCTGACTTTCACCATGAGACGAAACAGCCCTTCCGGCGCGGACATAGGCAGCACTCTTAGATGACAGAGAGAGCACTGTAAAGTGCCGCCATTGCAAAACCCTGCTGCTTCGTGCTATACTTTTGTTTCCCGCATTTCTGCAGGAGGAATTCTCTGGAGAGTTCCCGAATTTACGGGACGCCGAAGGGTTACGGCGGCACAGCCGCTTATATCTCAGGCACAAAGGACAGAAATTCGTTTCCCGTCCTCCCCGCATTCCATTCATTCTTACACAGGGGTTTTTTATGACATTTGAAGAGGTTCTCGGAAAAATCGACAGCGTAGTCTGGGGTCCGGTGACCATCGTCCTCATTCTGGCGACCGGCCTTCTGATGACCATCCGCAGCCGGGGCATCCAGTTCACCAAACTGGGACTGGCATTCCGCACCATTTTCAAGAAGAACGAAGGCCACGGCGAGCTTTCCGGTTTCGGCGCGCTGTGTACGGCGCTTTCGGCCACCATCGGGACCGGCAACATCGTGGGCGTGGCCACGGCAATTCTGGCCGGCGGCCCGGGCGCGCTGCTCTGGATGTGGATTGCCGCCATTCTGGGTACGGCCACCAAATACGCGGAATGTATGCTTTCCATTAAATACCGCGAAGTAAAAGAAGACGGGCACATTCTGGGCGGCCCGTTCTACGTGATTGAAAAAGGCATGGGGAAAAACTGGAAATGGCTCGCCGTGCTGTTTGCGGTTTTCGGCACCATGGTCGGACTGTTCGGCATCGGCACGTTTACGCAGGTGAACGGCATTTGCGGCGCGGTACAAAACGCCTTTGACCCGCAGAATTCCGCCGTCGCCTTTGAGCTGGCCGGGCATTCCTATTCCTGGGCTACCGTAATCGGCGGCGCGGTGATCACCGTCTGTACCGCGCTGGTGGTAATCGGCGGTCTGCGCCGCATTTCCAAAGTGGCGGAAAAAATCGTGCCGCTGATGGCCGTTATTTACGTTTTCCTGGGACTGAGCGTCATCATCATGAATTTCACGAAGGTTCCCGCCGCTTTCGCCCTGATTTTCCGCAGCGCGTTCGGCGCAGAAACCGCAGTGCAGGCGGCTGCCGGCGGCGCGCTCGGCGCAATGATGGCAGCCATGCAGATGGGAATCGCGCGCGGGATTTTCTCCAACGAAGCGGGACTCGGTTCCGCGCCCATCGCCGCTTCCGCCGTGCAGACCAACGAGCCGGTGGAACAGGGTATGGTGAACATGACCGGAACCGTCATCGATACGCTGGTTATCTGCTCCATGACCGGCCTTTCCATCGTGATTGCCGGCGGCGACATCTGGAATCCTGCGCTGAACGGCGGCCTGAACGGTTCCGCACTGACGGCGGCGGCGCTTTCCCAGGTGCTCGGCGGAGACGGACTGAGCGTACAGTTCCTGCTGATGCTCTGCCTGGTGTTCTTCGCCTTCACCACCATTCTGGGCTGGGACTATTATTCCGAACGCTGTCTGGAGTATCTGACGCGGGGCAACATGACGGCGGTCAAAGTCTACCGCTGGCTGTACATCCTTGCTGTAGCCATCGGACCGTACATGACGATTTCCGCCGTGTGGACGATTGCCGACATCACCAACGCCCTGATGGCTGTGCCCAACTGCATTTCGCTGATTGTCCTGAGCGGCGTGGTGGGCAAAACCACGAAGGAGTACTTTGACCGGGTTTCCGACCCCCTGCACGCGGGAAAATAAACGCTTCCTTCCTCCCGGCAATACAAAAAACTGCTTGTAATGCCGGGGGAAAGAGGCGTATAATTTCCAGAGATGGAGGGGACCGGTATGAAGGCCATGGATCTTTTTGAGGCGTATGCGCAGAACAAACTCCCGATGGACGAGGGATATATCATTTCTTCGTTTTTCAAGGAAGATTCTACGTACAGCATTTATGAAATCGTCTCTTATGCATCCGTTAAAGACATATACTCCACCTCGGACAGTCTGACATTCCAGACAAACGGTAAGAAACTCTTTTTGCTGGCGGAACCGTCAAACTACCACCAGAAAACGACGGAACCGTATTGCCGCCCCAAAGAATACATGGTGCCCTTCCGTTTTAAGGAAACCGAACATATCGTATGCAAAAACCAGATGAATATCTATTTCGGGAAAGAACCGCAGCAGGCGATTTCTGCGTTTACGGTATTCCATCCGGAAGGCATCAACTTTTCCTTTTTGTTTTACGTGCGCCCGGATTTGTTTGATACGATTGAAAAATTCCTGACCCAAACCCTGAATCAGGAAGCCGGCGTGCCCAGAATCGATGCAGCGCGCGCAGCCAAGCGGCTGGCGGTCCTCTGCAAGGAAAAACTTACCTGGAACTGAATCCCGCCCCTTCCGTCCTCTGCCTGTACGGCCTGCATACCGGCGACCAGGGCTGGGCGGAATCCTTTTATCCCTGCCGCCGCCTGCGGGACGAATTCCTGCAGCGCGGGCGTACTTTCCGCCTGGTGCTGCCGGAAGATGCGGCGCAGGCTTTAGCGTGCCAAAAAGACGCGGAAGCGCAGTGGCGGCAAAGCGGCGCACAGCCCGGACG
>JADIMS010000111.1 GCA_017694555.1 Candidatus Avitreponema avistercoris
GCGGATGTTCAATCCACCAGTCGATTTTTTCCGCCAGATCCTGCGGATTTCCGGCCTCGAACAGCGAGCGGCTGTCCAGCGCAAAATACCGGGTGGCGCTGGTACGCGCATTGGCAATCAGCGGTACCAGACCGGCGGCGAATCCTTCCATGCAGGCGAGCGATTCGATTTCGACTTCGGATGTGTGCACATACAGATCGCAGCGGGCCATGCGTTCCAGAAGTTCCGAATTCGGCCCGAAACGGAAGAACACCGGCGGATTCGGCAGTTTTTTCCCCATCCGCCCGTATTTTTTGCGCAGCGGCCCGCCGCCGGCAAACCACAAATGAATCGAATCCCGGTATTTGGAAAGGCGGACGGCTTTCAGCAGCACATCCTGCCGTTTTTCCGGCGCAAGGCGGCCGGTCATCAGGATATGGAAACCTTCATGCGGTACGGGCGTCTGGTACGTAAAATCCGGCGAAATTCCGTTGCTGATGACATGGAAGGAAGCCCGGAAACCGTAATACGCAAGCTCGTCGGCAATAAATTGCGACGGACAGTGGATATGGGAAAAGCGCCGGAAAAAATACCGGTAAAAAAAACGGTAAAGCAACCGGGCAGCCAGGCGGCTTTTCCCCAGCCCGATAAAGTACGTGATATTCTCCGCCTGCAAGTGGTAGGCTGCAAGACGCGGGATCCCCATTTTTTCCGCTTCTTCCGCAACGGCTTTTTCCATCGGGAACGGCAGGTACAGGTGCACCACGTCCACACCCTGCAGCGCAGAACGGATCACCTCTTTTACCGGCTGCGCAAATACAATGCCCTGTTTTTCCGCAACCGCCGACACCAGCGGAATGTTCTTCCGCGGCAGCACGAATTTATCCGGGCCCGGACTGCCGGTACCGATTACACGGACCGTGTGCCCGCGCAGACGCAGCTGTTCCGCAAAGCGCCGGGCGGAGACCGTCGTCCCGTTGGTCGAATTGTCAAACTGGTCCATTGCCAAAAGGATTGTCATGCCCACGTTATTTCACAAATTCCGCGGATTGACAATAAAAACGCTGTTATTTCCGGAAAATCCGGCTTTTGTTGGTGTAATTACACCAACAAAAGCCGCGCTCTCCTTCCTCCCGCGGAGTTTCCGGAGAATCCCGGCGTCTGCCGCGCAATCTTGACGCTTGACGAATTGCCGGAGCTGGCGGATACTGAAGGTATGTTCAACTTTTCAAAACCGGAAATCGATCCGAAATACCAGGCAGGGCTGGAAAAACAGCACAAACGGGGCAAACTGCATGCCATCGAACGGATTCAGGCGCTGCTCGACCCCGGTTCGTTTACGGAAATTTATTCCGGCGTCCGGCATAACTGTACGGAATTCGGAATGGGGGGAAAGGACATCCCCTACGACGGCGTCATCACCGGATTCGGGACCATCAACGGCAGACAGGTGGCCGTATATTCCCAGGATTTTACGCTGCAGGGCGGATCGCTCGGCTTTCTGCACGGACAGAAAATCGCCAACATCATCGAAGCTGCGGTAAACGCCCGCTGCCCGCTGATCGGCATCAACGATTCCGGCGGCGCGCGCATCCAGGAAGGCGTCAACGCGCTGGCCGGATACGGCGACATTTTCTACAATAATGTGCGCGCTTCCGGCTATATTCCGCAGATTTCCATCATCGCCGGTTCCTGCGCGGGCGGGGCGGTATATTCGCCGGGCATCACGGACTTTGTGTTCACCGTAAAATCCATCAGCCTGCTTTTTGTAACCGGCGCAAAAGTGGTAAAAGCAGCCTGCAACATCGACATTACCGATGAAGCGCTCGGCGGCGCGGATGTACACGCGCGCAAAAGCGGTGTGGCGCATTTTTTTGCCGAAACCGAACAGGAATGCTTTGCCTCCGTGCGGCGGCTTCTGGACTTTATCCCGCATTATTACGGGGACAACACCGGCAAAGACGCGGAAGGGCGGCGGAATCCCGCATTCAAATTCAACAAAGCCAAACGGAAAGCCATCGGCGAAGTCCTGCCGGAAAAACAAAGCCAGTGTTACGACGTGCACCGCATCATCGACTGTCTGGCGGACGACGGCGGTTTTCTGGAAGTGCACGCCGGTTTTGCCCAGAATGTCGTTGTGGGATTTACGCACATTGCCGGCCGCGTAACGGGAATTGTGGCCAACCAAAGCGCCTGTCTGGGCGGCGTCCTGGACTGCGATGCTTCCGACAAAGCCGCGCGTTTTATCCGCTATTGCGACGCCTTTGATATTCCGCTGCTCACGCTGGCGGACGTTCCCGGCTTTTTGCCCGGGCCGCAGGAAGAACAGAAAGGCATTATCCGCCACGGCGCCAAGCTCATTTACGCCTATGCGGAAGCCACGGTACCGAAGGTGACGGTTATCCTGCGCAAGGCTTACGGCGGCGCGTACATCGCCATGTGTTCCCGGCACCTGAAAGCCGATTTTGTGTTTGCCTGGGAATCCTCGGAAATTGCCGTGATGGGAGCGGACGGCGCCGTCCAGATTTTGTTCGGCAAAGAGCTGAAAAACGGCTCCGTATCGCTTGAAGAAAAGAAAGAGGAATACCGCCGTTCATTTATGAATCCGTGGACAGCTGCCCGCGCCGGGAATATTTCGGAAGTCATCCGGCCGGAAGATACCCGGGACAAAATTACGGCGGCGTTTGACTTTTTGCAGGCAAAAAAGCAAATGTCCGGCGTCAAGAAAAAACACGGGAATATTCCGCTGTAACCGCAGACGGTCAGCCGCGCGGGCAGCGGGCAAGCGCCCGTTTGAACACGTCCATGTCCACCGTGCCGTCTGCGCCGGTCAGGCTTTCGTCCGCCGTATCCAGCAAAAACGTGCGGCGGGCGACGTGTTCCGGGTAATGGGAGTCGCTGGAAACAGTCAGCGGATAGCCTTTGGTGTCGGCGGACGGCGGCAGGCGCACAACTTCCACCGCGTCCCACGGCCCTTCCGGAATAAATCCCAGCTGGCTGGAAAGCGAAAATGCAGGACGCTCGGCGTGGGCGGGAATCACGGCGCCTCCGGCCGCATGCACTTTTTCCGCCAGTTGGAAAATGTCCAAATCCGCGCAGGTAATCAGGTATTTTTCCACCTCGCCGAGGATGTTGTCCTCTTCGTCCACATATACCTGGTCGCCGGTCTTTTCCGGCTGGTTCCGCACCGGAGGCAAAAGCGTATAAATTTCCCCGGAAAACGCAAGCGCCGCTTCCAGACAGCCGAACAGGCACAGGATGTGGCATTCTTCCTGCGTCTGCGCTTCCATCCCGAACAGCGGCACAATGCCGTGCGCCGAACAGGCTTTGGCAAAAGCCGGGCAGTTCAGCGCCGTGTTGTGGTCGGTCAGCGCCGCGACCTGTACGCCGCGGGCAGCCAGCAGGCGCGCGATTTCCGACGGGGGAAGCTCCAGACTCCCGCACGGGGACAAACAGGAATGGATGTGAAGGTCCGTGCGGTAAACCATGGACGCGCCCGTCTCAGTTATTCAGCAGGAGATACAGCTTGCCGGAAACCGTGAATTGGTTCTCCGGCGTGCGGAAAATACCGATCCCTTCGTCTTTCGCCGCCTGAATCATGTCAGCCGGCACCGTCCGGTTTCCGCAAATGATAATTGCGCGTAAATCCTTCAATGCGGCAACCGCGACCGTATTCTTATGCGCCTGAATCGTAATCAGGATTCCTTCGTCCACGGCTTTTCCCATTGCATCGCTGAGAAGGGCGGACGTGTATCCGCCGGCAATCTCCTGGTCCCGGAATACCGGCTGCACCCATTCCCCGCTCAGATAATCCGCCAATTCCGATGTTTTCACCGTTATTCCCCCGTTTTATCCCGTTCCGCATCCTTTAACTTGAAAAACGCACGCACGATTGTTCCCGTTGACGTATCGGAAGAAATCTCAAAGGTATCCGACACCCGTTTGGTATTGGGC
>JADIMS010000112.1 GCA_017694555.1 Candidatus Avitreponema avistercoris
CAGCAAAAACAGCGAACAAAATCGTCCGCAGCAGTTTCATGGCAATACCTCGTGCGAAAACGGAAAATTTCGTTTTCAGTATCGGCAGGAAATACGCGGCGCTTTACCCCGCTGCGGGATTTCCGGCGCGCACCGGAATCAGGACAAAGAAGCGAGGCTTTGTTCCACGTGCTCCAGCCGCGCGGTCAGGCGGGCGATATTTTTCTCCAGCCGTTCTTTTTCCTGCTCCAACCGCTCTTTCGGGCTTTTTTCTTTAGCCGCAGCCGCGGCCGCAGACAAAGAAGCCCGCACGGTATCCGGGCTTTCACCCTGTGAAATCAGGCGGACAGCCTTTTCCCGCTTTTCCGGCGAAGTCTGGGCGGCAACCACTTTCATCGCTTCATAACCCATGGAAGCATCCAGCTCGAGCGAAGCAACGCGCACGGCGGCACGGGCGGTTGTCCGGGGAAGGCAAAGCACACGGTCAACATAATCCTCATACCGGACGCCGCTTTCCGCACAAAGCCGGTGCGCTTTTTCCAGCAATTTGCCCAGATCGCGCATAATGCGTCCGTTTTCCCGCAGGCATTTTTCGCGGATTTCTTCCGTCAGCGCGGCAAGCTCGGGCGAAGCCTCCGTACCGATGGTATACAGCCCGGCTTCTTCCGCTTTTTTCAGCAGCCCGTGAAAACAAGCCCAGAATTCAGCCGTATGGTGGCGCGGGGAAAGTTCGCCCCCGGCCGCCGTACACTGGATATGGTGCGCATATTCATGCACGGCAGTGTACATCAGCTGGTTGTCGTTTTCAAAATTCCGGTTATGCAGGACAATTTCCCGCGAATACGGCTTGTACAGGCCGTTCACCTTTTTGCTTGCCTTACCGGAAAATACAACAGAAAAATCTGCGCCGCAGTCTTCCAGCCCCAGAAGGGCTTCTTTCACCCCGTTCGGATCCATACGCGGAGTATACAATGTTTCGGAAAAGAAAGGAACAGTACGGAAAAAAAGTGTATCAGGAGAATGCCGGCGGTGGGACTTGAACCCACACGCCCTCGCAGGCAGCAGATTTTGAGTCTGCCGTGTATGCCATTTCACCACGCCGGCGGATTCGGTTTACCCTGCCAGTCTATCAGATGCGGCGGGTTGTGTAAAGCGGGGAAAACCCGTATGCTGTGCATATGGCAGAATTACTTGCGCCGGCAGGAAATCCGGAAGCTTTGGACGCCGCCATCGGCGAAGGGGCAGACGCAGTCTACATGGGACTGCGGAGCTTTAATGCAAGAATGCGCTCCCCGAACTTCACTTGGGCGCAGTTTGAAGCGGCCGTGGAGTCCCTCCATAAGCGGAATAAAAAACTCTTTGTCGCGGTGAATACCGTCATCGAAGAAAAAGAGTTGGAACGCATGTACCGCTTCCTTGCTTACCTCAACAAAACCGGGCCGGACGGCATCATCGTCCAGGATTTCGGCGTACTCGCACTGGCGCGGGAATATTTCCCCAAACTCCGGGTTCACGCCTCTACGCAGATGAATATCAGCTCGGCAAAAGGCGTCAACGTTCTGAGCCGCGCCGGGGTTTCCCGCGTCGTGCTTTCCCGCGAACTCGGACTGGAAGAAATCCGCGCAATCAAAGCCGCAACATCCTGCGAACTGGAAGTGTTTGTCCACGGCGCGCTGTGCGTAAGCGAATCCGGCCTTTGCCTGTTTTCCAGTTATTTGGGCGGAAAATCGGCCAACCGCGGCATGTGCGCCCAGGCGTGCCGGCGGCTTTATACGGCGGAAAACGAAAGCGGACGGTCGGGCTATTTTTTTTCCCCGCACGATTTACAGCTGATTGACCGCATCCCGGATCTGATCCAAAGCGGCGTGCATTCCTTCAAAATTGAAGGAAGGATGAAAAGTGCGGAGTATGTGGGCACTGTCGTGTCGGCATACCGCTACATGATGGATCATTGGGAAGAAGACCGCAAAGCGGCGGCGGAAACCGCAAAACGCATTCTGGCAGACGATTTTGCGCGGGCAAAAACCCGCTATTGGTACGATTCGGGAAAAGCCGAAAATGTCCTGAATCCGGACCAGCCCGGCGGAACCGGAATTTTTCTCGGCTCCATAATCCGGACAAAAAGCGCCGGTGCGGCAGAAGGCGGGAAAACGCAGGGCGGAAAGACCGTGCTTGCCGCCCTTTCCGGCGGAAGATACGACCCGGAAGCCGGGGATTCCGTCCGGCTGCATAAAAGCAACGACGAACTGCGTGAAAGCTGGAAGATAAAAACGGTGCGCACGGAAAACGGCGTCCGCTGGATCGATATTCCTGCCGGATTTTCCACCGGGGATAAAGTCTATCTTTTGCAGACAAAGAATATGTCAAAGCGCTATCCGCACGTATTGCCGCACAGCCTGTCCAAATACCGCAGCCAGCCGGGAGACGGGAAACTTCCGCCGACGGCGCTTTTTGCGCATACGGAAACCCGGAACGCAGCGCCAAAAAAAACGGGCAAAGGAAAACGCCCGGATCCGTTTCCTGAAGGCGTATATGTGCAGGTTTCTTCACCTGCCGATTTTTACCAGGCGCTGGTGTGCAAGCCGGTGCGCATTCTGGTAGACCTGACGCCGGCAACAGCCGCTTTTCTCCTGCGCGGCGGAAAGACAGAAAACGGGGAAAAATCCGCATCCGGAGGCGCGCAAGCCGTTCCGGTTTCCAAAAAGCAGTGCGTCCTCACGCTTCCGCCTTTTTTGCCGCAGGCGGAAGAGGCGGCAACGGAAGAGCTGGTGGAAAAACTGGTAAAGGCCGGTTACCGGCTGTTTGTTGCGAATAACCCCGCCCACCTCGGGATCCTGCGGGCCGCCGCGCAGAAAACAGAAAGCGGGCCGCTTTGTATTGCAGCCGGCCCGTATTTGTATGCATTCAACAGCCGGGCTGCGGCGTGGTTACAGAATCAGGGCGCAGAGGCTTTTATTTCACCGTACGAAAATTCCCGCAAAAACCTGGAAAGCGTTTTTTCTCCGGAAGAGCGCAGGAAAGTCATTCTGCCGGTGTTTGCGTATCCGGCGCTGTTCCGTATGCGCTTTGATCCGTCGGAGAGCTACGGGTTCCGCTGGTTTTCCAACAAGCGGGAAGAAGTTTTCCGGCTTGTTCCGCGTCCGGGAGACGGTTCCGTCGTAGTGCCGGAAATTCCGTATTCCATTGCCGACAAAAAAACGCTGCTGGACCGGCTGGGATTCACCCGCCTGCTTTTTGACTTTTCCAACGCGCTTTCGTCGCGGAAAGAATTCCGGGCAGTGATGGATTCCTGGCGGAAAGGGCTGCCGCTGCAGAATATTTCCCGCTTTAACTGGAAAGACGGTTTTTATGATCCGGAGAAGATTGAAGAACTGAAACAGCTGAGCAAACGGCAGCAGGCCGAACGGAGCAAAGCCAGTCTGCCGGCAGCGCGCAAAAAATCCGGCGGTACGGCGCGGCGCCATTCCGCCGCACGGCGCAAATAAACGCACGCGGCTCTTGCTTTTCCTTTCCTGCGGGGATACAATTCCGGCATGAACCATCCGCAAACCATTTCCGAAGCGGCGCACACCGTTGTCCGCGATGTGCTTGCCGTCCGCCCCGGAGAACAAGTGCTGATCCTGACCAATCCGGAGCCGGATGTGGAAGCTATCAGCCGCGCACTGTATGAAGAAAGCCGGAAAACCGGCGCGGAAGCAACGCTGGTTTTCCAGCCGGTCAAAACCCAATTGGATTACGCTAACCGTGCGGCGCTGGCAGCTTTTGGCAGCGAACCGGACGTCTGCGCTTCTGTTTCCGCCAACAAAATGGGCAAAGACCGGGTCTGTATGGAAAAACCGCTGACAGGCGCGGACGGACGGAAAATCGACCACATTTTCCATTATCTCATGGATGAAAAGAAAAACCTGCGCGCAATCTGGACGCCGGGAATCACCGTCGATATGTTCTGCCGCACGGCCGGCATCGATTATGCCCTCCTGCAAAAACGCTGCCAGGCAATTTGCCGGGCGCTCACCGGCGCTTCGTTTATCCGCGTTACTTCGCCGGGAGGAACCGACATTACCGTACCGGTAACCGGACGGAAGCCGTTCTGCGATGACGGCAACTTCAGGACCGGAGGCAGCGGCGGGAATATTCCCGCAGGCGAAGTATACATCAGCCCGCTTCCCGGCAAAAGTGAAGGCGTTATCGTATTTGACGGATCAGTCAGTCTTACCGGAGGCGACCGCATTACAGAAACGCCGGTGCGTGTGGTATACGAAAACGGATTTGCAGCCGAAATCACCGGCGGAACCGAAGCGCAGCTTTTGCGTGAAGCGGTGGAAGCCGGCGAAAAAAAAGCGGACGAACTGGCGGCAGAAGGGAAAATTCCGGCAGAGGAAGCTGCGCAGCTCAGGAAGAACGCCCGCAGCCTGGGAGAACTGGGCATCGGCCTCAATCCGGCTGCGGAAATCCGGGGCAATATGCTGGAAGACGAAAAAGCTTTCCGCACCTGCCATTTTGCCATCGGCACGAATTACGACAACGACGCCGACGCCCTCATCCATTTGGACTGTCTGGTGCGGAATCCGACCATCACCGTGTTTTATCCCGACAACACTTCCTGTGTGATCGAAGAAAACGGCGGACTGGCGGACTGGGTTCCGGCGGAGTAAACCGGCTGCAGCATTCCCGCGGACGCAGGACCGGTTTATGCGGAATCAGCGCGGAAGCCAGGATTCCGCGACGCCCAGCATCCGCAAAACCACGGCGGCGCTGATCCGGGAAGCCCACCACGAAAAATCCGTGTAAGAAAGGCCGGAACCGTTTCCGGCTAAGTCGGAAATATTCCGCAAAATCAAAAACGGCAGACCGTTGGCGCAGGCTGCCTGGGCGACCGCCGCGCCTTCCATTTCTACGCAGGCCGGGGAAAAAGCGGAAACGATTCCTGCACGCACGCCCTCGTCGGAAACAAACAGATCGCCGGAAGCCACACGGCCTTCTTTCATCCGCGGCAGACGGCGCAGCGGCAAATGCGGATCTGCGGGCGGGGTTTCCTGCGGACAGCCGGAAGCCAGGACGGAAGCCGCCTCCTGTTCCAGGGCAGCGTAAAATTCCGCATCCAAACCGGCAAACACCTGCAGCGCGGCGCGGCGCATGGCTCCGTCTGCAACGAAAAACGGCGAAGGTGTCCCGGGAACCTGTCCCTGCGCATAGCCGAATGTGCGGACGTCCACATCATGGAACACGGCATCCGAGGAAACGACCATATCCAGAACTCCCAGCGAAGAATCCGTTCCGCCCGCCGAACCGGTATTGAGGACGGCCGAAACGCCGCATCGGTCAGCCAGAATCTGTACGCACATGGCGGCGTTTACTTTCCCGACGCCGCAGCGCGCCACCGCAACAGGCACGCCGCCCAATTCGCCTTCCCAAAACGGCATACCGGCGGATTCAAAAAACCGCACGCCGGTCAGTTTTTCCCGGAGCAAGTCCACTTCCTGCTGTTCCGCACCGATGATGCCTGCCTTCGGGACGGATGTACAGACTTTCCTGTTTGCGTTTGCCATTTGCTGTTCCATGCGCGGTATCATACGCCCTGTTCAAAAAAAAAGAAAGCCCGGCGGGCGCGCACCGGCGCTTGTATATCGCGCCTTTTCCCCGGGTCATACACAGACAGCGCGTACGGCAATCGGGAGGGCGTGCCGGAAAATGCGCCGAAAGCCTGTTTTGTCTACGGTGTAACCTTTGGTGCAGCGAAGCCACCGATTGCCGTAAACGCGCTGTCTCTACCGCTCCGGCAATCAGGGAGGCGCACTGTTAAGCGCCGGTGCCCAAGTCCGGCTTCCGGGATACTTCTCCGTAGAAAGGAAAGGGACTTGAACGCCTGAAACGCGGGCGGGCACGGGTCTGCAACGCGCCTGTCAATTGATTAAGTTGCCAAAGTTGTATATGCTTCTTCCATGGCATTGCACGACACATACACCCTGACGGTTTCCTGCGCGGATCAAAGCGGGCTTATCGCGGCAATCACCGGCTGTATTGCCGGAAATGGCGGCAACATCCTGAATCTTGCCCAGCATACCGCTACCGACATCGGCATGTTCTTCTGCCGGATTTCTTTTTCTGCTTCCGGCGGGAATCCCGGCGCAGAATTCTCTGAAGAAGAGTTCAAAAAGCACTTTGCCCGCGTGGCCGAAACATACAGCCTGGACTGGCACATTTACAACAACGCCATAAAAAAGCGGGTTGCGGTTCTGGTCTCCAAAACCAGCCACTGCCTGTACGAAATCCTGCTGAAACACGCGGACGGGGATCTGGACTGCGACATTCCGGTCATTATTTCCAACCACCCGGATCTTGCCCATATCGCCACTTCCTTCCATATTCCTTTCTATCAGGTTGACCCCAACAAAGGAAAAGCCGCCTATGAAGCGGATTTGAACGGAATTCTGGAAGAGTACAATATCGATCTTGTCACACTTGCCCGTTATATGCAGGTTTTGAGCGGCGATTTTTGCCGGAAATGGAAAAACCGCGTCATCAATATCCACCACGGCTTCCTGCCGGCATTTCAGGGTGCAAAACCCTATCATCAGGCATGGAAAAAAGGCGTAAAAATCATCGGCGCTACAGGGCATTTTGCCACGGAGGATCTGGATCAGGGGCCGATTATCTTTCAGGACGTTATCCGTGTCGCCGATACGCAGTCCATCGAGCAGTTTATCGACCTTGGCAAAGACGTGGAGCGCCGCGTGTTTGTGGAAGCCATCCGCCGCTATCTTGCGCACGCGATTTTCCTGCATGAAGGAAGAACGTTCGTCATCGAATGACGGCGGCCGTTCTTGACAAACCGGAATGTTCTTCCGACAATAGAAAGATGAAACGCAAACACATCTGGATCGGCGCAGCCGTTTTTGCCGCTGCGCTTTTCCTCTTTTTCACCGCCGCCCCGTCGCTTCTGGCGGAAGAGTCTTCCAAAAAAGAAAACTCGCCGGCGGAAATTTCCCGTTACCTGCAAATTTTTGAATACGTTTTCTCTTATGTGCAAAACCACTATGTGGATGAAGTGGATGCACGCATCCTGTATGAAGGCGCACTGCGCGGAATGCTGGAAAATCTGGAAGATCCGTACACATCGTATATCGACAGCGAAGACGCCATGCGCACCAGCCTGAACGACACCACACAGGGTTCTTTCGGCGGCGTAGGGCTTTCCATCATGAAGCCGCTGGTTTCCACGCCGGAAAAACCGGCCTATGTGGAAGTCGCTTCCCCCATCGAAGGTACGCCGGGCGCACGTTCCGGCATTCAGGCCGGGGATCTCATTATAGAAATCAACGGAACCGACACATCCGAAATCACGATGGAAGAAGTCCTCAGCCATCTGCGCGGCCCGGCGGGCACGGACGTGCAGGTTCTGATCCGCCGCGGCAAGGCGATGGAATTTCCGGTAACGCTGACCCGGGCGGTTATCGAAGTGCCCACCGTCAAATACGAAATGATGGAAGGCGGAACCGGCTATCTGCGGATTGTGGAATTCACGCCGCTGACGCCGGACAAGGTGCGGGAAGCGCTGCAGGCTTTTGCCGCAGAAAACTTTTCTGCGCTGATTCTGGATCTGCGGAATAATCCGGGCGGACTGATTACCAGCGTCATCAACGTAGCCGACCAATTCCTTGAAAGCGGAACCATTGTATCCACACGCTCCAGAATCCCCTTTGAAAACCGGACTTTCAGCGCTTCCGGCGGAAAAACGGAAATTGCGCCGGGCATTCCGGTTGTGGTGCTGATCAACAAAGGTTCTGCCAGCGCTTCCGAAATCCTCGCCGGCGCGCTGAAAGACCACAAACGCGCGTATCTGGTCGGCGAAACAACATACGGCAAAGGCTCCGTGCAGCAGGTTTTGGATCTGCTCAACAACGACATGATGAAAATCACCGTTGCCCGTTATTATACGCCCAGCGGCGCAAACATCGACAAGCAGGGCATTCCGCCGGATCTTGCCGTTTCGTTCCCGGAGCTGACCGAAGACGAAGAAAAAGCGCTTTCAGAATTGCTGAACACAACGGAAATTGCTGATTTTGTAGAAAAGAATCCGGATCTTACGCCGCAAATGGCAGAAACGTTCGCCAAAACGCTGCAGGAAAAATATCCTGCAAACCTTCCCATCCTGAAACGGCTGGTTATGCAGGAGTATTACCGCACGCATACTGCGCCGCTCTATGATTTGGAATACGATGTCCAGCTGCGGGCGGCGGTTGACCTGCTGAAGCAGAACGACATAGCCGGACTCATTTCCGCAACAAAAACCGTACAGGAAATCCAGGCGGAAAGTCCGTCTGGCGGGGACGAATGAAGCAATTCCTCGCCAGGGAATTCCCGGATAACAACGGACGCCTGAAGATTTCCGGCCGGGAATACCATTACATCGCAGAAGTCCGCCGGGAAAGCGAAGGCGCGGTGATTCACGTGCGCCTGCCGGACGGAATTCTCCGGCCATTCAAAATTGAAAAAGCGGACCGGACAGCGAAAGTCCTTGTGCTTTCGTCTTCCGGACTTTTGCCGCAGGAAGAAAATTCCGCACAGATGCCGCGGATCATCCTCCTGCAATGGCTGCTGAAAACCAAGGCGATGGATCTGGTTGTCCGGCAGGCAGCAGAAACCGGCGTACAGACGCTGCTTCCCGTGGCCGGAAGACGCTGCGTGCCTTCCGTAAAACCCGGCGAAAAAAATCCGCGCTGGGAACGCATCGCCAGGGAAGCCCGCCAGCAGAGCGGGTCGCCGGTGGCTACGGAAATCCCCGCACCGGTTTTACCGGAAAAACTCCCGGAGGCTTTGCGCACGGCAGAACCGGAACACGGAACCGTACTCCGGTTTATGCTGAGCGAAATTCCCGGATCCGGCAAAACCGTACATGAATGTATCCGCGCGGCGCAGCAACCGGCAAAAACGCCGGACCGCCAGCCGCCGGCAGCTGTAGTGGCAGTCGGACCGGAAGGCGGCATGACGCCGGAAGAACGGGAAATCCTCGCTTCATGCGGGTTTCAGGAAATTCATTTTCATACAAACATTCTGCGTGCGGAAACGGCTGCCCTGTACGGACTGGCTGCCGTCCAGAACGCAATCACGGAGCAGGCAACATGGCTGTTGAACGGATAAAATTCCTGGATCTTTTTCTGGATATTTTGCGGCCGGAGGATATCGATGAAACCATCATGCGCCTGCTGGATGAACCCGGCGACGGGCCGCGGCAAATCATGCTGGTCAGCCTGTGGGACATTCTCCGGGCCCGCCGCAACAGTGAATTCCGTGCTATGCTGGAGTCAGCCGCACTGGTTCTTCCGACTTCCAAATCCTTAATCGGCGGCGCGCAGTTCCTGCACAAAAAAACGCCAGTCCGCTATGAACCGTTTCCATTCATCATCGCTGTCATGGGGACGCTGGAAAAATACCTCAAAACCGTGTATTTTTTCGGCAGCCGGAATTTAAGCCTGCAAAAAGCCGAAAAAAACATCCGCTCCACATTTCCTTCCCTGCGGATTGTCGGCCGCATTCCGGGATTTTATCCGCGCAGCATGGAAAAAAACATCAAGACCGCCATCGCCAAAGCGGAACCTTCCCTCGTACTGGTCGGAAGCGGCATTCCCGGCAAGCAAAACTGGATTTACCGCAACCGCAGCCGCCTGCCTAAAGGAATTTTCCTGTGGGATGCGTCGATTCTCGATATTTTTGCCGAACGGAAAAAACGGCCGTCCCCGGCGCTTTTCCAGGCCGGTCTGGAATATCTGCCGCAAATCTTAAAAAACCCGCTGCGGATTTTCCGGATTTTTCCGTATCTTTGGTACAAAATCCTCCTGGCCTTTTACCGGCTGCGGAAAAACAAGGAAGCGTAGCAACACAAAAGAAAAAACCGTTTGCCAAATTCCCGGAACCGGTGGATAATGGTGGTAATACCAAAAGTTACGGGAAAACAAATTGTGGATGAAAAACTAAAAACGCTGTATTTAAGCGCCCGTAAAACGGATGCAGACCGTTTCCTTCAGGAAACCGGGGATTTCCTGCACATCATCCATGCCGCCAGCCGGCGCGCGCTGGAAAAAAACCTGAAAACGGATTCCCCGGATGTCGTTTTTCTCGATGTGGATGTTCCGAACCAGTACTTCCCGGAAACGATGCGGAAAATCCGGACGCTCCGGAAAAATATTCCGGTTTATGTTCTGACGCGGGAAACGGATTTCTTTTTCCAGCTTCCCCCGAATGCACCGCCTCCGGACGCCGTTTTCCCTTTTCCGCCGGAGAGGGACGTTATCCGGGAAAAGCTTGCGGCAGTGCAAAAACGGAATCAAGACGGTTCCGGTGCGGACGCCCCGGCCGCAGAAGATTTTTCTGTTCCCGGCTGTTATCCGGAAGGCATCAGCCCCGCAGCGGTTAAATTGCGCCGGGAATTGCGGCAGGCGGCGGAAACGGATTTTAACGTCCTGCTTCTCGGCGAAACCGGCTGTGGGAAAGAACGCGCAGCCGGGGCCATTCATTTTCACTCCGCAAGAAAACAGCATCCGTTCCGGGCACAGAACGTCAGTACGCTGCCGGAAAGCATCATCGATTCCCTGCTTTTCGGTACAACGAAGGGATGCTACACCGGCGCCGGGGACAGGGAAGGCTTGTTTGAGCAATGCGCCGGCGGTACGCTGTTTTTGGATGAAATCGGCGAAATGGACGTCTGCCTGCAGCCGAAACTGCTGCGCGTGCTGGAAGAACGGGAAGTTTACCGCCTCGGCGCCAAAACCCCCGTCAAAACGGATTTCCGGCTGATTTGCGCCACAAACCGCGATTTACAGGAATCCGTACACTGCCGGACATTCCGCGCGGATTTGCTGTACCGGCTGGACATTCTCCGCATCGAAATTCCGCCCCTCCGGGAACGCCCGGAAGACATTCCTGCATTTTTATCCGGCCTGCTGAAAAAAACCGGCAAAACCGTTTCACTGGACGCGCTGGATAAACTATCGGAATACGATTGGCCCGGCAACATCCGCCAGCTGCAAAACTGCGTCGCCCGCGCGGCCTGCAAAACGCAGGAGGAAGAAATTTCCGCAGACGCCATCGTGTTTTAGCCGCCGGGGTCAGTTTTTGTTTTGATAAACGAAATTTTGCGGAACAAATTTTCCAGCCGCCGCAGCTCCCGTTCCGAAAGCAATGCACGCGCAAAAATTTCTTCCAAAAACCGCGCGTTGTCCTCGCCCCCGGCATATTTGTAAAGGCCGATTCTGCGGATATCTGCCGCAATACCGGAAACGGCATCTTTCAGCCGTCCGAGCGGAACCGGCTCGTAACCCCTTGGACGCGTATCCAGTTTCCGGACAAGTACATACAGCATCACCTGTACCGCGTGGGAAAGATTGAGCGAGGCGAAATCAGGATTGGCGGGAATCGACACCGAAAGGGAACAGACGTCCAGCTCTTCGTCGGTCAACCCGGTGCGTTCGTTGCCGAATACGACGGCAATTTTGGCATCCGCCCCGGAAACGGCCACCTGGGATGCGAATTGTTCCGGCGTCAAACCGAAGGCTTTGCGCCGTTTGCCCTTCCGCCGGGTTGTACCTGCCGCAAGCGAACAGTCGGCGACCGCCTGCGCAAGCCCTCCGGCATCCGGCGGAAAAAACGCGGCTTTTTCCCATATATCGAAAGCGCCGAGCGCCAGGGTTTTCACCTGGTTTTCATCAAAATCCGAACGGTTCCCTACAATCCGTAAATCGGAAACATTCATATTCTTCATGGCCCTGCATACAGAACCGACATTCCGGCTTTCTTCCGGACGGCAGAGAACCACCGCACACGACAAAGGTTTCATATATCCATTTTCGTTTTTCCTCTTGTTGTGTCAATAGGAAGCGGCTATAGTAAACGGATGAAACAACAAGCGGAAACGCCGCCGGTTTTTTCCGGAAAACGCATTCTGGTCATCGGCGGAACCGGCGGAATCGGCGCAGCGCTGGCAAAAAAACTCCTGGATGCAGGCGGAAAAGTTTCCGTCATCGGACGGCATAATCCTTTTCCGGCCAAGGACAATCCTGCACCGGAACGGCACGCGGCGGTTTTTCTTCCGCTGAATCTGGACGACCCGGCCTGTTTACCGGACCTCACGGCGGCGGCGGCCCATACGGATGTTCTCTGCGTGGTGCGCGGACCGTTTTTGCAGAAACCGCTGCACGAAACCAGCGGCGCAGAATGGATGCAAACCGTATTTGCCAACCTGGCTGTGCCGGGCGCCGCCGTTTCTGCCGCCCTTCCCGGAATGCGGAGCCGGCGCTGGGGACGGATCCTGCTGTTCGGCGGCACCCGGACCGAAGCTGTACGGGGATTTGCCACCAATGCCGCCTACGCTGCGGCCAAAACCGGCATATCCAGCCTGGTGCGGTCTGTAGCGGAAAATTACGCCGCGGAAGGCATCAGCTGCACCGGCATCTGCCCCGGATTCACCGACACCGAATATCTGACAGCGGAAACCCGCGCCCAACTGGCAGCCAAAATCCCCGGCGGGAAACTGATTCCGGCAGAAGCGGCCGCCAGTCTGGGTATGCGGCTGCTTTCCGACTTCTGCCTCAACGGCTGCATTCTCACACCGGACTGCGGATGGACGCCAAGAACCGCCGGATAAAGATAAAAAGGTGTACCTCCCGGCGTTTTTCTGTTATACTATCCCTATGGATAATGAAAACATTGTTCCCGGGTTTGAAGAAGAAAAAGACGACAGTCTGAAAATACGGCTGGAAAAAGTAGAGGCCGTTCCGGAATGCATCGTCCTGTATCTGAATGGCTATATCGATACTTACAATTCCAGTTTTTTTCAAAAACGGGTTTCCCGCGTTGTCGACGCCGGTTTCCACAAGCTGATTTTCAACTGTGCCGCGCTGAACTACGTTTCCTCCACGGGGATCGGGTCATTCACGGTATTCCTGAAAACCGTAAAACCCAAAGGCGGCGACGTGGTGCTTCTGGACATCCAGCCAAAAGTGTACGAAGTTTTCCAGCTGCTGGGATTTTCGCAATTTTTCAACGTTAAAGACTCCATGGAAGAAGCCGTCCGTTTTTTTTCGGAGGCAAAAAGCGAAAGCACCCGGGAAGTATTTCCCAAAATCTTTTCCTGCCCCATTTGTTCCAAAAAGCTCAAGGCCACAAAATCCGGACGGTTCCGTTGCTCCGAATGTAAAACAATTTTGGCAATTGACAACGCCGGTCAGGTTTTCTTGGGCTGAACCGGCACAGTATGTATCCCGTCCGGAAGCTGGCAGAACTGCAGCCTGGGCAAAGGAGGCGGAAAATCCTCCTTTTGCTGGCGGAATTCGAGCGGCGTCTTGTTGCTTCTGCCAGCCCGGATACAGAGCGGATGAGCGATGCGGATTTCCTGACGCTGTGCCGTTTTGCTGCCTCGGATCCTAAAATTTCCGCCGCCGGAAAAACCGGAATCGAAACGCTGTCTGCACGGTTCGCCGCCGTTTCTTCCGCGGCAGCCGGTTCCGCAGAAACGGAAACCGCCGGGAAGCAGGCGCTGCGGCTCCGGTTGTGCAACGCTGTCCGCAATACGCTGCTGCAGGCGGCGGGGACATTCCCTGCCGAATGGGATTTGATTCATCCGGAGCGCACGGCACAGGGTTCCGCAGCATACACACCGCAAACGGTTTCCCGCTTCTTTTATCCGGGCGTCTGCGTGTTTCTGGAAGACATCCGGTCCCCATTCAACGTCGGTTCCGTATTCCGGACTGCGGAAGCTTTCGGCGCAGAGCGGCTTTATGTTTCCCCCGGCTGTGCGCCGCCGGAACATCCCCGTGCGCGCCGGTCTGCAATGGGCTGCACGGAATACCTGCCCTGGGAATCCAAAACGCTGGAAGAACTCCCCGGCAATCTGCCGTTTTTCGCACTGGAAACCGGCGGCACGCCCATCGCGGATTTCCGCTTTCCAAGACAGGGCATCGCGGTTATCGGTTCAGAAGAGCTGGGCGTCAGTCCGGAAGCGCTGGACAAAGCGGAAGCACGGGTTTCGATTCCGATGGCCGGCATAAAAGCTTCCCTGAATGTCGGTGTGGCATTCGGCATCCTGATGGAAGCCTGGACACGCAGCCTGCGTCAGGAAGCGCCGGAATCAGCGGCAAATTCCGCATCCAGCGCGGCGCACAGGCTCTGAAACGCATCTTCGCTGGGGATGGCAAACTTTTGCAGAAAATCCGCGGGTATCTGGTAAAATGCAATATCCTGACGCTGGAAATGCACCATCATATCGGCAAACGAAACCAGTGTCACAATTTCCTGAAACGCTTCCGGCGCATGTGCAGGTTCATGATGCCAGCGGATGGAAGCAACAATCATTTGCGGGAAATTCCATTTCTCTGCCAACGCTGCCCCGATTTCCGGATGGCTGGCGTCGGAAAGCAGTACCGAAAACACTTCGTCGGGAATGTGCCGCAAATCCTTTACCCTGAGGATTTTTTCTTTCAGCGCGGGATCGGGATACATCAGGGATATTACAATTTTCCCCAAATCGTGCAAAAGTCCGCAGACATAAGATACATCCACCAGGCCGGCTTTGCGTGTTTTATGCCGGGCCAGCCAGCAGGCGCAGAACGCAGTCCGGTACGAATGATCCCACAGCGCCCCCTGCACTTCCGAAGACTGGTCCCCCAGCAGATTCATCACACCGATGGAATACAGCAGGTTGCGGATTCCGCGCGTCCCCACAAGTTTCACTGCATCCAGAATTCCGGTAATTTTTTGCTGGAGACCGAATGAAGCGGAATTCACCAGTTTGAGCAGATCGGCAGTCAGCGCCACGTCGTTGCCAAGATTCAGCGCAATATCCACAATATCAGACGCCGGATCATCCAAAAGGCGCTCAATGCGCATAATGTTATCCGGGAATTTGGGAATGGTGTCGATGTACGCAACAATCTGCTTGCTCAGTTCGTACAGATTCGCCTTTTCCTCGCGGACATTCTGCAGCGGCACAATCACGCGCATGATGGTTTCCCCGTTTTCCACCAGCACAAAGAAATTTTCGCCGGGAACGCCGATTTTCCGCATCATCAGAATGGAAATAATCAGGCCGAGTCCTGCGCCTTCGTTGTCGTCGAACACTTTCGGCAGAACTTCTTCCAGCGCCGTATATTGCCGCGAACGCGCAATTTTATCAAAAATGCGTTTGAATTCCGTCCGCGTCAGTTCTGAATTGTTGCGTACTTCCAGCAGAATGCTGTCTTCGGAATGCTGCAGCACAATCCGCACGTACAAGCCTTTTTCTTTTTGCAGCTGCAAATAATGCTGGATATTCACCAGCGTGTCCGCCTTGAAAAAGCGCATGCCGATTCCGTAGTCTTTTTCGTCGTGGATGTTCAGTTTTTTTTCTTCAAAGTACACGCGCTTGGTGTTCGCTTTCTTTGCGTTTGTGGCCAGCTCGCTGATCATATAAGCCAGAAAATCTTTCATTTCCGGATGGTGGAGTTCGTTTAAAAAAACGGACAGCACCTGATCCACGTACAATTCAACCTGCCGGGGAAAGGTGTACGTGGTAATCGACAGCGGAAGCCCCATGTGCACAGCGGATCGGATTTTTTCTGTTTCAACAGCGTTATTTTGTTCCATACCCTGTCAGCGCCCCGCTTTCAGTTCCCGCATAGTTTCTGCGTATTTTTCCAGCGCATCCCGCATTTTGATGGTAATGGCGGCGCTGTCCTGGCCGGAAATGATTTCCAGCGCCTCATCCGCCGTATGCACCGCCCAAATGTGAAAACGGCCTTCCTGTACAGCCTGCTCCAGCCGGTCAGAGAGAATCAGGTCGTCCAGATTCCGCCGGGGAATAATGACGCCCTGCGTCCCGGTTAATCCGAGCACCGAACAGGTTTCAAAAAAGCCGTCAATCTTTTGCGGAATCCCGCCGACCGGCTGGACGTCGCCCATTTGATTCAAACTGCCGGTTACGGCAATCCCCTGCGCAAGCGGAATCTGGGAAATTGCGGAAACAAGGGCAAAAAATTCCGCGCAGGAAGCGGAATCCCCGTCGATGCCGCTGTAGGACTGCTCAAAACAAACACTGGCGGTTAAAAAAAGCGGAACACTGCGCAGGTATTTCCGGCACAGCAAACCCTGGATAATCAGATGTGCTTTGTCGTAAATCTCACCGGAAAGCCCGGCTTCACCTTCAATATTGATGATACCTTTATCGCCCGGACCGGCCTGCGCCGTCACCACAACCGGAATCCCGAACTCGTGGTAGCCGCTGTCCAAAACCGCCAGTCCGTTCACTTTTCCTACGCGCCCGCCTGAAACTTCGACGATAATCTCCCGGCTGGCAATCCGGTTTAAAAAGCGTTCTTCATCCAGCCGGTACATAAAATCCCGCCGGCTGACCGCCGCGGCTACATCCTCTGCCGAAAGCGGCGCGGACGGTTCCGCCGGATTCCCGGAACGGCAGGCGGTTTCATAAACCAAATCGGAAACCTGGGTAAAGCGTGCCGACAGTTTTGTCCGGGAACCGGAGGCGCGCGCAACTTCTTTCAGCAAGCGCGCAAGCCCGGCGTCCGTGAATTCCGGCAGTCCGGCTTTTTTTGTCCGCTCATCGATAAACGAAATATATTCCAGCAGATTGGTTTCATTCATCGGAATTTCATCGTCAAAGGCTGCGCAGATTTTAAACAGCTTTTGAAAATCCGGATCTTCGTTATACAGGAAATCATAAGAACCTTCGCCGCCGATAATCACCACTTTCAGCTTAGCCGGAAGCGGATGCGGTTTGATCAGGCTGGAGGAATGCATACTGCCGGGCGGATTCTGGAATTCAATCTTTTCCGACTGCAATACGCGCTTCAGGTAAGCCCAGGCGCCTTCTTCCAAAAGCAAATCCTGCATCCGGAGTACAAGAAAACCGCCGAAAGCCCGGTGCACCGCGCCGCACCGGAGCCGGAGATGGGCGTCTGCCGGGGGAGCGTCCGTCTCTTCACGCGAATCGATGCTGCCGAACAAATTGGCAAATGTCGGGAGTTTTTCCTGCACAACGCGGCTGCCGCCGTCCTGCGCGCATTCGCGGAAGAGATTCACTTCATAACGGCTGAAAAAATTAACGCGCCGCCGCCGCGATTTAAAGCGGGAAACCAGCATATAGGCATGGGCGGTCAGGTCATTCTGCATATCTTCCAAAAATGCCGCAATGTCCTGCTGCCGGACAGCGTCCGGGGAAACAGCCGCTTCGGCAGGCTTTCCGGCGAACTCCGCTTCCGTCCCGCCCGGCGCGCCGGAAAGAACCGGAACGGCTTCTGCCGCGTATTTTTCCCGTATCCGGGAAATTTCCTTTTCGATAAACGGTTTTGCCCGCTGCGTGCGTAAATCCCGTACTTTTTTTTCCACGGCGCGGCGGCGTTCCACCATTTTTTTAAACAGCGCGTTCATTGCATCCACACAGCGGTAATATTTTTCCCGCAGCTGATTCAACGCTTCCGGTGAAATTTTGCCTTCTGCGGCGCGTTTTTGCAGCTCGTCAAACGGAACTTCCTTCCCTTTGATGACGGGAATCAGATCCATGCTGCTGGAATCATTTTCTTTAATCTGGATCAGTTTAAATCCTTCCGCCGCAACATCCGCCTCAAACCGGGAAAGCACCGCGCTTTCTTCCGATTCCGCTTCATGGACAATACTTTCCCGCTCCCGGGAAAACGAGTCGGATTTTCCCAATCCGGAAATTTTTCCGCGGATGGCTTCCACCGCCGTATGCAAATCCCGCTTGAATTCCCCGCCCTGGCCGGCAGGAAAAAAGAGCGCTTTCGGTTCAAGCGGGCGCTGGAAATTATAGACATAAACAATGTCTTGCAGACCGTCTTTTTTTCCTTTATATTTTTCCAGAAGCGCCGTCAGAATGGTTCTGCGGCCGGTTCCGGACGCGCCCATCACAAAAATATTGTAGCCGGAAGCGTCGATGCGCAGACCAAGGTCGATGGCGCAAACCGCCCGTTCCTGGCCGATAATTTCTGCGTGCGGGCCGGTTTTACGGAGCCGTGCGACTGTCCCTTCCGGAATGCGGAACAGAATTTCTTCCGGGGATAATTCCATGTCTGTTTTCGCCATAGCCGGAAAATTGTATCACAGGACAGCGTATTTTTAAATAACGAGGCGGAAAATGTCGGATTTTTTCATCGGCGGGCTTTTGGTTTTCTCCCTGCTGCTTCCCATTCTGCTGCGTCCGTTTTTTCGCGGGATGCACGCCCTCGGCGGAATTCCGGTACTGGCTGTTCCGGCCGTCTTTCTCTGCGCCGGACTGCTGGTTACCGGAACCCGCCTGCTGTTTTTCCCGCTGTTTGCCTTCACCGTCTTGGTGCTGCTTTCGCAGACCGGGCGGATGATCAGTCTGGCGCGCGGACTGCCGTCCGACTGGTTCTCCGCCGGAACAAAGGCGCTGAGCGTGCTTGGGCTGGCAATATTGGCGGTTCTGGCTTTTTTTTCGGTCCGCTGGATTCCGGAACCGCTGTACCTGCCCGGACGGGAAATCCGTACCGAAGCCATACGGGAAAATTCCGCAGACGGATTCCGGTATACGTTTTTTCTTTTCCAGCCCGAAAAACCCGCCGCGCTGGATGAACCCGTATTGCTGTATTTTTCCGGGTTTCCGGCAGGACGGTTCGGCCGCCCGACTTTAGCGGCCATAGCTGCGGAAAAAGGCTTTGCCGCCGTGATTCCTGCCTGGAGCGGCCGCGGCGTATATCCGTCTGCTGCGCAGGACATCCGGATTTTCCGCGATTTACAGCAAACCGCCGTCACCGCGCTCCGCGCGCCGGAGTATACGCCGGAACAACAGGAAACCGGCGTCCGGTACGGCATTCTGCGGCGCGTCATTCCTGCCACGGCGGCGTTTGCTGCCGCACGTTTTCCCGGCAGGCCGCTGTATGCGGTAGCGGAAGGAGACGCCTGTCAGGCGCTTGCCGACACCGTAAATGCGGATCCGCAGCGCTTCGCCGGTTCCGTTTATCTGCTTCCGGAATCCCGGGTAAAAACCTTTGCAGAACCGGATTCCGGATGCGCCTATACGGACGGGCCTGATATGCCGTTCCCGCCGGCGGCTGCAACGCTTCCCGGTACCGTGATTTCCGGGGGAAAAGAAACGGCATTCGGATTAGGTGAAACGGCGGCGGAAGACCCGGCGCTGGCAGCGCTTCTGCACATTCCCCGGGACAAAGACAGGAAACTCGCACAGCTTACCGCCGGGCGGGTTATTTCATGGATTACGCAGAGGAACCGGATGCCCCGCGTATTCCGCACAGGAGGACAAGAATGAACGTCAGCGAACTCAGCGCCTGGCTGGACCGCCGTCTGGAAACCGGAAAATACGCCGGCAAAGATCCGTCGTGGAACGGATTGCAGGCAGGAGATGCCCGCGCACCCGTGCAGACAGCGGCGTTTGCCGTTGACGCCTGTCTGGAATCTATCCGGCGGGCCGCCGAAGCCGGCGCAGATATTCTGATCGTACATCACGGATTTTTCTGGGGCGAACCGGTTCCGCTTACCGGTTCGCATTACGGACGCGTCAAAACACTGTTTGACGCCGGAATTGCGCTGTATGCGGCGCATATTCCGCTGGACGCCCATCCGGAAATCGGCCACAACGCCTGCATTGCGCGGGCCGTAGGGCTTACGCCGGAATCGCTGCGCCCGTTCGGCGAATGGCGGGGAATGACCATCGGCCTGTGCGGGGATTTCCCGGAAGAAGAAAACCTGGACCGCGTACTGGCAAAACTGTTTCCGGACGGCGCACAACCGGCGCATATCCTGCCGTTCGGACCGGAAAAAATCCGCAGCGCGGGAATTGTTTCCGGAGGCGGCGGCAGTGATTTGGAGCAGGCCGTGAAAGCAGGGCTCGATTTATTCATTACCGGCGAAATCGGACACGAACAATACCACCTTGCCTTGGAAAGCGGTATTTCGGTGATTGCCGGCGGCCATTACCAAACCGAAACATTCGGGCTGAAAGCTTTGGAACGCGAAATCGCTGCGGAACTGAACCTCCGTACCGTTTTTCTTGATGTTCCTACGGGATTGTGATAAACTCATTCTGATGAAAAAAGAAGACGGACCGTCGGCCGGTTCGCGCAAAGAACTCTTTATCCCGCTGATTTTCTCCGCCGCCGTGATTATTCTGGATCAGCTGACCAAACAGCTTGTCGTGGCCAACATCCCGGCCTGGTCGGTAGGCGCAGAATTTTTCGGCGGGGCATTCCGGATTATCCACGTGTACAATCCGGGCGCGGCGTTTTCCCTGGGCAGCGGACTTTCCCGCTCGCTGCGGGGTATTGTTTTCGGACTGCTTCCTGTCGCAGTGCTGGCTGTGATTCTGCGCGTATATTTCCGCAACCGGGAATTCACCCGGCTGCAGCGCTGGTGCATTGCGGGAATCATAGGCGGAGGCGCCGGAAACCTGATTGACCGGTTTTTCCGCCCGGAAGGCGTTGTGGACTTTCTCGACGTGCGGGTATACGGCTTTCTGGGATTTGAACGGTGGCCGACATTCAACCTCGCAGACAGTGCCATCGTGGTGTGCGGAATTGTCATAATCTGCTCATTTATCCGGCAATTTCTTGCAGAAGCAAAAGAAAACCGGAATGCAGGTAAAACGGATAAAACGGAATAGCTTATGGGAAAAAAACTGAACACATTTCTTTTCGTTGCAGCCGGAACGGTTTTGGATATTCTGCTGGCCATTGCAGCTGCCGCCGTACTGGTGATGCTGCTGTACTTTTGCCGGGATCTGGTGCCGGAAGGCGCTATGCCGCTTATGATGTCCGTAGCCGCTATCTGCGGCATCATTCTGGGCATGATTGCATACCAGCGCATCGCGGCCTGGGTAATCCGCAAATTCAATCTGGAAGACAAACTGTACCCGCTTTTCCGGTCAGGGAAAAAACATCCCGACTGATCCGGCGACTCCCCTGCCGTTGATTGCGGAACGCTGCCTTTTTGTGGTAAGCTGATACCGGAGGATTTTATGTCGAAAGGTATCATCGGCGTGCATGAAAAGCCGCCTCTTTCCCGCTGGATTCCGCTGAGCTTCCAGCATGTGTTTGCCATGTTCGGCGCGACAATTCTTGTCCCGCTTTTAACCGGACTGAGCCCGTCCACTGCGCTTTTCACGGCAGGCACGGGAACCCTGCTTTACATCCTGATTACCGGCGCCAAAGTTCCCGCCTTCCTCGGCTCTTCATTTGCTTTTATACCGGCGCTGACCGGCATCGGATCCGCATACGGAATGCCTTATGCACTGGGCGGCGCCTTCTGCGCCGGTTTATTCTACAGCCTTGTCGGCCTGATCATTAAAGTGGCCGGAACCACCTGGCTGGACCGGGCGCTGCCGCCTGTGGTTATCGGTTCGGTGATTATCGTCATCGGGCTGAATCTTGCGCCGACCGCCATGCAGTCTGCCATGTACGTCAACGGGGAATACTCGCTTCCGGCTTTCGCCATCGCCCTGTTTACGCTCTCGGTCGCCATTATCGCCACGATTTTCTTCAAAGGCTTTTTCAATACGCTTTCCATCCTCATCGGGCTGGCAGGCGGTTATCTGTTCACCCTGATTATGGGAATGTTTTTCCCCGCTTTTCATTTTATTGATTTCTCCGTGGTAAAGGACTCCGACTGGTTCGGCGTGCCCACATTCGCCATCCCGAAATTTTCGTTCGTGCCGGTCCTTACGTTCATCATCGTTTCCCTTGCCACCATCTGCGAACACCTCGGCGATACGCTGGTCACATCCAAAGTTGTCGGCAAGGACTTTTATAAGGATCCGGGATTGCACCGCACGCTTACCGGCGACGGTTTGGCCACCACATGGGCAGCGCTTTGGGGCGGCCCGCCGAACACCACTTACGGCGAAAACATCGGCGTAATGGCCATCACCAAAGTGTACAGCGTATGGGTAATCGGCGGCGCGGCGGTCATCGCGGTGATTCTCTCATTCATCCACAAATTCGGCGCGATTATCCAAACCATTCCCGGCCCGGTGATGGGCGGCATCTCGATGCTGCTGTACGGACTGATCGCTTCCAGCGGGCTGCGTACAATCGTGGAAAGCGGCGTCGATTACAAAGACAAACGGAACCTGACCATTTCGTCGGTCATCCTCGTGATTGGAATCGGCGGCGGTATGCTTAAATTCACGGTCGGCGGTTCGTTTGAGTTTTCGCTGGGCGGCGTGGCGTTGGCTACGGTTGTCGGCATTTTGCTTAATTTGATTCTGCCGAAAACGCTGGACAGCGGATCAGCGGATGAAACGGCCGCATCCGCCCCGCAGACCACGGAAACCGCCGGAGAATAAACGCAAACCGGCGGAAACACGGTTCCCTGTATGCATATTCCGCAGGGAACCGTGCGCCCATGCACGCGCCGCGGGATTTTCCGCTTTTGTTCCCTGCCCGCAGATAAATAAAAATTCACAAAGACGGAAAAACGAAAATCCGGTATAATTCCTTTTATGAACAAGCAAACGATACATTCCCGGTACGGGCAGACCGTCCGGCGTTTTTTTTTCTGTGCGGTAATGTCCCTGCTGGCATTGCCGGCAGCCGTTGTGTTTTTTCCGTCCTGTGCGTCCGGCGGTAACACCGTTCCGGAACAGCCGCCGGCGCCCGTGCAAAGCGGTGCGGAAACTCCCGGCGCCTTTTCGGAAATCTGGGCGTACCTGATGGCCGGAGAGGAAGAATTTCTGGATCCCTCGCTGCCTGTCAGCGATATCGGGTATTTCGGCGCAGGGCTCAGCAGCGAAGGGCAGTTGACCGGCGTACCCGACCGCCGTTCGCTTGACGGTATTTATACCGGCCGGGTACACCTGGTAGTGGCGGACAGCAACAGCGCCCTGCTTCATTTTTGCCTGAATCCCCGGTATCCGGTGCGGAACCGGCTGCTGGAAGATATTGCAGAAGCCGCCGGGAAATTTGACGGCGTGCAGATTGACTTTGAAGCGGTACGGGAAAACGACCGGGAAAACTTTTTTTCGTTTCTCGGTGAGCTGAAGGCACGGATTGCGCCCAAACCGCTTTCCGCAGCCCTTTATGCCAGAACGCGGGATATTCCGGATGACCCTTACGAATATGCCCGCGTGGAACCGCATACGGACCGGATTCTGGTTATGGCTTATGACGAACATTGGAGCGGCGGCGCGCCGGGACCGGTTGCTTCCATGGACTGGTGCGCCAGGGTTGCAGAATACGCACGCCAAAAAATCCCGGCTGGGAAATTGGTGATGGGGCTTCCTTTTTACGGCCGGGCGTGGGGCGAACCGGATCCCTCGAAAGCGTACCGTTTCTCCACATTGCGTACACATATGACGGAAAAAGGAATCGATCTTGCCGGAACCGGAACAGAAAACGGGCACCCGCATTTTGCGTATACCGAAAATGTCACCGTACAGGTATATTTTGACAATGCGGAATCCGTATTCCGGCGGGCGGAGTTATACCGCACCGGCGGAACGGATAAAATCGGTTTCTGGCGGCTGGGGCAGGAAGACCCTGCCATTTGGGAAAAACTCAGCCTGCGCGGGAACACACCGGCATCCGGGCCGCGGCAGACGGAGGCGGATTAGTTTCCGGCTGCGTATCCGCTGCGTGTATAGAGGACAACCTCCGGGCGGTATTCAAAATGCATATTGTCCCAGATGGTCCATTTTCCTCCCCAGAGAAATCCGTTGTCCTCAAAAATTTCGATTACCCGGGCAGGCGGCATCCAACGCCGGTCCAAAGGAAGCAGCATCCAGTTTTCCGGATCAATGTCCCGCCGCCATGCCCAGTAAATGTTTTTCGTACCCCAGCCTTCCGGGAGCACGTCGATGGCGATTCCCATACTGTGAAACGAACGGTTCCCGGAATCGCTGATTTCGCGCCAGTTGTAAGAATCCGCGCTGGCCAGCGTTTCCGCAAAATCCCGCACTTCCGCGTCGGTTTCCGCCGCAGCCAGAATTTCTTCCTCTACCCGCGCCAGCGGACCGGCAATGCGCGCATGGAGGTTGCTGCGTTTGCCTAAAAAGGAAACCTGGGTGATGTGCTCCTCCACCTGTTCGCGCGTGGCACAGTCGTATAATAAATCGTAAAAAAACTGGGGCGAAGACGGCCCGTTCTGCCGGTGCTCCGGGGAACTGACCATCCGGATGCGCGCAATATCTTCTTCCGTGAATTCCGCGGGGTCAGGAACTTCTTCCGCGTACCGGTACATCATACTCCAATAGTCATCCCGGTCCGCGAGCCGGTCCGCAGGCAGCATACGGCCTTCGCACCAGTACAGCTCGCCGTGCCGGGGTTCCCCGCCGTCAGCGCCGGGCACAGTAATGGAAATCCGCCAGTCATCCGCCGCACTGTCATAGGAAGCCAAAAACGCAACATCGGGATACGCGCGGCGCATGATCGCGATACCGGCAGGCTCCTGCGGACGGGAAATATTTCCGCCGGAAGAAACGGCAAGGGCGGAAGTTCCGTCCGGCTTGTCAGCCGCAGGAGAAGCAGTACAAAAAAAAGCCGGAAATCCAAGTAAAACCAAACAGCAAAAAATCCGAATATTCACGTTTTAATTATCCATAAAAGAAACCCGAAAGTCAATTTTCCGGCGGGGATTTTCCCGGTCTTTTGACTTTTCTTTGCCAAAAGAATAATATTGCAGGAAAAACAAGGAGAAGGCGGAAATGAAAGTCCTGATTATCAACGGCAGTCCGAAATCCAACGGCAATACCTCGATTGCGCTCGCCGAAGTCGCAAAAACCCTTGAAGAAAACGGCATCGAAACGGAAACCATACACGCCGGCAACAAGGCAATACGCGGCTGCCTCGCGTGCGGAGCCTGCGCACAAAGCGGAAAATGCGCAATCGACGACATCGTGAACGAAATTGCGCCCAAGTTCGAAGCTTGCGACGGAATCGTCGTCGGTTCGCCCGTGTATTATGCGTCCGCAAACGCTACGCTGATTGCCTGCCTGGACCGGCTGTTTTACAGCACGCGGTTCGACAAAACGATGAAAGTCGGCGCGGCGGTCGCGGTAGCGCGGCGCGGCGGTTGTTCCGCCACATTCGACGGGCTGAACAAATACTTTACGATAAGCGGGATGCCCGTTGCCCCGAGCCAATACTGGAACAGCGTACACGGCAGGCTGCCGGGAGAAGCCGCGCAGGACGCGGAAGGATTGCAGACCATGCGCACGCTCGGACGGAACATGGCGTTCCTTATCAAGAGCATCGCGCTCGGGAAAGAAAAATACGGGCTTCCGGTTTCCGGCGAAGAACGGCGCATGACGAACTTTATCCGCTGAAGCCGTATCCGTTACAGGCTTCCCGATAAAAAAATAACAGACCTGCCCTGTTTACAGCGCCGGGAAGCGGCGTTGCCGTTCATGTGCGGATATTCAGCACAGTATCCGCGATGCCGGCCTGGATTTTGGCGAGTGCGTTGTCCAATTCGGTTTGGATTATCGTGCTGATTTTGTTGAGACCGCTCTCGTCAAAACTTTCCGAGCCCGGTGTGAAGAACAGCGCCGCGGGCATTACGCGCAGTTCCGCGATGATTTTCTCCAGCAGTTTGTAAGTAACAAATTTCGTGCCGGTTTCGATGACGCTCAGATGGTTCGCGCTTATTCCAAGGCGTTCCGCGAGCTGTTCCTGCAAAAGCCCCAGTTTTTTCCTGTAGCGTTTGACGTTCTCCCCGAAAATTTTGCGGATATCAAAATCAGCCATAAAAAATTATGAAAGAAAGCCCCGTTTTTTTAATATTTGTAAAATATAATGAAAAATAATAGAAAGTTAAAGCGTGAATAAAGCTTTTAAGTCTTTGTATATCAAAGAAATAGCTGGAAAATCATAAAGAAGGGGAAAATCCGGCTTTTGATCGTTTTTCCCTTGATTTTCCCCCTTTTAATACACTTTTTCAGGCTTTTTAAGGGAGAAAACAGGGGAATTATTTTTTACAGCGTAAACGGGAAATTCGCCGTTACAACTTCAATATTTATTGGTGTGCTTTTCCGCCGAAGCTGTCATGCCTTTGCCATTTTGAACTCCGCCGTGTGCCATCCGTATGCTGATGCTGCTGTGCATTCAGCCGGATATTTATGCGGAAGGACGGAAGGACGAAATTTCCCCTGGTATCCTGCAAAACATCAAGCAAAGCCCTGAAGCCTTCTTCGGAATACCCGTCGTAGTGCCCTTGTATCCGCCTGCCCTGACGAATTTTCCCGGTTTTTTAGGTTGATATGGCAAGATTTTTACTTGACAAGTTTTTTATTTTGTATTAGTTTTAAGACAGGGCGTTTAGGGGTCACTTTAGGTGCCACTAGATGTGTTAACCGATCCGAGGGTAACCTCGGATTTTTTATTTTAAATATTTTTTGTTAATTTTACCCTTATAAATCCATAAAACCTCAAGCGTTCCATGACTCCATTCAGTAAATGTCTTTTCTATAGTTTCCCTTGAAAAAAAGTCTGGTATAAATAACACAACTTTTTTTAATTTCTGTTCTTTAGCGCTTTTTAAGCGAGATTTTATTGATTTTTCCACTATCTTTATATCAGCTAAAAATCCATTCAGAATAATATCCGGATTTGACCAATTT
>JADIMS010000113.1 GCA_017694555.1 Candidatus Avitreponema avistercoris
GGCGAGGGCCCGTACATACGTTCCTTTGGAACAGCGGACAGTCAGGACCGCCGCCGTTACCGGCTTTTCATCCGGGAAACTTCCAGGCGGGCCGCTGCGTCCGTCTTCCCCGTAAAAAAGTTCCGCATCCAGCCGGTATACCGTAACGGGGCGGGCTGCCGGTACAACCGGACTGCCCTTCCGCATCAAATCGGAAAGCCGTTCGCCGTTTTGTTTCAGCGCGGAATATTCCGGCGGTTTCTGCAAAATATTTCCGGTAAAAGCCGGTAAAACCGAACGGATGGCGCCGGCAGAAGGCAGCGCCGTCCGGCGGATTATGGTTCCTTGCGGATCCAGCGTATCCGTCTGGATGCCGAAACGTACGAGCGCATGATATGTTTTGGGTAAAGCGGTAATAAACGGCGCAAGCCGGGTGAAAGAACCGGTCAGAACCACCAGCAGACCGTCGGCAAAGGCATCCAGCGTACCGGTATGCCCGACCCGCAGCCGGCCTTTGGCCGCCGTGCGGTTTTCCGGACGCAAAGCACGTTTGACTGCGCCGATCGCCGCAAAACTGGTCATGCCGGCCGGCTTCGCGAAAGGAAGAATGCCGCCGGCTCCGGATCCGCTACAGGAAGAAGGTGCGGCGGAAAATCCGCTCATACGTCTGCGGAAGAATCTGCCGGTGCAGAATCCGGCTGCGGATCAGCAACAGGATTACGCAAACGGTCGATTTTCTGCACCATCTCGAAGCTTTCTTTCACGCTTTCGTCAAAGAGAAACGTAAGCTTCGGGAACTGCCGCGTCCGGAGTTTTTTCCCCAGCACAGACTGGATGAACCCGGCGGCACTTTCCAGCCCCCGGACGCCTTTTTTTGCCGTATGCGCATCCTGGAAACTGGAAACATACACCTTCGCATAAGCCAAGTCGGACGATACGTCCACCCGCGTAACCGAAAGGAGCGGGGAAACACGGGGATCTTTGATTTTACCGGACAAAATCAAACCGGCAATTTCAGCGCGGATCTGTTCGCCCAGCCTGACCAGACGGAATTCACCCACGCCGCCTCACTCCTCTTCGGTTTTCCGGGCATCCTGGGCGTCACTGCGCGCAGAATCCTTGAGTTTCCGGGCAACTTCGACATACTCGATGAACTCGAGTTGGTCGCCGGGCTGAATACCGTCGTAATTTTCAATCCCGATTCCGCATTCAAAACCGGAGGCGACTTCCTTCACGTCGTCTTTGAAACGCCGCAAAGAGGCAACCTTGCCGGAATGCACCACGATTCCCTCGCGGATGACGTTGACATGTGCGGAACGCCGTACAACCCCCTGCAGTACATAAGAACCGGCAATAACCCCGACTTTGGAAATCCGGATGCACTCGCGGACTTCCGCGGAACCGATTACTTCCTCTTTGATATCGGGCTTCAGCATTCCTTCCATGGCCAGTTCGATTTCTTCCACCGCTTTGTAAATCACATTGTACTTGCGGATATCGACCTTTTCCTGTTCCGCAAGCGCTTTTGCCTGCGGCGTAGGCCGGACATTGAAGCCGATAATGATGGCGTTGGAATCCGCAGCCGCGAGCATGACGTCCGAATCGTTGATTGCGCCGGCAGAAGCATGGATGACGTTCAGGCGGATCTCCTTGGTTGAAAGCTTTTCCAGAGACTGCTTCAGCGCCTCCACAGAACCCTGTACATCGCCCTTGATGATTACCTTCAGTTCGGTGACTTCGCCTTCATCAATGGTGCTGTACAGGTTCTCAAGCGTAACCTTTTTTACGTTGCGGGCGCTTTCAAAACGCTTCAATTCCTGGCGCTTCACCGAAATCTGGCGTGCCGTCCGTTCGTTTTCCGTCACCTGGAACGGATCGCCGGCATTCGGCATACCTTCCAGACCGAGGATTTCCACCGGCATACTCGGCGTGGCGGATTCGATTTTCTCACTGCGGTCATTGAAAATTGCCCGCACGCGGCCGGAATACACACCGGCAACATACGCATCCCCGGTGCGCAGGGTTCCCCGCTGCACCAGAATCGTAGCCACAATCCCCCGGCCGTGGTCAATCCGCGATTCAATCACTTTTCCTTCGGCACGGCAGTCGTAATTTGCCTTCAGTTCGAGAATTTCCGCCTGCAGCAGGATTGCTTCCAGCAAATCATTCAAGCCTTCTTTTTTCAGGGCGCTGATGTGGACAAACATCGTTTCGCCGCCCCATTCTTCCGGCGTCAGTCCGTATTCCGAAAGCTGCTGCTTGACGCGGTCCGGTTTGGCTTCCGGCTTGTCGATTTTATTGACCGCCACGATAATCGGCACTTTAGCATCCTGCGCATGGTGAATGGCTTCCACCGTCTGCGGCATAACGCCGTCGTCCGCAGCAACCACCAGGACGACAATGTCCGTAACATCTGCGCCTCTCGCCCGCATCATCGTAAAGGCTTCATGTCCCGGCGTATCCAGGAAGGTAATGCTGCCTTTCGGCGTATCAACCGTATATGCGCCGATATGCTGCGTGATGCCGCCGAACTCTCCTTCTGCCACATGCGTGCTCCGGATGGCGTCCAGCGTTTTGGTTTTTCCGTGGTCCACGTGCCCCATGATGGTCACAACCGGCGGACGCGGACGGAGCTCGGCGCCCTCGTCGCTTTCCCGTTCGATTACGGTTTCATCGTACAGGCTGACGATGTGCACTTCGCAGCCGTATTCCGAAGCCAGAATGGTAGCTGTGTCCGCATCAATGGACTGGTTCACGGTCACCATCATCCCCATGGACATAAGCTTGCCGATAATTTCGGAAGCCTTCAGATTCATCTTGCGCGCGAGTTCCGATACCGAAATGGATTCCATGATTTCGATATCTTTGGGGATTGCATTGATCTTATCCTGCTGCTTCTTTTTCTGCTGCAGCAGTTTCTGCTCAAAATCATCCTCTTTGTCTTTACGGCCGTAAACTTTTTTGCCTTTGAATGGCTTTTTTCCGCCCTGCGCGCGGTTATCCACCGGCATCGGGGCCGGACTTCTGGGCACAACGCCGAACCCGCCGCCCGGACGGGAACCGGAAAATCCGCCGGGACGTCCGCCGCCGGAATGGAAGCCGCCCGGACGCCCTCCGCCAAACGGTCTTCCGGAACC
>JADIMS010000114.1 GCA_017694555.1 Candidatus Avitreponema avistercoris
GATTTACAGTCTGCCCCCTTTGACCGCTCGGGAATCTCCCCATGATAAAAGCCAACTCAGGGATTCGAACCCTGGACCTCGAGATTACAAGTCACGCGCTCTGGACCAGCTGAGCTAAGTTGGCGGAACGCCCAACGGAATCCGAGTGTACGCAAAGATAAAAAAAAAGTCAAGCGGAATTACCTGTTTTTGGGTTTGGAAGCGCGGTACAGCGGCAAATATTGCTCCGTGATAATGGCGCTCCAATCGCATTTTTTCATGACGTTTACGGCGGATTTTGCGATGATTTCCAGGAATTCCGGATCAGCGGAACAGACGGGATCTGCGTCCGCAGCCCGTTTGCCCAGCGCAATCAACAGTTCTGCCAGTGTTTCGGCCTGCGGCTTGCCGGGTTCTTCCCGGTACAAATACCCCGTTTTGCCGTGCCGGATTTTTTGCAGGCCGCCGACCGCGTGGGCAATGGGAATGGTGCCGAGCGTCTGGGCAATGTAGTCTTCCAATCCGCACGGCTCGTATACGCTGGGCAAAACCAGAAAATCTGCCGCGCAGAGAATCCGCCGGGCAATGATTTTGTTGTATCCGCGGAGAAATACGGCTTTCCCCGGATGGGCTTCCGCGAATATTTCCAGGCTGGTTTCGATTGCACGGTCCCCCTGCCCCATAATCAGCAGCCGCGCGCCGGGAACCTCGGCCAGCAGTTTTTCCGCCGCTTCAATCAGTACCAGCAATCCCTTTTGTTCGGCAATCCGTCCCTGGTAGGCAAAAAACACGCACCGGCTGCCGCCGGTCAGATAGCCCGTCCGGATAACGGAACCGGTGTCCAGAAGATCCTGGTTTTTCAGCAGCATTTCCCGGAAGCGGTATTTCCCGCGCAGGTCTTTGAACCACGGCATATAAGGGAACGGCAGATACGATTTTGCCGGATTGGAAGGATCGTAGCGGTGGAAATCGATCCCGTTTGTGATACCGGTAATCTGAATCCCGCGCCGGGCAAATTCCCCGGAAAGACCGTCTGTGTCTTTGTCGCAGGCAGGGGAAACCAGCTCTTCTGCATACCAGGGCGATACCGTGGAAAGCAGCCCGTATTCCGCAGCCAGCAGAAACGGTTCCACCCGTCCGTGAAACACCGATTTATCCAGCACCCCTTCCGGCAAGCCGGTCAGTGCGCGGGCATATTCGGGGTCATAGATTACCTGCCGGTATCCGGCGCCTGCATTATGAACCGTGGTGACAAAACCGGTGTGGCGGAACAACGCGCGGACGTCTCCGAAATACGCAGAGCCTTCCCGGGCCAGGGCGGGAATAATCGCCGTGTGACCGTCCTGACAGTGTACGACGGCAGGGGCAGATCCGGTTTTTTCGGCATATACCAGAACAGCCAGCTGGAAAACGGCATTCATATTGTCGGCGTCTGCATGCCCCTGGCCTCTTACCGCGCCGGGAATAGTTTTTTCGTCTCTTTCGGTATACGTGTATACGGCGTGTTTTTCAGCAAAAACCGGACTTTCCACAAACAGAATATCCACCGTTCCGCTATGGGTTTTGGAAAACGTTACGGGGTATGTTTTTCCGGCAGACCGGATTTCGGCAGAAAACAGCTCCAGCGCGAAATCCGTCACACAGCCGTATTTGGGAATAAAAACCGTTACTTTTTTCCCCAGCCGGGCCAGTCCTTCGGACAGCGACTGGGCGACATTTTTTACCCCGCCGGCTTCCGCAATCCCGGCATATTCCCGGGTAATAATCCAGATTTCTTCGCGTTTCAGCATGACGCGCCGCCCTGCTCCCGTTTCCCTGCGGATCCTGTACCGGCGGCGAGATCCGGACGCAATACCTCCGCGCCGTGCAGATAAACGGCGTCCGGTTTCCGCGTTCCGTAAAACGTAATCAAAATGCGGATTGTCCGTGCCAGCGCACCTTGTACGGGCGGCTCCACAGAAACAAAAAGCGGCAAATCCGCCGCGTACCCGCCGCGCCGCAGGGCAGAAGCCGGATTCCGTGCGTCCAAATCGCCGGTCATGGTGAATTGGACGGAAACAATATCCGCTTCGTCCATTGCATTTTTTTCCAAAATAGTCCGGTACAGGAGCGTTACTTCCTCTTGAATCGATCCGCCGGTATTTTGACAGCAAACCGCACCGCGGACTGCGAAGAGTCTTTTTTCCATGTTCATCTCACGCAGGAAATCATATCGTTCTATCTTTCGGATTGTCAACCAAAATCTGCGGCTTAAAAGCCGGACGAAACGGTAAGCAGTAAATGGGCAAAAAACAGGAAAAATCCTGACAGGAATGCAAAAAAAACGGAAGAAAGAATAACCGGAAGGCGGATCCTGTGTTTTTTTCCGGCGAAAGAAACACATTCCCGGAAAATCACCACTGCGGAAAGGAAAATATCCAGCAGTGCGCTGACGGAAAGCATACGGAGGAGCGCCAGCAGGCTGGAATCCAGAAAATACTGGTAGTTCCCGACAGCATAAATGACGGCCAGCGAACAGGAAAGCACAGCGAAAAAGATTTCCGTCCGGTATAAAATTTCGATACTCGGCAGATACCGCCTGCCTGCCGTCTTTTTTTTTCCTTTTCCGAATTTCACTTTGTCCTGCGCTTTTCCTTTCCGGGAAAATGAATTATAATGCCCCCATTATTTTACCGCTGATTTCCGGTCAGGGGCAATAGTTTTACGGGTTTGGACGGTTTGATGAAGAAGTTTTTGCTTTCTTTGTTTATTCTGGCAGTGTTCGCCGGGACGGTGTTTTTTCTCGGCTGGGTGCAGTTTTCCGTGCCGGCGGGACACGTCGGCATATTGGTTTCGAAAACCGGCGGTATAAATCCGGAACCGGTTGTTCCCGGACAGTTCCGGTGGACGTGGGAAAAACTGCTGCCAACAAACTGTGAAATCCTGATTTTCCGCCCGGTGCCGCAGGAATGTACGTTTTCCCGTTCCGGAACATTGCCTTCTGCGGAATTGTATTCCCGCTTTCTGGACGGAAACCCGGATTTTTCCTGGAAACTCTCCGCTTCGCTGTCGGTCGCGGCGGCAGAAGATGCGCTGCCGGATCTGGTGCGGCGGTTCGGCTTGCGCAGCGATGAAGACCTCCGCGCACTGCTTGATTCCGAGGCAGAAAAGGCTTTTCAGACGGCTGCAGAAAAATATCTGGAAGCGGCGGCGCAGCAGGCGTTTTCCGGAGAAAACACGCCGCTTTCTGTTTCCGTGTTTTCCGGCCTGCCGGATTTTGCCGTTTTTGCCGGGGATGCGCTGCCGGAAGGATTTTCCCTGGCCGCCGCAAACGTTACGGATTCGCATTTGCCGGATTTCCGGCTGTATGCCCGCGGTGCAGAAGTGTACGGAGAGTATGCCGCGGAATACGGGCGTATGGCTGCCGCCGTTGCCCTGCAAAGTGCGGAATCCGAAATTTCCAGCAGGGAGCAAATGCGGCTGTTTGCGGAATGGGGGACATTTTTGCAGAAATTCCCCTCCCTGATCGAATTCCTTGCTGTTGCCCGGGACGATGCAGCCGGAACGCTGGATCTGCTGCGTGAATTGCGCAGCGCCGCTGCGGAGCCGGCCGCCGCTCCTGCGCCGGAAAACGCCGTCAATTAGCGGAATCCGTCTCCCTGCGCCGAACAGCCTGCAGGCTTTGTTTTTGCGGAAATACGCAGACAAAAGCGCCCGCGCGGCAGGAAAATTCCACGCAATCTGTTTCCGCCCAGTTGCTGAGGCTGTTTCCCGGCGTGTAATCCGGGCTGTCCCACGGCAGGCGGTCCGGGCTCCAGCGCAGGTTTTTCCCCGTAATCCGGTGCGGCCCGCG
>JADIMS010000115.1 GCA_017694555.1 Candidatus Avitreponema avistercoris
GTATTATTATGAAGATTTAACGCTGCGGGAAATCGGCCAAGTGCTGAATGTTACGGAGTCGCGGGTTTCGCAGCTGCACTCTAAAGCCAATGAGCGGCTCCGGGCAAAATTGACGAATATGAAGCGGGGTATTGTGTAGCCGTGGTTACCCTGGATCGGATCCGCCGGGAAATGCAGCGTCTCTATGAAGAAGATAAGGCCCGCGTGTTTGTGGAAGTTTCTGCCGGATCGCTGGAGGAGGCGCTGGCCGGCGCAGCCGTCGAGCTGGGCGTTTCCGTCCGCAATATCGATTACGAAGTCCTGCAAAAGGGGACAAAGGGATTTTTCGCGCTTTCCAAAAAAGACTGGAAAATCCGGGCGTATCAGGCTGTGAAAAAAACGGCGGCCGGAACTGCCGCCGCAGAAGAAGAAAATGCTGCGGCCGGTCCGGCGGAAGAGAAAATTCCGGATACGGACGGAGCGGCTTTCGTTTTTCTTGGTACGGACGGCGTATATCTGAAAGTTACGCCGCCTTCCGGCAACGGATCTGTGGTTTCGGTGAAGGATGCAAAAGCCGCTTTGCGGGCCCGCGGCATTACAAACGCGGATGAAGAAAAAGTCCGTGATGCGGTGGAAGCGCAGGCTTCTTCCTATGTACGGGTTGCGCCGTATGATTATAATCCGGCAAACAATCCGCTGATGTCGGTGGATATCACCGATCAGGAAATGAAAGCCTGGCTTTTTGTCCTGCCGCCTGGTCCCGGCGGTGCGGATCTTTCGGCTTCAATGATTATCGCCTTCCTGCAGAATAACCGCGTGGTGGAAGGTATCGACGAAGCGCGCATCAACGCTTTTGTCGATACGCCGGTGTACAAAGAGCCGTATCTTGTCGCGGAAGGAACCGCCCCGAAAGACGGGGACAACGCTTATATCCAGTATAATTTTGAAGTGGACCGGGACAAGATTTCCCTGAAAGAAACATCCGGCGGAAAGGTGGATTTCAAGGAACTGAACCGGATCCAGAATGTCGTGGAAGGCCAGCCGCTGGCGAAAAAAATCGAAGCCCAGCGCGGCCGCGGCGGAAAAACGGTTACCGGAAAATATCTGGAAGCAAAAAACGGCAAAGACATTCCGGTGCCGCTGGGAAAAAACACGCGGCTGGCGGACGACGGGCTGACGGTTCTGGCGGCGTTGAATGGCCAGGTTTTGATGCTCAACAACAAAATCAATGTCGAGCCTGTATTGAACATCGAAGGCGATGTTTCCCTGAAAACCGGGAACATCATGTTTCTTGGCACAGTATTTATCAACGGAAGCGTGGAGGACGGCTTTACGGTTAAGGCTACCGGAAATATCGAAGTGCACGGTTCCGTGGGCAAGTCGGTTCTGGATGCGGAGGGCGATATTGTGGTCGGCCAAGGCATCATGGGAAAAGGCGGCGGCGTTGTGCATGCCGGAAAATCGATTTGGGCGCGTTTTATCGAAAACACAAAAGTGGATGCCGGGGAATTTGTCATCGTATCTGACGGTATCATCAATTCCCAGGTGAGCGCAAACCGGAAAATCCTTTGCCAGGGAAAGCGGGCTGCAATTATTGGCGGAACGCTTTCCGCCGCAGAAGAAATCCATGCGAAAACGCTGGGAAGCCTTGGCGGCGGCAGCGAGACGGTGCTCAATGTCGGATTCGATCCGCGCAGCAAAGAACGGCTGGATGAGCTTTCGGCGGACAAAGCCAGTGCGGAAAAAGAGCTGGCAGAAGTACAGCTGAACTACAATACGCTGGCAACCCAAAAGAAACAGAAAGCGGAATTCCCGGAAGAAAAAGAACAGAACCTGAAAAAATTCGGCGAACGGAAATATACGCTGCAAAATGAAATTGAAGAAATCAATATGGAAATTACCCGCATTCAGGATTACCTCAGTTCGCTGAAAATGCGGGGCAAAGTTTCGGCTTCGGTCAAGGTATTTGCCGGTGTGAAAATCGTGATCCGGGACGTTGTGGAAGAAATCCGGACGGACTGTAAAGCCACGACGTTTTTCCTGGAGAACGGGCTGGTCCGCTACGGCAAATACCAGGGCCCGGATGAAGACATGAAGAGGACGCCGAGTGGCTATATCTCCAATTGATTTGCAAACCTTGTACACGCAGATGGACAAGGTAGGGAAAACGCAGTTGTCGCATCAGGCTTCGTTGCAGCAGGCGCGGGAAACGGCGGAGCAGGAGGCGAAAAAGGCTGCGGAAGCAAAAGCGAAGAGCGTACAGAAAGCGGAAACCGGGGAATCGTCGGCCGGGAAAATCACGGACCGCGGCGGGTCTTCCGGGGATACAGAAGCGGATTTTGAAAAAAAGAACGGCGGGAACGGCGGAGAAGAGCCGCAGGAGGATTCTGCAACCGCAGGGCCGGACGCCCCGCATACCCTGCATACGGCCGGAGTTGGAAACCGGATTGATATTTCGGTCTGACGGAAGCGGATACGGACGATGGAAATCCTGATTCTCCTTACCATTGTGAATGTTGCGCTCTGCGCGGGATTTTTTCTTTTTTTGCGTTTCCGGTTTTCCCCGCGGCGCCTGCTGCAGGATGTGGAAAAAGAGCTGGATCTTCTGTACAAAGATTTGCAGCAGGAAGTGGATACGGATATTTCCCTGATTGAAGACCGGTCTGCTTCATTGCGGAAATTGATTGCAACAGCGGATAAACGGATTCTTCTTGCGGCTTCGGAAATCGAAAAGCGGAACCGTGCGGCGGCGTTTTCTGCGTCCGGCGAATCGGCTGAAAATCCTTCCGCCGCTTCTTCCGGCTCCGGGCCGTCTGCGCCGGCGCCTGCCCCGGCTCCGTCCGGCGGATCTGTTTCCGGTGTTTATACGCGGCGTGCAATTCTGGAAAAAGCGGCCGGCCTTTCCCGGACGGACGGATCCCCTTCCGCCGGGGGAAAAAGAATCACGCCGGAAATGTCTCCACGGGAACGCGTGCTCATGCTGGCACGGAAAGACATTTCCCCGGATGCCATTGCTTCCCTGCTTTCATTACCGCGCAGTGAAGTGGAAATGATACTGGATTTGGAACGCTGAATCCCTTCGCGCAGCGCGGACGGCACGGTACGGCAGTGCGCAAAAAAAAAAGCGGATTCCGGGGAACCGGAATCCGCTTTTCCGCAATCCTGCGCGGCGTTGTTAAGTCTTACAGTTGGAAACGCGCGCCGAGGTTTCCGCCCCAGTTTCCGCTTACAAAATTGTAATTGGCGGACAGATCAATTTTAAACAGGAAAATGTTGAACGAGAGGCCGCCGTAAATGCGCGAACCAAAACAGGAATCGGCAATGGTGTTCTCTTCATCCGCGATTTCGTACGAACTCTCGGATTTTGCATAGTATCCGGTTAAGCCGAGGTACGGCGTGAAAACCAACAGGGTTTTGGAAACCTGCACGCGGGCTTCAAAGACATTTGTCCTGAAATCCAGACCCAGATTCTGTGTACCGGTATCCGGAACAGAAAATCCGGCTTCGCTGGCCAGATCCGCGCTGTTGAATCCGTAATCGATGCTGCCGGATGTATGATACCAGCCCAGACCGACCACCAGATCCGGCAGGATGACATTGGACTCAATGAGGGCGTAGCGGAGGTCGATGGAGAACGATTTGTATTTTACGTCCAGACCGAAAAAATCGTTGGCGGAAAGTATGCTGAACCGGATTCCGGCGTCAAACGGGAGCACAAAACCGCCGATCCGCAGTTCCACCGCCGGATTGATCAGGGGAATGCTGGCATTGCCCAGCCAGTCCGCTGTATTCAGTGTACCGCCGACCTGGTCGGCTGCGTTGACCAGACCGGAAAGCGGAAAGCGGGAAAACCCGCAGGAAACGCCGATACCGAGATGCGGCGGCAGCGCAATCAGCTGTCCGATATAGCCGTCCGACCAGGTTCCGCCGGCAACTGCATTATCCGGCAGATTCGTATTGATGTCCTGCAAAAAACTGTCCAGGCTGCCGGTGAATTGCGCCTTCCGTTCGGCTGCGGTCTGTGCAGGAAGCGCGCATACGGCAAAGGCAGCCAGGAATACGGCAAAAATCTTTTTCATGGCAATCTCCTCCTTTTCCCTTATCCTGCCGATTATACACGGACAGGAAAAAAAACACAATGCAGGAAAAATATTCCGATTCCGCCTTTCGCTCTTGACTTTTTTTTCCGGGAAAGATATAGTCATTCCAGATTCGCCGTTGTAGCTCAGTTGGTAGAGCAAAGGACTGAAA
>JADIMS010000116.1 GCA_017694555.1 Candidatus Avitreponema avistercoris
ATATAAAAAAAACAGCGCCCGCAGGCGCTGTTTTTTTTTATTCCACAATGGCGATGATGTCCGCGGCCTTGAGAATCAGGTGATCCTCGCCGTCAATTTTCACCGCAGTTCCTGCATATTTGTCATACATAATCCGCTGTCCGGGTGCAACTTTAATTTTTTCGGAGTCATCCCCGATGGCAACCACAGTCGCGGTCTGGGTTTTTTCCTGCGCGGTATCCGGAATAATGATGCCGGACGCAGTCTTTGCTTCACTTTTTTCGGTTTTGACGAGCACGCGGTCCGCCAACGGTTTGAGTTTCATATCAGCCTCCATAATTTTGCAGAAATGTATATCTGTTTCTTTCAATATACGAAGAAAAATGCACGGAGGCAATAGATTTTGCCGGGAATTTCGACTCTTTTGTTTGGAAAAGTCCGGAAAATCCGGCAAAATGATCCTTTTTTTTCCGGTTTTTTGCTCCTGTGTGTCGTTTTGATACAATCAGCTTTTACCATCGCAGAATTTTTTTTCCGTTTTTCCCAAAAGAAGATGTTGTTTTGTAATTCTTTATAAGATAAAGATTTATAAATCATAAAAATATTTTGTATTTTCGCAATTTGGCACGGTTTTTGCTTTTATATTAGTAGAGCTTACAAGTGAAAAGCAAACGGGAGGTTGCCATGGAAAAGACAAAAGGAAAACGAACTGCTTCCGAAAAAGACGCCCTCGCTGTGTATTTGGCGGAAATTAACCGGATTCCGCTGTTGACGAAAGAAGAAGAATATGAATGCGCGGTTGCCGCACGCAATGGGGATGAAGAGGCTAAAAAAAAGCTGATTCAGGCAAACCTGCGCTTTGTGGTGAATGTTGCGAAAAAATATCAAAATCAGGGAATTTCGCTCGCCGATTTAATCAGCGAGGGGAATATCGGGCTGATGAATGCCGCAGACCGCTTTAATCCGGATCTGGGTTACCACTTTATTTCGTACGCGGTATGGTGGATCCGGCAGGCGGTTTTGAAAGCGGTATGCGAAAAATCGCGGATGATCCGTCTTCCGCTGAACCGTGCGAACGAGCTTGTCCAGATTGAACGGCTCCGCAAGCAGTCGGACGGTTCCCTGCCGGAGCAGGAAGAACTGGCGCGTATTTCCCGTGATATGGGAATTGCGCCTTCCCTGGTACAGGAGATTCTGAATGCGGCGAAGGACGTGGTGTCCCTGGACGCCCCGGCTGACCGCTCCCGCGGACTGGATTCTGTCGGCGACCGGCTTGAAGACGACCGCTATGAGTCGCCGGAAGAGTTTGTGATGGATTCGGTGCTCCGTTCCGATATCCGTTCCGTTCTGGATACGCTTTCGTCCAAAGAAGCGGAGGTTCTGAAGCTTCGCTACGGACTTGAAGGGCGCAAGCCGATGTCCCTGAAGGAAATCGGGGATGTGTTCGGGCTGACAAAAGAGCGGATCCGGCAAATTGAGAAAAAAGCCATCCGCCACCTGCAGGTTCCGGCAAAGATGGCGCGCCTGGAGGCTTACGTCGCCTGACCGCCGTCCGGCCGGACCGGAAGCAGCTGCGGGAGGTTTCCTTTCTCCAGAATGGAGAAGGCGGCTTCCCGCGCTTCCAGCAGGATGTCCGCATCCCGGACAGGATCCCCGTTTTGGAAACAGGTATAGCCGGACTGCTGGGTTCCGGAGATTTCCCCGGGGCCGCGGATTTTCAGGTCTTCTTCTGCGATGCGGAATCCGTCCGTGGTTTCTTTCATGATTTTGAGCCGGGCTTTCCCGTCCTCGGTCAGTTTTTCCCCGTAGATCAGAAAACAATGGGAAGGAAATTCCCCGCGTCCCACTCTTCCCCGCAGCTGGTGGAGCGCCGCCAGTCCGAACCGCTCGGCGTGTTCAATAACCATGCAGGTTGCATTCGGGATATCCACGCCGACTTCAATGACGCTGGTTGCCGTCAGAATTTTGATTTCTCCTGCCTGGAAACGGCGCATGATTTCGCGCTGTTCTTCTTCCGGAATTCTGGAATGCAATAAGGCTATCCGGGTGTCCGGGAAAATATTGTGCCGCAGGTTTTTGTACATCTGCTCTGCGGATTTTAAATCCGCCCCGCCGTCCGCTCCGATAACCGGATAGACAAAATATGCCTGTCGTCCCGCTGCAATTTCCCGCCGCACAAAATCGTATACGTTTTTCTCGTTTCCTTTCCGGGTCAAGTGGGTTTGAACCGGTTTCCGTCCGGGAGGGGAACCGTGGATGGTGGAAATATCCAGATCGCCGAACACCGAAAGGCTTAATGTACGGGGAATCGGCGTTGCGCTCATCAGCAGCAGGTGCGGCGTTTTTCCTTCCGGCGAGGATTCCCGGCCTTTTTCCAGCATAGCGGCCCTTTGCAGGACGCCGAAACGGTGCTGCTCATCCACGATGACCAGCGAAAGATTCCGGTAGCGGAGTTCCCTGGAAAACAGCGCGTGGGTTCCGACGATGAAATCGATATTTCCTTCCTGTAATTCCCTGCGCAGTAAATCTTTTCCGCCGGCTTTTGTGCTTCCGGACAAAAACGCGATACGGATCCCGACCGGTTCCAGGATTTTTGCCGCTGTTTCGGCATGCTGCCGGGCCAGCAGTTCTGTCGGAACGATAAGCGCGCACTGCCGGTTTCCGCTGCATATATTTGCCGCCGCCAGAAAGGCTACCAGCGTTTTCCCGGAGCCTACATCGCCTTGCAGCAATCTGGCCATCGGCGCAGAGGAAGAAGCCAGATCGGCGTTGATTTCTGCCGCCGCCTGCTGCTGTCCCGGCGTCAGTCTGAAGGGAAGGCGGTCGAGCACTGCCTGCTGCGCAGGCAGCGGCCGGAAGGGAAGCGCTGCGGAGGGGGCGGAGGTTTCTGCACTGCTGCCGGAAACAGAGCGGGCGGGAAGTCTGCCCCGCCGTTTCAGCGCCCGCAAGCCCAGCGCATAGGCAAAGAAAAAAAACTCTTCAAAGATTACAGCGCGCCGGGCTTGCCCGGTTTCTTCCATCGTTTTGGGCGTGTGCATGGAAAAAAGCACGTCCTGTTTTGCGGGAATATTGTGTGCGCGCCGCACCGCTTCAGGAAGTGCGGAAGTGATTCCTTTTGCGTATTCGCGGAGCGCCGCAGAAATCCATTTGCGCATTTTCCCCTGCGTTAATCCTTCCGTGAGCGGATAAATCGGCAGGATTTTTGCTTTCGGGATTTCTCCGCCGGCGTGTTCAATTTCGAAATTCGAAGATTGCAGTTCACCGTATTTTTGTGCAAAAGAACCGAAAACCACGCACATACTTCCCGGCGGGAATGCGGTTTCCAGAAACGGCCGGTTGAAGCAAAGCAGGGAAGCATGCGTATGTTCTTCGTCTTCTACGCGCAGCTTCAGTGTGCGCATTCTGCCGTATCCGAACCAGCTGTGCCCGGTGACCCGGCATTTCAGCTGGATTTTGCCGTGTGCGGCGGATTCACGCAGTGTATGGAATTCTGTCCGGTCTTCCCACGCGCGCGGCCAGTACGCGAGCAGCTCTCCGACGGTACGGATACCCAAAACAGCCAGACGGGCTTCAGCTGCTCGGCCGGCGCCTTTGATGCGGTTTACCGGAATCCGGATTTCCGACAAAAGCATAGCACCGTTACTTTAAACCGGAAGGGAGAGCGCCAAAAGCGTCAGTCTTTGGACGGCGATTTCCATCCCAAGGCGGACGATAAGGACTGCGCAAAATGTGACCAGCAGACGTGTGCGGTACAAAACATTCCTGTTCCGGAAAAAAAGCTGTGAGACGTAACGGATGACGGGATTTAAAAAATTATCCAGCATAATCCAAAAATCGCTGCGCATTTTCCGTCCCGATGTAAAATCATATATAACGCGTACAAGTAAAAATAACAGCAGCAGTGTCAGCAGGAAGGAGAAAAAAGACCACAGGATTTGTACAATGGCCGCAAGAATATAACCGGCGGAAAATGTGCCGGTCCGTGCCAGACGGTTCAGCGTCATGGATACGACAGACAGGGCGCCCAACGCCAGAATAGGGGAAAAATCGATCGGCCCGATGCGCGTAAAACGGAAGCGCCGGAACAAATTCAAAAACGGCTCGCACAGTGCAGACAGGAAGCGTCCTACGGAAGAAAAACGCAAATCCGGCACCCATGACAATAAAATGTAAATGACGCATAAAAATGAATACAGCTGGACCACGGAAGCCAGCGCAAGAAAAATATCCTGCATACAATCACTCTCCTTTTTGCGTTAAGACAACCCCGGGCGTTATTCCGTCCAGACGGAAAGTACGCAGGGTTGGGTCCGTAAGTCCGCAATCATACCCTCGTCCGCGGTTATGGAAATTTGCGGGGAAGCTTTGACGGTGAATTGCTCTTCAATGACGTCGAGATGGAAAAAAACCGAACACGCGCCCGTGGTTTCGCACAAATAATCCCGCAGCGGCTCCAGTTCTTTTTCGTCCGTAAAAACAGGATCCAGCTGAATGTGGATTTCCCGCACGGATTTTGCGGCAAGCTCTTCCGGCGCCAGAACTTCTTCCACATGCATCGACGAGCCGAATGTTTCGGAATTTTCGATTTTACCGGAAAAAGCGAGGATTGCATTTTCCTGGATGCGGTGGCGGTATTTTTCCCATGCGCCCGTGAAGAATGTGAGCTTGAACTGTCCTTCAAAATCTTCCGCCCGGACAATGCCCATTTCTTTTCCGTTTTTCCGCGTACTGATGGCGCGGATTTCTTTCACCTGGCCAAGCGCCGTGTATACTTTTTCCGGCCGGGCGTTTTTCATCCTGGAAGAAGACACCGTAACGCTTTTGTCAAATACGCTCCGGTACGGATCAAGCGGATGTCCGGAAATGTACAAGCCGATAAGTTCATTTTCTTTATTGAGCTTTTCACTCTGCGGCCAGTCTTCTACCGGCTGAAACACAAAATCCGGGAATTCTTCTTCCTGCGCGCCGTCAAATAAACTGCCCTGGCCGAATGACCCGGCTTCTTTTTTCTTTTCCGCAAATTCCACCGCGTTTGCAAGATTGGAGAGCAGTGTGGGGCGGTTAATGCCCAGGTTGTCAAAAGCGCCTGTTTCGATTAAAACTTCGACTGTCTTGCGGTTCACCGTTTTCAGGTCTACGCGGTCCAGAAAATCCATAAAATTCCGGAACGGCCCGTCTTTTTTCCGCTGCGTAAGAATTTCTTCAGCGGCCGTTTCCCCCAGACCTTTTATGCCCATCAGACCGTACACGATGCGGCCGTCTACAACATCAAACACCTTATCCGAGCGGTTAATATCCGGCGGATCGATTTGAATGCCCATGGAACGGCCTTCGGCAATATATTCCGGCAGCTTGTCGGCGCTGTTGATTTCGTTTGTCAGGTTCGCTGCGATGAATTCGACCGGAAAATTCGCTTTCAGGTAGGCGGTACGGTAGGCCACGACGGAATAGGCGGCAGCATGGCTTTTGTTGAATCCGTACCCGGCAAACGGAATCATGATGTCAAAAATCTGTGCGGCATGTTCTGCCGTGAAACCGTTTTTGACTGCACCGGCAATGAATTCCTTTTGCTTTTCCATCAGGACTTCTTTTTTCTTTTTTCCCATTGCGCGCCGGAGGATGTCCGCTTCGCCCAGCGAAAAGCCGGCAATACGCTGCGCTACCTGCATAACCTGTTCCTGGTATACCATGACGCCGTAGGTTTCTTTCAGGATGTCTTCCAGACAAGGGTCGGGGTAATGCACCGTTTCCGGATGGAATTTGCCTTCGATATATTGCGGAATATACTCCATCGGTCCGGGACGGAACAGCGCGTTCAAGGCCACCAGTTCTTCAAGACAACGCGGCTGCGCCTGTTTAAGGATTTTCTGCATACCGGCGCTTTCAAACTGGAACACTGCGGCGCTCTTTCCGGAACAGAATAAATCGAATGTTTTTCCGTCATCTTCCGGCACTTCGTCTGCACGGAAAGAAGAAAATTCCGGCCGCTTGCGGATTAAGTGTTCCGCATATTTAATCATCGTCAGGGTTTTTAAGCCCAGATAGTCCATCTTAACCAGACCGCACGGTTCGATGATGTCCATCGTGTACTGGACGGCGACTTTTCCGGTTTTGGAATCCTTGTAAACCGGCACCCATTCGGGGAGCGGGCTGCGGCCGATGACAATTCCGGAAGCGTGCAGGGAAACGTTGCGGCTGACGTCTTCCAGTTTGAAGCAAAGGTCGAACAGTTCGTTGTATTTTCCGCCGTACTGCGGGTCGTCGCGGAACGGAATCAGTTTGCCGTTTTCCGGATGCTCCGCATCGGGCGGCGTGAAAGCATCCGCCAGTTTTGCCTTTACGGTGTCCGGAATGCATTTTTTCAGCATATTGACTTCGTTCAGCGGAATATTCAGCACGCGGCCCACGTCCGTGATAACCGCTTTTGCTTTCAGCGTACCGAACGTGACAATGTGGCCGACCTGCGCATCCCCGTATTTCCGGCGCGTGTATTCAATAACGTCCTGCCGGCCTTCGAAGCAGATATCGACGTCAAAATCCGGCATACTGACGCGTTCCGGATTCAGGAAGCGCTCAAAGATGAGCTTGAAGCGGAACGGGTCGATATCTGTAATGGACATGGCGTAGGCTACAAGGGAACCCGCGCCGGAACCGCGCCCCGGGCCGACCGGAATGTCGTGGTTTTTCGCCCAGTTGATGAAATCCCAGACAATCAGGAAATAGCCGGAAAAGCCCATGCTGAAAATCGTACGCAGCTCGTATTCTGCGCGCGCACGGATTTCTTCCGTGATGACGCCGTAACGCTTTTTCAGCCCTTCGTAAACCAGATGGCGTACATATTCGTCCTGCGAGCGGAATTCTTCCGGAATCTGGTAAACCGGCAGGCAGTTTTTCAGTTCTTCGGTTTTATATTGCGGAATGGTCAGGTCGCATTTTTGTGCAATGGCCACTGTATTGGCCAGCATCTCCGGATGATCCGGGAAAAGTTCCGCCATTTCGTCCGGACTTTTCATGTAGAATTCTTTACCGTGGAATTTCATGCGGTTGGCGTCTTCCCGCAGTTTTTTTGTACCGATACATACCAGAACATCCTGGGCAATGTAATCTTCCTGCAGGCAATAATGAATATCGTTGGTGACAACCATGGGAATTCCGAGTTTCCCCGCCAGCGCAATCAGCATGGGCGCGACCCGGATCTGTTCTTCCAGTCCGTGGTTTTGCAGTTCGATGTAGTAATTCCCCTTGCCGAACATTTCTTCGTATTTGCGGGCCAGGTTTTCCGCTTCTTCTGTTTTCCCTGCGAGAAGGAGCTGGGGAACCTGGCCGGCAAGGCAGGCGGAAAGGCAGATCAATCCGCCGGAGTACTGGCGCAGGAGTTCTTCGTCAATCCGCGGCTTGTAATACATGCCTTCGGTATAAGCCCGGCTGGAAAGCATACACAAATTCCGGTAGCCTTCCACATTTTTTGCCAGCAGAATCAGGTGATAGTATTTATTTCCGGAAGCTGTTTCCGTTTTTTCCAGCCGGCTGCCGGCTGCCACGTAAAATTCGCATCCGACAAGCGGATTGATGCCTTCGCGGTGGCAAAGCTGTTCAAAACGCAATGCACCGAACATGTTTCCGTGATCCGTCAGGGCAAGCGCTTTCATGCCCAGCTCTTTTGCACGGGCGACCAGCCGGCTGATTTTCGCCGAGCCGTCCAGCAGGGAATAATCCGAATGGACGTGCAGGTGGACAAATTCGTTCATACCCCGGATTATAGCATAAACGCCGGGCTATGGAAGCACCGGCCGGGGAAGAAAGCCCGCGTTTACAGCGGTTTTCCGGTTTTTTTTGCGGAAAAAGAAGGCGCCGGACGGGATCCGCTGCGTTCCGCCGGCAAAAAGCGAGGTGGAAGAACCGCCGTCCATCTGCAGGGCATGTTCCGCGCCCAATGCCTGCATCAGGCGTCCGCCTTCCGTAAACGTAATCCCGCCCCCGGGCAGCAGGCCGGGTCTTCCCGCGGCTAAAAGAAAAAGCGTTTCGCCGTCGCGGGAAAGGCCGAGCACAGTCCGTGAATTCCGCCGTTCCGGAAATCCGCGGATTTCCCCGTTTTCAAGTACGGTCCAAAAGCCGCCGAACGCGAATTCCGCCTGCCGGATCCGTGCGGATGCGGCTTCGTCCTGGGAAGGGATAATCTCTGCTTTTCCGCCGGGAAAAAATAAAACCGCGCCGTAACGGGCGTTGGGCGGGGAATACTGTCTTCCCCGGTTGATATAAATACCCACCGGAACCAGTCCGTCTCCGGTTTTTGCAAACGGCGTCATATTGACAGCCACCGCCGCGCCGGTCCGCCGGGCAAAGTCCGCAGGAAATTCTCCGGAAAACACAGGCTGTCCTGTTTCCCCGGCAGAGGGAAGGGAAGCGCAGAGCGTCACCCGGTCCAGGCGGATTTTCACGGCGGCAAATTCCGTTCCGCACGCCGATTGCGGAAGATCTGCCGTCCAAATTCCCGGCGCGCATTCCTGCCAGCAAGGATTGCGCGCCGCTGCCAGCGTTTCCGCCAGCCGTTGGTGGATTTCCTCCCCGCCGTTTGTGCCGGCTTCCGGGGCGGCGGATACGGTAGTCCGGCCGGCCGTTGCACAAGTGCCGGAAAGCAGGGCCGCGGCAACAAGAAGCAGGGACAGGAACAGATGCTGTTTAGCGCCGGGTTTCACGGTCTCTCCTGGAGAATATACAGCCGCAATATTCCTGACGGTACAGCCGGTATTCCCGGCTCAGCCGGACGGAAAGCGGGTATCCGCCTTCTTTTTTAAAATCCGACCACAGCCAGCGGACGCCGGCCCGGTCCGCCGCCTCTTTTCCCAGCCGGTTGATGACAGCCGCGTTTTTCAGCGGACTGACCGTCAGTGTCGTGGTAAAAAAATCCGCTGCCCGTGCTGCGGCCGTTTCCGCTGTTTTTTCCAACCGGAGCCGGAAGCATCCGGCGCACCGCTTCCCGCCTTCCGGTTCGTCCTCCAGGCCGCTTGCGGCAGTCTGAAATGGCGCCGGATCATAGCGCTCTTCAATATAGGAAACCGGATACGGAAACTCCGGGCCGCCGGCGGGAAATGAATCCAGAAATTTCCGCTGGTTTGCGGCACGCCGGGCGTATTCTTCCGCAGTATCCAGATTCGGATTGAAGTAAAACACGGTGAGACGGAAAAACGGCGCCAGTCTGGTAACCACGGCGGTGCTGCATGACCCGCAACAGGAATGCAGCAGCAGGGAAGGCGGTTCCCCTCCTACCCGGATTTCGGCTGCAATCCGTTCGGTTTCCATGCGGTATAATTTGTGGAAAACGCCGCGGCCGGATTTGCGGATATCCGGGAATCCGTCTTCCGCGGATAAAAGATTATAAGGCATCCAGTGTCCGGATTAACTGATATTGGAATTCCCGGATCTGTTCTGCACTGAATTTACCGGAATCCAGCCGGAATCCCACTGCGCCGGGATGTCCTCCGCCGTCCGTAATCCGGAATGTCTCCAGTATTTTCCGGAAATCCACGGCAGTGCAGCCCGGAGCCGCCCGCAGTCTGTACTGGATTTTTCCGCCGGCGTGCGGGGAATCGTAATAGGCTGTGACGCCGATTTTCCCGGAGCGTTCAGCCAGAAAATCCGTTACGGTTTTGATAACTTTGACAAAAGTCTGTCCGCTGTGTTTTTGCAAAAAATCTGCGGACTGCGGCTCGGTCAGGAAAATGGCGCCCGTCTGTTTGGAAAAATGGGAAAAAGCCAGCAGTTCCTGATGGATTTCTTTCTCCTCTGCTGAAAATTGCTGCACGGTCGAAAAGATATCTTCAATGTCAGTGTAGTTCCCGCTGTTTTTCCGGTAGGATTTAATCAGAATTCTGGTGAAATATTGCGTGAAGTAACGGTAGAAAAATTTTTCCCGGTTTGTTTTCAGGGTACTGCCCAGCTTTGTGTCGCCGATGATACCGGTAAGCAGGCAAAGTGCAAGATTCCTTGTGAGGAATTCTTCGATATGGTATTTTTTCAGCAGGGTAGTCCGCCGGTTCAGTTTGTAGCAGATACCCGCCAGCAGTTCACAGGTGCTGGAAGCCCGGTCCACATAACAATAGCCGGGTTGCCCGCAGGTCGTTGCGTCGGCTTGCAGATGATGGTCGATTTCCAGTACCAGCGCCCCGGAAAAAAAACTGCGTATTTTTTCATCGGCAGACAGCATGGAAAGTTTCGGCGTATCCAGGATGCACACAACATCCGGTTGTCCGGTAATACCGGCGGAATCATGCAAAACCGGAATTTTGTTGTATGCGCAGATATTCGCCAGATACAGCAGCTGGTCGGGAATACGTTCGGCCATGTAAATGACGGGACTTTTGCCGAATTTGGTCAGCATGATCGCCATGGAAACGAGCGCAGCAATGCAGTCTTCGTCCACACCGGTATGTCCCAACAAAAGAAAAGAGTTTTTATCCTGGATGTTGTTTAAGATGCGTTCCATCGCTGCATTCTTTTCTGCGATGGTTGAAAATGCGCGTTTCTTTTCTTCGGTTTTCTCCACAGCTGTCCCAAGCCTCCGGTATCCGGGGATGGAAACCTCCTTCCCCGGATATTCTTTTCGGCTTATTTTCCCGCGCGCTTAACCCGTTTGGTTACATTTTTTTTTCCGGCTGCTGCGGATGCGGCCGCGGCTGCCGGTTTGGCTGCCGCCGGTTTTCTTCCTGCGCCTGTCCCGCTTTTGCCTTTTTCCAGTATCAGGGTCTGGGTGGGCTGGTTGCATACTTCATCCGGACCGGCGTACTGGATGGCGCCGGGATACAGATAACTGGTTTTGACCGCCCAGGTTTCCCGGTTTTTGGCAAAAGCTTTGAACGGTTTTCCGTCCAGTTCAACCAGCGCTTTTTTGATGACAGGTTTTTTGGAACCATGGCGCTGTTCCATGTTCATCATCATCGTGAGCGGAACGCCTCCGGCAATCCACTCTTTCGCCGGCGCGGTCAGGTTCCGCACGGAAGAAAGATAACCGGTAAAGCCGGATGCAATCAGCATAAAAGCCGTAAAGCCCAGCGAATAGCAATAGTCGGCGTCAAAGTTGGAAGGGAATGCACAGCGGCCTTCGTACCCGAAAAAGTGGTTGTACGAACTGAATTTTCCTTTGTATTTTCCCGCTTTGGCCATTTCTTTCAGCTTGCTGCTGACCAGGCTGATCAGCAGTTTTTCGGTTTCAATCCTGGAAACCTGCACGTTTCCGTGCGGATCGCGGTCCATCAAAAACTGCTTGGCGATTTCTTCCGGCAGCGTGGCAAATGTTTCTGCGGATGCGCGGCTCAGATTGGCGTGCAGCCAGCGGCTTTGTGCGGCAAAATCTTCCAGCGCGTTGAATTCTTCCGCTTTTACGGCCATCAGATCGTTGAGTTCCGCAATCAGCACCTTCATTTCCGGAACAAATTCCACAAGTCCCTCCGGAATAAGAATGACGCCGAAGTTTTCGTTATTTTCCGCGCGCGCGGCAATAACCGAGCAGATGCCGTCCGTGATTTGCCGCAGCGTCATTTTTTTCGCTTCGATTTCTTCCGAAATGAGGCAGATGTTGGGCTGGGTTTGCAGGGCGCATTCCAGGGCGATATGACTGGCGCTGCGTCCCATCAGCTTGATGAAATGCCAGTATTTTTTCGCGCTGTTGGCGTCCCGTTCGATATTTCCGATAAGTTCGGCATAGGTTTTGGTGGCGGTATCGAATCCGAAGGAAGTTTCGATCATGTTGTTTTTCAGGTCGCCGTCGATGGTCTTCGGCACGCCGATTACCTGCGTTTTCAGGCCGGCATTGAGGAAATGCTCCGCCAGCAGCGCGGCGTTTGTATTGGAATCATCCCCGCCGATGATGACGATGGCGTCCAGCTTCATCTTTTTTGCCGTATTAATGGACGCGGCAATCTGCTCGTCCGTTTCGATTTTTGTGCGTCCGGAACCGATGATGTCGAATCCGCCGGTATTGCGGTATTCGTCGATCCGCTTGTCTTTGATTTCCGCATAAGAGGCTTCGATCAGGCCGGAAGGTCCGCCGAGGAAACCGAACAGTTTGGAGTCGGGATTCCCTTTTTTGATTCCGTCATACAAACCGGCAATTACGTTGTGTCCGCCCGGCGCCTGTCCGCCGGAAAGAATAACGCCTACCCGCAGCTGTTTTTTTACGCCGGGATTTTTCCCTTTTGTGAACGTGACAACCGGTTTGCCGTACGTATTGGAAAACAATGCTTTCAGTTCTTCCTGGTCGGCAACGGATTTTGTGGCGCCGGAACCGGTAGCGGCAATGGTTTCCAGTTTTTCGGAAAGAATACGGGGAAGCTTCGGCTTGTACCCGTAACGGTTTTGCTGTAATGCTGATACCTTCATTTTTTCACCTCATTAAGGAATTGCTGATTCAACGTGTCCGATACACGCAAATATGATACTTCAAAAAAAAGCGATATGCAAGGTCAAAATAGCGGCAAAGCCGTTCCGTTTCCCGGAATCCGGCTTTACATCAGCGGCGCAAAAAGTTTGAAGAAATTGCATACCGCTTTTTTACACAGCGGTGCGCGGTCAAAGGCCTGCGGGTCAGCCGGCGTGGAATTGGCCAGGTCGCCGCGGAAAATGCCTTCCGCCGCTGCGGCGAACTGCGGCGAATAAAAAAACGCATTCAATTCAAAATGCAGGCTGAAACTCCGGGTATCGATGTTCGTGGAACCGACGCTGGCAATTTCGCCGTCAATCACAAACATTTTTGCGTGGATGAATCCGTTGTAATGGAAAAACTGTACGCCGTTTTTTGCCAGGTCTGAAATATACGGCATGGCGGCCAGTTTGACGTAGAATTTATCCCAGTCGCCCGGAAGGATAATCTGCACTTCGATACCGGAAAGCGCCGCAATTTTCAGCGCGCTGAAAAATACTTCGTCCGGCGTAAAATACGGCGTTTCGATGTGCACGGATTTTTTGGCATGGGCAATCAAAAAGAGAAGTGCGTCCCGGATTTCGTCGTTTTTCACATCGTTCGGTCCGGAAGTTACGATTTGCAGCGGTACATCCGTAATGCAGACGGAAGGCAGGGGAAGATCCTGCTCCTCTTTTTCCGGCGGCGCGGAGACAATCCGGCTTTTTTCCGGCGCGATGGACTGTCTGGTTTTGTAGCGGGCAGAATACCAGTCGCCGAGAAAGCATTTTTCCAAAAGAAGCGCCGCCTCGCCGGTAACCCGGATCTGGGTATCGCGCCAGAGGAACCGCTGCTTCGGCGAACAATTGGCGTATTCGTCCCCGATGTTGATGCCGCCGAAGTACCCGGCGCGGTGGTCGATTACCGCTATTTTCCGGTGGTTGCGGTAATTCAGCGAATAAGGCGTCAGGACCGTAACCGGAAAAAATTTCCGCACTTCGCCGCCGGCTTTTTTCAGCGGTTCAAACAGCGCGTCGGATGTCCGCAGTGAACCGATGTGGTCGTAAAGCAGCCGGATTTCCACACCCTGCCGGGCTTTCTCCGCCAGAATCGAAATAAGCTGCCGGCCGGTTGCATCGTTGCGGATGATAAAATACGAAAGCGAAACGGATATCTGCGCGCGCCGGATTTCTGCGAACAGCGTCCGGTAGTTTTCTTCGCCGGAAGTGAACACATAGACGGTTTTGCTGTATGCCAGGGGCGCGCCGGCATAATGCCGGTTGAGCCGGATAAAGCGGGCGCAGGGTTCCAATGCCGGATCGTGCGACGCCAGGCGTTTTTCCGCCTTCCGGTCCAGTTCGGCTTGCAGCGGGGAAAAAATGTCTTCCGCATGGCGGATGGATTTTTCCAGCCGTTTGTAGCGGAGCAGGAAATTGCCGGAAAACAGCAGGTAAAGCATGATGCCGGCAATGGGGATAAACGTAATGGCCAGAAGCCAGGAAAAACGCTTGGGGGAATCGCGGCGGTCAAAAAACAAAATAAAGGCGATGAAGCCGAAATTCAAAAAATACGAAACCAGCAGGGTGATGCCGACGTTCATGATTCCTCCGGAATCCGTTATGACGTTTCTGCCGGATGGTGTCAAGCGGAATTCATTTTTTCAGCGGAACGGATTCTTCCATGAAGCTGAAGTATTTTTCTTCCGGCCCGATGATGAGGTGGTCCAAAAGCCGGATACCCAGAATTTCCCCTGCTTCTGAAAGCCTCCAGGTGATCTGGCAGTCTTCTTCCGACGGCGTAAGGTTCCCGGAAGGATGATTGTGGCACACGAGAATGGCGGCGGCGCGGTCTGAAATCGGATCGGCAAATACTTCCCGCGGATGTACCAGCGTGCGGTTTAACAGGCCGACGCTCACTGTCCGGATGGCGAGAATTTCGTTTGCGCCGGAAAAAGAAACGCAGATGAAATGTTCCTGTTTCCGGTCGGCATAATGCCGCAGATAAGGAAATACATCCGAAGGCGCGGTAACTTTTTTTTTCACAAAGCCGCAATACCGCCGCCCCAGTTCGCATGCTGCGGCAAGCGCCGCCGCTTTTCCGGGTCCGACGCCGCGCAGCGTTTCCAGTCTGTCCATGATTTCGCCGGGCTTGCAGGAATCCAGAATACGGACGACGTTTTCTGCAATTTCAGCCAGCGGCTGGTCTTTTGTTCCTGTCCGGATAAGCAAAGCCGCCAAATCTGCATCCCGCAGGTAATACGGGCCGAAATGTTTCAGCCGCTCCCGTAAATCCGGTTTTCCGTTCATACATTTTATTTATCCCGGAAATACAGGTTTTGTCCGGATCCGCCGATGAAAAAATATGAAATTTTTTCTGAGGAAATCCCGTTTTTTTTGTGTGACCTGCCTGCTGGCTGCGCTGTTACCGGTTTTATTTTTTTCCTGTAAAACAGCAGAACCCGTACCGCTTCCGCCTGCAGAAGAACCGCCGTCAGCCATTATGGGAAGCCGGTGCCTTCCGGCAGAAGACTGGACGCGCTTTTTTCTGGAAGAAAACCCCGCTGCGGATCAGGCAAAGCTGGCCCGTCTGTGCGCCCTGTACCGGGAAGAATGCGCGCGGGAAGGCGTGAATGCGGATGTCGCGTTCGTGCAAATGTGTCTGGAAACCGGTTTTTTGCGTTACGGCGGACTGGTCACTGCGGATATGAATAATTTTTGCGGACTGGGTTCCATCGGCCCCGGTCAGCCCGGCCACGCTTTTCCGGACGAGCAGACCGGCGTGCGCGCCCATGTCCAGCATCTGAAAGGCTATGCGACGGCAGAACCGCTTTGCGGGGAGCTTGTGGATCCGCGTTACCGTTGGATTCAGCCGAAAGGCAAATCCCCGGATATTGCAGGACTGGCCGGTACCTGGGCGGCGGATCCCGCTTACGGTGAAAAGCTGGCGGCGCTTTTGGACAGATTGTACCGCAGCCGCGCACAATAAACGCCGCGCGGAAAACGCCGTCTGCACACAGGACGGAATCTGCCGGATGCCGGAATCAACCGCCGATAAGCGTGCCCCGGAATTTTTCCCCGGCCAGAATCGCGCGCAGATTTCCGGTATCTTTTCCTGCCGCGCAAATCACCTGAATGCCGGCGTTTTCGGCATGTTTGCTGGCGACAGGATCAAAAGGCACGTTTTTCCCCGGCGACCATTCATCGCCGACCATTTTGCGGAAGTCGTGCCAGGAAATGCGGTCGATGGGTTTCGCATCCGGATTTTTCCGCGGATCATCTGTGTAGACTTTTTCGATGTTGGACAGATTGATCACGGTATCGGCCGAAAAACGTTCGGCAAGCAGCACCGCGTCGTTGTCCGTGGAGAATCCCGGCTTCCATCCGGCTGCAACCATGATTTTCCCGGAAAACACCGGCACGGCGGTCGGATCGCAGACTACTTCGCCGGGGCAGAGATCGCCAAAAACCGCTTTCAGCAGCTGCGCGTTGAGGCGGGTGGCCATAATGCCGATCCAGTCGGAAACTTCGTTGCCGGCCTGCGGACGGACCGTTTTCAATGCGTTTTGGTAAATTCTGGCCGGACCGCCGCCGCCGACAACCAGAATCAGCTTACGGGATGCGTCCTCTGCCAGCCATTCGCGCACCAGCGCCGAAAATTCCTGCAAAAATCCGGTGTCCGGGCTGTCAGGCGCAACGATTGAGCCGCCGACTGATAAAACCTTTACCATACATTTCCTCCTTGCCGCTTTTTCAATACACGCCTGTGACGCGGGGCGTGTTCCAAAACGACGTGTAGCCGGTGACGGCTGCATTGGTTTCCTCCCAGATTTTCTGGAACGAAAATGAACGCGGATACCCGACGGTTTTGCTGTCCTGCGTCATCGGATTTTGGTACGTCCATCCGCGGGAAAACGCAACACGGTTGCCGTCTATGTTGCCGAAATACCAGTCCGCCGCTTCTGTTTCGTTGTGTACAGGCGCATAGGGAATCCCTGCCGCCATGCCGGGATCCACCGGTACCCATCCGAAATTTTCGATGTAGAATTCCGCCCACCAATGCGGGACGGCGGTTTGCCGGATATCGATGAGAATTCCGGCGACCGGGACGGCAGGAATACCGGCTGCCCTGGCCAGAGCACAGAACAGGATTGCGGTATCGTATACGCCGCCGTTTTTAATCCGCAGTGCATCCAGCGGCCGGCGGTCCGGATCACCGGAATTCTGTCTGTGCAGGATATTTTCCAAAAGCCAGTCGTAAACCGCCCTGGCACGCCGGTACGGGTTGCTGTCTCCGGCTCCGTCAATCTCTTCCAGTGCGGCGCGGATTTCTTCCGCATCCGAAGGCACCAGGGGATCCGCTGCGGTGTACGTCCGGTATTCCGGCGAAGATTCCTGATACGGACGGACGCGGCGGACGTCTATGTCGGTCAGGATGTCGGTGTTTGTCAGGACGACGGAATGATGGACGGTGACCGGCTGGTCTTCTTTCAGGTTTTCAAATTGATGCAGGATGGAACCCAGATGGTTTTCCATGTACGGGGGCGGAACCGATTCGCGGATACTCACGTTTTGCTGGGCGGAAGTGGTAATCGGGCAGGGCACGCGGAGGAAAATACGGCCGCCGCTTTCTGCATGGATGCCGGTGATTTCCACATCCAGGGAAAGCACATAAACCCGTTGGTTTTCAAACCGCTTGGTACCCGGCATATCCGTGATGCGTACGTCTGCCGGCGTACTCATACCCCGCTCCGTGCGCACATAAACCGGCCCGGAAGCGGCGCCGTCCGGAATGCGTACCCGGATTTCCTGATCGCTCCAGAATTCATAGCCGGAAACGCCGTCTTCCTGCAAAATCAGCGGCGGCGCGCTGTGCCGTCCGCCGGATGCCGGGAACGGATGGTCTTCCCCGCTTTTGGTGAACAAAACGCCGGAGCGTCCGCGCGTAATGCCGAAATTGACGCCGTAAATGGTCAAAACGCCGCCGATGGTTCCGGAGGAAGAAGCGAGGTTATGGATAAGCGGCAGGGAGCCTGTCCCGGTATTTTTCGGCGCTTCCGGGATGTTTTCTTTTCTGGAAAACACCAGCATATTGCTTTTACGGTTTTTTGTGCAGACACGGATCAGACCGTCTTCATAATTTTCCGGAATGACAAGCCGGATTTCGTTTTCGCTCCAACTTTCGTATGCGCTGGAAGAAAGGCGGACGCCGGAAATTTCCACCCACTGGCTGCCGCGCTGTCCGCCAAAACCGCTGCCGCGTATGGTAACCGTTTCCCCGGTTTCGCTCACCGGCGGTTCAATGGCAGTCAGTTCCGGTGTTTTTTCCAGCATCCGGGTAAGGAGCGCTGCTGCACCGGCAAAGAGCAGGAAACACAGCGGAATGCACGCCAGGCGCGCGGTTCCTGAACTGAGCAAAAGAGCCTTGATTCTTCCCATGGCGTTCCGGTTGAAAGCGTATGCGGCGGAATCCGTTACCGGCCGGCGGCGTGCCGCGGCTGCGGGGCATGTCCCGGGCGGTGCATGGGGCTTTTGCCGGGGTTTGTTTCCGGACTGAAATTCACCATTTGCGGCAGGCGGATAATCACATAACCCTGGCCTGCGGGCGGCAGCATTTCTTTATCCTGGGAGAACATCCTGGTCCGGTCCAGCAGTGTGAAACCGGCTGCGGGGTTTCCCCCGGAAACGGATACGGCACGCACGCCGTTTTCCGGCAGGCGGACATCCGGATTATAGCCGCCGTAAACGGCTGCCGCGTGCGGGGTATTGCGGGGTTCCTGCGCTTGCAGGCCGGCAATGACAATCTGGCTTCCGGTATCTGCGGCAGAAGCAGGCTGCGGGGATGCAGAAGCGGTAAAGCGGGATTCCATTGTGCGGACCGCAAAAAACGAGGGGATGAATGCAGCGACCAGCAGCATGGCTGCGAGCGCGGCGTAGGGCATTGAAATCCATTTCCGCCCGCCGTCCCAACGGGAAGTACGGTGTACGCTCTTTGTTCCGGAGGAAGCAAGCGCCCAGTGCGCAGACAGACTGCGGAAGGAGTTTTCCAAAAAAGCGGATTGGTTTTCCGGAAGGCGTACGCCGGAATCCTGTACAGCCGAGCGCAAATTCCGGTAACGGCTTTCAACGGCGCGGCAGGTTTCGCAGGCTGCCAGGTGGGCTTCGAGTTTTTCTTTCCAGGGAGAAGGAACTTCCCCGTCGACATATGCAGAATACAGGCTTTTGTCAGGGCATGTAGACATCTTCGTCTCCTATTAATTTTGCAAGCTGTTCCCGCGCCCGGAATACGCGGACTTTCACGTTTCCTTCGGTAATTCCCAAAACTCTCCCAATCTCCTTATAGTTCAATTCCCCATACTCTTTCAATTGCAGGACAACCCGGAGGTTTTCCGGAAGCTTTTCCAGCGCTTCCCGTACAATTTGCACGGTATTGCCTTTCATCAGCTCCGTTTCGCCCGAATCCACGGTTTTACGGGTTTCTTTCAGCGCACGTTCGTACGCCCGCTTTTCCCTCGCCTTGCGCTTGGCATAATTCAGGGAAGCGTTTTTGACCACGCGGATCAGCCAGTACTTGGCATCATTGACGGAAGGAAACACCATGTTCTTTTCCGTCATTTTAATCAGCGCATCGTGGCAAAGATCTTCGGCCGCTTCTTCATTGCCCGCAATCCGCAGGGAAACCCGGAAAAGAACAGGCATAGTCTCGGCGTAAATCTCTTTGAAATCGTTTTCGTCCGTGGCCCGTAAAGGCTTCTGAATAGCAAACAAATCCGGCCTCCGAAGGTTACAGTCCGCCTTTCCCCGCCGGCTTCCATACGGTTCCGGACGGCCGGTCTTCCAGTACGATGCCTTCCGCAGCCAGCTGCCGGCGGATTTCATCGGCCCTGTCCCAGTTTTTTTCTTTTTTGGCCTGTGTGCGTTCCGCAACCAGGGCGGCAATGCGGGCGTTTTCTTCCGGGGAAAATGCCGGATTCTTTGCGGCGGCCGTTTCCGTTCTGTTTTGCACCGCTGCTTCCGGAATGAGCCGTAACCCGAGCACGCGGTCCATGATATGGACGGCGCACAGGGCGTCCAAGACCGGTATCCGGCCGTTCAGCCCGTCTTTGACCGCACCCTGCAGTTCCGAAAGCGCCAGCGGCGTATTCAGGTCTTTTTCCAGTGCGGCGCGGAAGCGTTCCATCCGCGGGGCAGCCTGTCCGGCATTTTCCAGTCCGGCAGCCGCTTCATCCCCGCATTCTTCCGCCGGGAAACGGGTGGCCGCCAGCAGCCGTCCGATCCGCTGCAAAAGGCTTTTCCGGGCGCTGCGCGCGCTGTCCATGGATTCCCAGGAAAACGCCAGCTGACTGCGGTAATGGCCGCCAAGCAGGAAGAACCGGTAATCGC
>JADIMS010000117.1 GCA_017694555.1 Candidatus Avitreponema avistercoris
GAAAAAATCCGGTAAAAAAATATCCGCGGCCGCCAGCACCGCTTCCCTTTCTTTTTCGTGTGCATCCGGAACCGCCACTGTAAAAAAGCCGTCCGCTTTCGCCGTCTGCAGCGCATGGAGGGCGTCCTCAAACACCAGCGTATCCCGGCGGCAGGAATCCAAAAGCCGCAGCGCCTCCCGGAAAATAACCGGTTCATCTTTTCCGTACCCGGCATCCGAACACGTCAGAATCCCTGCAAAAAAATGCTGCAATCCGCAACGCCGGAGCGCTGCTTCAATTTGCGGACGTTCCGACGCCGTTGCAATACACATCCGGATTCCGCGCCGGGCCAGCGCATCCAGAAAATCCGGCACGCCCGGTTTGGGTAAAACGGAAAACGCATACGCATCGCGTACTACGCCGGTAATTCCCTGCTTGACCGCTTCTGCGGAAAATGCCGGGCAATACGTTTCCCGGAGATATGCCGCCGCCTGATCCAAACTCATACGGCTGAGCACCGTTCCCAGATTCTTTTCAGCAGAAATCCCGGCCGACCGCAGAAAATCTTCACCGGCAGTATCCCAGACCGGCATTGAATCGAACAGCGTACCGTCAAAATCAAACACAGCAGCGCGGATCATGTGGCAACCGTTTTCTCCGCCAACGCACGGAGCAGCCGGCATTCCGCCTCGATGTTATCCGCCGCGAATATTGCACTGACCAGCGCAAAACCCGACAGCCCCAAACCGGCGAACTCCGCCATATTGTGCCGTTTAATACCGCCGATGGCCACCACCGGAACATTCACGGCGCGGCAAATATCCCGCACGGTTTCTTTGGACACGACTCCGGCATCCGATTTTGTATCCGTAGGGAACATTGCGCCCACGCCGAGGTAATCGGCGCCGCAGCGGACGGCTTCCCCGGCTTCCTGCACCGTGCGGACGGAAACACCGAGCAGCATTCCGTTGCCGGTTATACGCCGTACATCAGAGACAGCCATATCATCCTGCCCGACGTGTACGCCGTCCGCACCGCATTCCACGGCAATATCTGCCCGGTCATTTACGATAAACGGCACCTTGTACCGCCGGCAAAGCGCGGCAAGCTGCACGGCCTCTTCCAGGAAGAAACCGTCGTCCGCGTCTTTTTCCCGCAGCTGTACGCAGGTTGCGCCGCCTTTTAACGCCGCCTCCACTTGCTGCGCCAGCGTCTGCCCCCGGAGCCATGCGCGGTCGGTCACCGCATACAAAAGCATGGAGTCCCTAGCGCATTTCATACTTCGCGCCTTCCTGCAGCGCAGCGGGCGTCATCGTACACACCGCGTCGATAATGTAGTTCCGGTACGATGAATTGCCGTCAAGCGGAGTCATCCGGGCGCGGGCTTTTTCCCCGGCAAGCCCCATGAGCGAAACGGCGGCGGCGGCGGCTTTCAGAAAGTTGCCGGGATTTGCAGCCAAAAACGCCGCCAACATAGCCGAAAGCTGGCAGCCGGTGCCGGTAACGGTTCCCATAGCCGGATGCCCGTTCCGGATACAATATGCACCGGCTCCGTCCGTGACAATGTCAATCGCGCCGGTAACGGCAACAATCACGCCGGTCCGGGCGGCAAAATCTTTCAGGAAATCCACCGCGGAATCCAGGTTCCCTTCTGTTACCTGATCCGCCACATCCGCGTCCACGCCTTTCGTTGTCCCGCTGCCGGAAGCCAGCGTCTTGATTTCGGAAATATTCCCCCGCAAAACGGAAACCCGCACTTCGCGCAGCAGCCCCAGCGCAGTCTCTGTCCGCAGTCCGGACGCACCCGCACCGACGGGATCCAGCACCACCGGATGCCCGAGTTCGGAAGCCTTTTTTCCCGCCGCAAACATCGAGCGGACCGTGCGTTCATTCAGCGTCCCGATGTTCAGATTCAGCGCATTGCAGATTGCCGTGATTTCTTCCACCTCGCCGATATCGTCGGACATAATCGGAGAAGCGCCGCACGCCAAAACCATATTGGCGCAATCGTTGACCGTCACGTAATTCGTGATATTGTGCACCAGCGGACACATACTGCGCACATGTGCAAATGCCGTTTCCATTTTTCCTCCTCTTCTTTTCCGCGGGCGGAAACCCGCACGCATCAAACAAAACCGAATCAAACAAAACCGGATGCACGCGCCGCTTTTTTGTCCGCAAACAAAAAAAAGGACTCCGCGGGGAGTCCTTGAAAAAACCATCCGACTCCCTACGGCGGAATTGCCCGCATCAGGTTCTAGGGTCGAAGTTGGAGACTTCCTCTCAGCCCGCGCCTACGGGCTCCCCTGTCTGCCGGTATTGTAACGGCCGGAAAAAATTATTGCAAGCCCTCCGGTCCGGACTTCTGTTTACCACAATCCCAGCATATGCTGCATGAGAAGACTGACCAAAGAAATTCCGGTCCAGCAGCAGAATCCGGTAAAAATCGGTTTACCGCCCGACTTCACGAGTTTCACAATGTCCGTATTCAAACCGATTGCAGCCATCGCCATCACAATCAGGAATTTACTTAAGTTTTTCAAAACCGAAGTCACGTTTCCCGGCAGGCGGAAAACCGTCGTTACCACGGAAGCCAGCACAAAAAAAACCACAAAAAGCGGAAGCGCATTCCGCAGACGGAAAGCCGGCGCTTCCCCGGATTTTCCCTTTCTGCCCGTGTAAACCGCGAGCGCCAGCGTAATGGGGATAATTGCCAGCGTCCGCGTCATTTTGACGATGGTGGCGGATTCCAGCGTATTGCTTCCGTGTATCCCGTCCCAGGCTGCCGCCGCAGCCGTCACCGACGAAGTATCGTTCACCGCCGTTCCGGCGAACAACCCGAACCCTTCGTTGCTCAATCCAAGCGCCGATCCGAGCGAAGGAAAAACCAACGCCGCGATTACATTGAACAAGAAGATAACCGAAACCGACTGCGCCACTTCTTCATCGGACGCATGAATCGCCGGAGCAGCCGCAGCAATGGCGCTGCCGCCGCAGATTGAGGAACCCACGCCGATGAGAACCGCCCGGTTTGCGGAAAGCCGGAGCGCTTTGTACAGCACAAAAGCAATCAGGAGGGAAACGGAAACCGTCGCCAAAATTACCGGCAGCGACTGGCGGCCTTTGGCGAGGATTTCCGTCAGATTCATGCCGAACCCGAGGAACACAACCG
>JADIMS010000118.1 GCA_017694555.1 Candidatus Avitreponema avistercoris
GGGTATAGCCGCATACAGAGCAGCGGAAAAATGAAGGGCCGTTTTTTTTTGCTTTCATGTTGCTTTTCTTTTCCGGGAAATCCGGTTTCCTGCGCAAAATGCCGCGCAGAATTTACACGTGCCGGATTCCCGGAGTCTTGAAAACCGGCTCCCGCCGGTCCCTTTCCGCAGGCTTATTTCCGCGGGGCGCAGGAAGAACCTTCGTGCAGGGTACAGTCCAGCCGGACATGGCGGATTTCCCCGCTCCGGTCCCGGATCCGCTCCAGCAACAGCAAAGCGGCCTGTCTGCCCATTTCTTCAGCCGGCTGCACAATCGTGGTCAGTACCGGTTTGCGTGCATAGTCCGGCGCCACGCCGTCGGTTCCCACGAGGGAAAGATCCTCCGGCACACGGATTCCGTTTTCTTCCGCGTACTTCCACGCGCCGTAAGCCATTGCGTCGCTCGATGCATACACGGCGGTGGGGCGCTCCGGAAGCTCCATCAGCTGCTTCATGCATGCATAGCCGGATTCCCAGGAAAAATCGCCGTATGCCACGTATTTTTCGTCCGTTTCCAGGCCGGCTTCCATCAGTGCCTGCACAAAACCCAGATACCGGCTGCGGGAAACCGCAAAATTATAGTTGCCGGTGATGTGTCCGATCCGCTGATGACCGAGGGATGCCAGATACGCGCCTGCCTGTTTTCCGACTGCAAGATTGTCCACCGCAACAGAAGGCGCATTCTGTTTGTCGTCTTCCAAAAATACGACGGGAAAGGTGATGTTCTGCATGGCTTTGGCAATGCCTTCCATTCCCAGAAGGTCGCTCTCCATCAGAATCAGACCGTCAACAATTCCGGATGCGAAATATTCCAGTCCTTTCTCCCGGACCGCGGGTGAATTCGCAGAACGGAAAAAAACCGGCTGCATTCCGGCTTCCGCAAGTGTGGCGGAGATACCGTTGATGATATCCCGGTAAAGCGGGTGCGAGAGGTTTTCCATCACGACGCCGATAAAGCCCGACGGAATTTTGGAAGAAGCCCACAAACCGGAAGACGGTTTCCAGCCCAACTCCTGAATGACAGCTTTTACACGGCTGCGGATTTCTTCCTTTACGCCTGGCCGCCCGTTGATGACTCTGGAAACCGTAGCCTTTGAAACCTGCGCTTTGTCTGCTACATCTTGAATGGTCATGTGTCCGTCCTTAAACCGGATCCGCGGCGGATGGCACGCTGCACCGTGCCGGAAAAACCGCGCCAGTGTTCCTTTTGATTACAATTAGTATATTTGCGCTTTTTAAAAAACACAACATAATTTTTCCGTCCGGCACGGCGTTATTCCGCAGCAGAAGGCGGATCGGTTTCCAGCTTCTCCAGCTCTTTGAGCCACAAAGCCGCGGAGGCGTCGCTGGGCATTCGCCAGTCGCTGCGGGGCGAAAGGCTCACGCTGCCTACTTTCGGCCCGTCCGGCAGGCAGGAGCGCTTGAATTGCTGGCTGAAAAAGCGCCGGTAAAAAACCTGCATCCAGTGCAGGATTTCGGCGCGCGAATACCGGCGCCCGGTTCCGCTTTTTTGACGGATAAAGGCTTCTTCCGCCAGATACAGGATTTTGGACGGTGCAAAGCCCCAGCGCATGGCGTAATACAGGAAAAAGTCGTGCAATTCATACGGTCCGACAAGGTTTTCGGTTTTTTGCGCAATGGCTCCGTTTTCCGGCGGCAAAAGTTCCGGGCTGACCGGCGTGTCCAGAACCGAATTCAGAATCCCGGCAAAGATACGCTGTTCCTGCGTTTCACCGGATTCATTCCGGGTTCCGGCTTTGTCCTGCACAAAAATACCCGGGTTGTGTGCGCAATACGCAACCAGAAAACGCACGAGGGTTTTCGGTACAGAGGCGTTGACCGCATACATCGACATATGATCCCCGTTGTAAGTCGCCCATCCGAGCGCCAGTTCGGAGAGGTCGCCTGTTCCGATGACGATTCCGCCGTTCTGGTTGGCAGTGTCCATGAGAATCTGCGTGCGTTCCCTGGCCTGCGCGTTTTCGTAGGTGGCGTCCAGCGTATGTGGATTGTGCCCGATGTCCGCAAAGTGCTGCTGCACGGCTTCATGGATCCGGATTTCCTGCAGCGGGACGCCCAGAATGTCTGCCAGTGCGGAGGCATTGTGCCTGGTTGTTTCGGTTGTGCCGAAACCCGGCATCGTAAGGCACTGGATTCCGCTGCGGGGAAGGCCGAGGAAGTCAAAGGCGCGGACTGTGACCAGAAGCGCCAGTGTGGAATCCAGCCCGCCGGAAAGCCCGATGACGGCGCAGGAACAGCCGGTGTGGGAAAGGCGTTTTGCCAGGCCGGAACTTTGAATCGCGAGAATCTCGGCGCAGCGCGCATTCCGTTCCTGTTCGTTTTCCGGAATGAACGGATAAGCGGAAATCCGGCGCAGCAAATGCCACGCGGTATGTCCGTCCCGGATTTTGAGCGCATTTTCGCTGGAGCTGGCCGGAACCTCCGGGCGGCCGTCTCCGGCGTAAATCACGCTGCTTTCCCGGGCTGCATCCGCAGACTGCGCCGGCGCGCACAGTTCCGCCGGACTGCGGCAAAGACGCAGCGGGACGGCGGTATATGCCGGGTTGCCCGGCCGCTGCGCAAAGGTGTTCATTCTGCGCCGTTCCTGGATCAGGCGCGCGGTATCAATATCGCCGCACAGCAGGCCGCCGGAAAACGGTCCGCTTTCCGCCAGAATCACGCCGTTTTCCGCAAGCAGGTTATGCCCGGAAAACACCATGTCCGTGGAAGACTCCCCGAGTCCGGCGTCGGCGTAGATGTAACCGCAAACGCCGCGTGCCGAAATGCCGGAAACCAGCTGCCGCCGGTAAGCAGCCTTGCCGATGATTTCGTTGCTGGCAGACAGATTGGCAACAAGAAGCGCGCCTGCAAGCACGTGGGACTGGGACGGGCTGTCCGGCACCCAAAGATCTTCGCAGATTTCCACCGCAAACGAAACAGCCGGATTTTTTTCATCCTGAAACAGGATGTTCGTCCCGAACGGGATGCCTTCCTGGCCGAAAATTCCTGCCGGCAGGATTTCCGCCTGTGCCGGACCCGGCTGGAAATGGCGCATTTCATAGAATTCCCCGTAATCCGGAATATGCGTTTTGGGAACAATCCCGGCAATTTTTCCGCCGGTGATGACGGCGGCGCAATTATACCGTGCGTTCTTGTAAGCAAACGGAAAGCCGACCACGGAAACCACCGGAAAATCCCGGGTCTTTTCGGCAATGTGGCGCACTGCCGCCAGCGAAACTTTTTCTGAAAGCTCCTGGGCAAACAAATCCCCGCATGTATAGCCGGTGACGCAAAGTTCCGGAAAAACGGCCAGCTCGCAGCCTTTTTCGGCCGCTTCCTGGATCAGTTTGACAATTTCCGCCGTATTTGCCCCTGAGTCCGCTACCGTGCATTCGGGGGAAGCGGCAGCGGCGCGCAAAAATCCGTGAATCATAGCAACCTCCGCAAATGTCCGCTTCCAGTATATACTTTTTCCGGTGAAAAAGATATACTGAAAATATGAATCAGACATTGGCCGCCCTGAAAGCGCGCGGATTTTTTCAGCAGTGTACGGATGAAGAAGGTTTGTCCGCTTTGATGGACGAAGGACCGGTAACGTTTTATGTCGGCACGGATCCCACCGGACCCAGCCTGCATATCGGCCACATGGTTCCGTTTTTTGCCCTGCGCCATCTCCGGGCGGCGGGACACCGCGGCATCGCCCTGATTGGCGGCGGAACCGCACGCATCGGCGATCCGTCCGGAAAAACCGAAATGCGCCGTGTGATTTCTTACGAAGCCATCGACGAAAATGTGCGCCGCTTTGAGAAACAGCTGGACCGGTTCGTCGGGTTTGACGGCAAAACGGCTTTTGTAGAAAACAACAAAAACTGGCTGGCGGACATGAACTACATCGATTTCATGCGGGAAATCGGTTCCTGTTTTTCGGTCAACAAAATGCTCACGTTTGAGTCATACAAAAAACGGATGGAGACCGGACTTTCATTTCTGGAATTCAGCTACCAGCTTCTGCAAAGTTATGATTTCCTCAATCTGTACGGCCGCCACGGCTGCCGTCTGCAAATTGGCGGCGACGACCAGTGGGGGAATATCGTAGCCGGCGTGGATCTTGTGCGGCGTAAAACCGGCGCGCAGGTATTCGGACTGACTTTCCCGCTCATTACCCGCAGCGACGGCAAAAAGATGGGCAAGACGGAAAAAGGCGCTTTGTTCCTCGATCCGGAAATGACGCCGGTTTTCGATTTTTTCCAGTATTGGCGGAATGTGGACGACGCCGACGTCCGCCGGTTTTTGCTTTTGTTTTCGTTCCTGCCGGTGGAAGAAATTGACGGCATCTGCGCCGGAGACATCAATCAGGCAAAAGAACGCCTTGCGTGGGAAGTTACAAAAGAAATCCACGGGAAAGACGCCGCAGACAAAGCGCTCGCCGGCGCACATGCGGCTTTCGGGGGCGGCGGCGATAAAGAATCCATGCCGGCGGCAGAACTTCCGGCAGAGGTTCTGGCCGCGGGAATCGGCGCTGTAGATTTGTTTTTCACTGCCGGACTCGGCGCCACAAAAAGCGATATCCGCCGTTTGATTGAACAGGGCGGCGCCTCTGTCAACGGCGCGCCGGTAACGGACGTTAAGACGGTTTTTACGACGGAAAACCTGCAGGACAGCGGGGACGGCCGCGGGGAATTGATTCTGCGCGCCGGGAAAAAGAAATTTGTCCGCGTGGTTTGCCGGCGCGGCTGACCGGGAGAATGCCGGATGTCTGTTCCCGTTACGCCGGAAAAGAAACTGTTGAAAAAAAAACGTCCCAAATTCCTGTATCCGGTGGCGCTCCGCAAATATGTCCGTTACCGGCTTTCGCTGCGGGCGGTTCTTTCGATTATTGTTATCGCGATTCTTGTGCGGAATATGTTCACCGCGAACTACGAAAACGTCTTCATCTGCGCGCTGACGCTCGCGCTGTTCGGAATTCCCATCCTGCTGGACCGGATGCTGTCGATCGACATTCCGCACGGGCTGGAGGCGGTAGCCCTCTTGCTGATATTCGGCGCGGAAATCATGGGCGAAATGTCGTCGTTTTACACCCGCTTCCGCTACTGGGACACGCTGCTGCACACAACCTGCGGTTTCCTGATGGCGGCGTTCGGGTTCGCGCTGGTGGACATCTTCAACCGCACCGACCGTTTTACCTTCAAACTTTCGCCGCTTTTTCTGGCGGTGATTTCATTCTGCTTTTCGATGACCATCGGCGTGCTGTGGGAATTTTTCGAATTCTTCATGGATTCGGTGTTCAACATGGACATGCAGAAAGATTACATCATTACGAAAATCAACTCGGTGAAATTCAATCCGGACGGTCTGAATGTAGTCGGCCATGTAACGGTGGAATCGCTCATTGTCAACGGTGAAGACTGGATGGAATTGTACGGGGGCTATATCGATATCGGTATTATCGATACGATGAAAGATCTGTTCGTCAATTTTATCGGCGCGGTTGTTTTTTCTGTTGTCGGTTTCTTTTACGTGCGCAACCGCGGCGAGGGAAAGTTCGCGCGGCAGTTTGTTCCGACCCTGAAGCGCCCTGCGGACTGAAACACACCGGCAGCCGTACAGCCGCCGGTGCGCGCTGATCAAATGTTGACCCGCTTCACTTTTCCGCCGTAATACTTTTCGCGCAGTTCGTTTACCTGCGCATCGGCGATGTAGTCGTCGAACGTCATCATCCGGTCGATGACGCCGCCGGGCGTGATTTCCACAATGCGGTTGGCGATGGAGTTGATGAACTCGTGGTCGTGGCTGTTGAACAGCACGACGCCGGGAAAATTCACCAGCCCGTCGTTCAGGCTTGTGATGGCTTCCAGATCCAGGTGGTTCGTCGGCTCATCCAGAATCAGCACGTTTGCGCCGGACAGCATCAGCTTGGAGAGCATACACCGCACTTTCTCACCGCCGGAAAGCACGCGTACCGGTTTCAGCGATTCGTCGCCGGTAAACAGCATACGGCCGAGGAATCCGCGCACGTAACCGTCGTCCTGCTCCGGGGAATATTGCCGCAGCCAGTCCGTGATATTGTGGTCGTTTGCAAAATATTCGCTGTTGTCTTTTGCCAGGTAGTCGGAGCTGGTTGTCTGGCCCCAGTAAATGTCGCCGCTGTCCGGCTGGATTTTACCGGCAATGATGTCAAAGAAAGCGGACTTGGCGTTGTGTTCCATGCCGACAAAGGCAATTTTATCCGTCCGGTTTACGATGAGGTTAAAGTTGTCCAGCAGTTTTTCGCCGTCCCGCGTGAAATTCAGGTTTTCCACACGCAGAACGTTATTGCCGATTTCGCGGTTCGGCTTGAAATGCACATACGGGAATTTGCGCGAGGTAACTTCGATTTCTTCCAGCGCCAGTTTGTCGTAGATTTTTTTGCGGCTCGTAGCCTGCCGGCTTTTTGCGGCATTGGAAGCAAACCGCAGGATGAATTCGCGCAGGTCTTTCATCTTTTCTTCGCGTTTTTTCTGCTGGTCGCGCGCCTGCCGCTGCATAATCTGGCTCATCTGGTACCAGAAATCGTAATTGCCGCTGTACATCCGGATTTTTCCGAAATCGATGTCGCAGATGTGCGTACAGACCGCATTCAGAAAATGGCGGTCATGCGAGACGACGATGACGGTATTGGGAAAGTCGATCAGGAATTCTTCCAGCCAGCTGATGGATTCCAGATCGAGGCCGTTTGTCGGTTCATCGAGGAGCAGCACATCCGGATTGCCGAACAGCGCCTGCGCCAAAAGTACGCGCACTTTTTGTCCTTCGTCCAGATCCGACATTTGTTTGTCGTGGAATTCTTCTTCCAGACCGAGTCCGGAGAGAATCTGCTCAATCTGGTTTTCCGCTTCCCATCCGCCCATTTCCGCGAATTCGCCTTCCAGCTCCGAGGCGCGCAGACCGTCTTCTTCGGAAAAGTCTTCTTTTGCATAGATGGCTTCCCGTTCCTGCATCAGGGCGTACAGTTTGGGAAATCCGCTCATCACCGTGTTTTTTACGCTGTACTGGTCAAACGCAAAATGATCCTGCTTCAGTGTCGCCATACGCTGTCCCGGCGGCAGAATGATTTCGCCTTTGTCCGGTTCGAGTTCGCCGGAAAGAATTTTCAGGAATGTGGATTTTCCCGCGCCATTGGCGCCGATCACGCCGTAGCAGTTTCCCGGCGTGAATTTCAAATTTACGTCTTTAAACAGGGGTTTTTCCCCGAAAGAAAGCGTCAAATCGGTTACTGTAATCATAAAAGAAGCATACCGGAAAAAACCCGCTTGGTGAAGGTGCGTTTTGACAAAAACCCCGCTTTGGTGTATTTTTTGCCCGTGATGGAGATCCGCAAAGCCGAATTTCTGAAAAGCGCCGCAAATCCGTCCGGCTGGCCTGCCGGGAATTTACCGGAATTTGCGTTTTTTGGCCGTTCCAACGCCGGAAAATCTTCGCTGATTAATATGCTGGTATGCCGCAAGTCGCTGGTAAAAACCGGAGCCCGTCCCGGCATGACGCGGCTGCTTAATTTTTTCCGGATAAACGACGCCTTTTTGCTGGCTGATTTACCGGGCTACGGTTTTGCGCGCCGGTCAGCCGCGGAAACGGCAGCGTTTGACCGTATGCTCGCCGATTACGCCGGCACGCGCGCCCAATTACGCGCGGTGTTTTTTCTGATGGACTGCCGCAGGCCTCCCGCCGCGCCGGAGCGTGATTCCGTTGCGTATTTTACAGAGCTTGGCCGCGATGTCGTGCTGGTGGCAACAAAAGCCGACAAACTGAATGCCTCGGCGCGTGCCGCAGCAAGCCGGGCTTTCTCCGCGTTTTTCGGCGTTCCGCCTGAGCGGGTGATTTTTTCCTCGGCGCGGAACAAAACCGGCCGGGAAGCCTTGCTGCGGGAAATCGAAATCCGCCTTCCCTCAGCCTGAGTTTTCCGTTCCGCTTCCTGTCCTCTATTGAAAAGACAATCCGGAATTGGTATCATTCCGGAATGGAAGCAAGAAATATTTTCCTGAATTTATCCCCTTTGGATCACCGGTATTCCCTTTCGGAATCCGGAATTTTCCGGCAGCTTTCCGCTTTTATTTCCGAGCAGGCTGCGGTTTTGTCCTGCGCCAGGGCGGAAATTGCCCTGATGAAAGCGCATCTTGCCGTCCGCGGCGAATTGACCGCTGAAACCGAAGCGGAACTGGACGCTGTCGCCGGCCGCGTGGATCCTGCCGCTGTGTATGCGGAAGAAGAAAAAACCCGCCACAACATCCGTGCGCTGGTCAATGTGATGAAAACGATGGTGCCGGAGAAACTTGCGCCGCTGGTGCATTTGGGCGCTACCAGCGTGGACATTCTGGATACGGCGCTTGCAGTCCGGATCCGGGACTGTATGCACCGCGTGGTGATTCCGGTCCTGCGCGATCTGGAGCTGAATCTGTGCGCCATTGCCGCCCGGGAAGCCGAAACGCCGCAGGTCGGCCGCACGCACGGACAGCATGCGGTGCCCATTACTTTCGGTTTTGCGGTTGCGGAATATGTTTCCCGGCTGGGTAAATCCATCCTGGAAATCGAGCGTCTTGCCGGTTCGCTGCGCGGAAAACTTGCTGGACCGGTCGGGGCGTATAACGGACTGAGTATGATTGTGCGGAATCCGGAGGAGTTGGAACGGAAGTATCTGGAATTCCTCGGCCTTACGCCGTCCGAGCATTCCACGCAGCTGGTGGAACCGGAATATCTTTTGCGCCTGCTTTTGGAATGCAACGTGGCATTCGGTGTGATTGCCAATTTGGCGGACGACTTGCGGAATCTGCAGCGGTCCGAGATCGGCGAAGTGTTTGAACAGTTCTCTGCCTCGCAGGTCGGCTCTTCCACGATGCCGCAAAAACGGAATCCCTGGAATTCCGAGCACGTCAAAAGCCTGTGGAAGACGTTTGCGCCGCGTGTGCTGACATTCTTCATGGATCAGATTTCCGAGCATCAGCGGGATTTGACGAATTCCGCCAGCCAGCGGTTTGTGGCTGACTATATTGCCGGATTCGCCATGGCTGCTTTCCGGATGAAGACGGTGGTTGCCGGCTTGCAGGCTGACCGGGACAATATGGCTGCAAACCTTGCGCGCGCCGGCGGAAAAGTGCAGGGCGGCGTTCTTGCCGAACCGGCTTACCTGCTGCTTGCCGAAGCCGGAGTTTCTGATGCGCACGAAGTGGTGCGTAAAATTACGCTGGAAGCGGAAACCGCCGGTATTCCGTTTTACGCGGCGCTGAAAAACCATCCGGATGTGTTTGCGAAAATCTCCGCACAGCTTGCCGGGACCGGTATTTCCGACGCGGACGGCTTTTTTGCGGATCCTGCCCGCTACCGGGGTATTGCGGCGGAAAAAGCGTCCGCGCTTGCCGCAAAATATTCGCGTCTGATGGAGGATCTCCCGATCGGATGATGCAGACGTTTTTGATTGCCTGCTCGCTTGCCATGGACGCTTTTGCGGTTTCCCTGTCTGCGGCGGCCTGTTCGGCGGGTTTGCGGAAACGCGCAATGTTCCGCGCCGCCTTTTTGTTCGGGTTTTTCCAGTTTGCCATGCCGGTAGCCGGGTGGTTCGGTGCGTCGTTTTTTCTGGATTATATCCGCGCAGTGGATCACTGGATTGCGTTTGTGCTTTTGGCGTTTATCGGCGGAAAAACGCTGGTCCAGTCGCTGGCGGATTTACGCGCTAAGACGGCGTGCGGCGGAACAAATGCAGAAATCCCCGCGCCTTCTGTTGCGGCGGAAGCCTGCGCCAAGCCTGCCGGTATCGGGTCGCTGCGCACCACGCTGGTTCTGGCTGTTGCTACAAGTATCGACGCCCTTTCGGTGGGGATTGTGTTCGCTTCGATGGGGCAGCCAATCTGGGAGCCTTCGCTGGTAATCGGTCTCGTGACGTTTGTGCTTTGTATGGCCGGATTTTTTATCGGAAAGAAAGCCGGTGCGTTTTTCGGGATATACGCCCAGACAGCCGGCGGCGCCGTTTTGATTTTTATCGGCGTGCGGATTCTGCTTTCCCACCTTCTGGAAAGCTGAACGCGGCGCGCAGAACGGGAATGCGGAGGACCGGCCCCGCTTTTCCGCACGGTATGCAAATGCACGCCATGCGGAAAACGCGGTTATACCGGCCGCAGGAAGTTACAGACCGAGAATCCCGGCGTAAGCCGCCAGCGTTTCGTCCATATCTCCCGCGAGTACGTTTTTGGTCAGTTTTTTGCCCAGCTGGACGCCTTCCTGGTCAAAGCTGTTCACATTCCACGTAAATCCCTGGAACATGATTTTGTTCTCAAAATGCGCCAGCAGCGCGCCGAGGACTTCGGGCGTCAGCTGTTTTCCGGAAATCAGGCTGGACGGGCGTTCGCCGGGGAACCGCTTGTTCGGATTTTCATCGTCCTTGCCTTTTGCAAATGCCACGATTTGCGCCGCCAGATTTGCCCGCAGCTTCATCTGGCTCGTGGAACCGTCCACTTCCACGTCCTCTCCGGTCTGGTTTTCCAGGAATCCGATGAATTGCAGCGGAATGATATCCGTTCCCTGATGCAAAAGCTGATAGAAGGAATGCTGTCCGTTTGTTCCTGGTTCGCCGAATACCACCGGGCCGGTCGCGTAAGACAGGGGTTCCCCGAAGCGGTTCACCTGCTTGCCGTTCGACTCCATATCCGCCTGCTGCAAATGCGCCGGAAAGCGGCTGAGCGCCTGGCTGTACGGAAGCACCGCCGTGGCGGGAAATCCCAGCACATTCCGTTCGTATACGCCGATCAGCGCATCCAGCAGCGCCGCGTTTTTGCGGATGTCGGTTTCCAATGCCATTTTATCCGATTCCGCCGCGCCGGACAAAAAGCAGGCAAATACCTCCGGCCCGAATGCCAGCGAAATCACGGCGCCGCCTACAGCGGACGAAGAAGAAAAGCGTCCGCCGATGAAGTCGTCCATGTAGAACGAAGCCAGATACGCCGGATTGTTGGCCAGCGGGCTTGTCTCGCTGGTGACGGCAATCATGTGTTTTGCCGGATCCAGTCCGGCTTTTTTCAGGAATGATTTTACAAACAGTTCGTTGGCCAGCGTTTCCTGCGTGACGCCGCTTTTGGAAACCAGAATAAACAGCGTTTCCTCCGGATTCAGCGACGCAATCACCGCCGCGCCGTCATCCGGATCCACATTGGAAATGAAGTGCGCGTCCATCTTCTTTTTTCCGTTTTTTGCCGCCCAATTTTCCAGCGCCAGGTACAGCGCCCGCGGGCCGAGATCCGAACCGCCGATTCCAATCTGCGTGACAGTGGAAAACGGCTTGCCCGTGCTGCCCCGGATTTCCCCCGCATGGACTTTTGCGGCAAAATCCGCGATTTTCTGCCGCTGCTCTTCGTAGAACTGCCGCATGTTTTTGCCTTGGAACACAACGTCCGCACCCAGCTGCCCGCGGGCCAGATGGTGCAGCACTTTGCGGTTTTCGCCGGTGTTGATGATTTCGCCTGCCAGCAGCGCGCGGTATTTTTCTACCAGCTGCTGCTCGTCCGCCAATTCCTGCAACAGCTGCAGCACCCGGCCGTCCACTTTTTTAGCCGCATAATTGTAGCGCAATCCGCAGGCCATCGGCGCGGAATATGCAGCCACCCGGTCTTTGTCCAGCACTGCCCGGAGCCGGACAGCGTCCTGTACCGCCTGCAGCTTTTTGTAGGCTTCTGCGGCGTCAAGGTTTTTCCATACGATCATGTTCTTCTCCTTACGGTCTATGGTTTAGGTTCTGTTTATTTTATTCCGCTGTTCCGGGTGCGCCGGAATCTGCATCAAATATCCAGCGCGGGAATTTTGGCTTTCAGAATAGAAAGAAACGTTTTTCCCTGAACGCCTTCACGCAGACAGGCAAATACGCAGTTATCCCGCCCGGAAACCGTTCCCAGGATTTCCGCAAAATTCATCTTATCCAATGCATGTGCGACAATGTTGGCATATCCGGCGCAGGTGCGGATGACGAGCAGGTTTCCGGAACATTCGATGCCGGCGCAGCCCCGCGCAAAATCCTCGGCGAACGTGTCGGCATTCTGCACAGGGGATTCTTCTTCCGGGAGTACATAAGCGTATACGCCGTCCGCTCCGGAAACTTTCGCCACTTTCAGCAGCCGTAAATCGCGGGAAAGCGTGGCCGGCGTAATGGGCAGACCCTCATCCTCCATCTTCTTCAGCAGCTCCTCCTGGGAGTGGATCCGGTTCGTTTTCAGCAGTTTTTTGATGGTCTGCAGCCGTGAAAGTCTTTCCTTCATGTTGAATCCGTAAAATGCCGTCCGGTCAAGAGTATGGAGGAACGCCGGGAATGTCAAGACAGCCCGGCCGTCCTCTTTCTGTATACACCTTGTTTTGCGGAATCCGGGAATACCGGAAAAAAAGTAAAAAAAATTGAAAAAAAAGCTTGCGTTTCCGGAAATGTGTGTTATTCTGAAACCGAGGGAAAAGAGGAATACAGCAGGCGGCGGGTAAGGAGTTCCGCCGCAGAACGACGGGTCGAAAGACGGATGCAGAAGCCGGAAATGTTTTCCGGCAACGCACAGGAGGCGATTATGGAAAATCCGCCGGAAAGTAAAGCCCGCAAGGGGCGCAAGGACAACAAATCTTAACCGCTTAGCGGAAAACAAGATAGATCCGGAGAGCAGGAATTGCTCGGGGCAGGATGCCTGAAGGATCATAAACGGCCGGCTTGAAGCCGGCTCTTTTTTTTGCAGGCCGGTTTTCCG
>JADIMS010000119.1 GCA_017694555.1 Candidatus Avitreponema avistercoris
CGTTCCGCCGTTTTCCGCTGCCGGAAAGGCAAAAAGTGCAGAACCGCCGCCCCGGATCCGGCCTTTCCGGGCGTCTCCGGACAAAGGAAGCAAAACGGAAAAAGATTCCGCACCGGAAGACGGGGAAAAAAAAGGAACCTGCGCCTGCTGCCCGCACGAAGCGAACCACAAGACAACGCCCAGGCCGGATAGACAAAAGAAAAATTTCGCGGTAAAACGGCTTCGCATGATTGATTTTATCATATCCGGATTTCTTTGATAAGACGGAAATATATTTTTATGGAAAACCAGCGCTTACACGTTCACAGTTTGTTTTTCCCGGATACCCAGCAGGCACAGCTGGTGCAGGAGCAGCACAGGTTCCGCCTGCTTTTGCAGAAAATGACCGGCAGGCTGTTTGATTTTTTTCCGCCGTGTGCGCCGCTTTTTTGCGCTTTCCTCCGGACGGAAGCAGATGCCGTACTGCAAGCCGGGCCGCCGGAAAATGCAAACGGATGGATTGTCCGGCCGCTGCACACCGGCCGAGCATTTTCCTTTGCAGAAGAACATGCGCAGGCAAAAGCACAGAGGGAACAATTCGCCGCACTGGCGGACCTTTTGGCCGCATCCTGCGGAAAGGGGAATTCCCCGCAGCGGATACCCCCGGCCGGTATCCCGCTTCCGCCGGCACAACCGGCCTTCATCCTCGGGTTTGCCGGGGAAAATGCAGATAAATTGCTGGCGCAGGGCGTGCAGGAAAAAGCAGCCGGTATATGTGCGGAAGTGTGGAATTGCGCGGAGGTATCCCTGCAATGGCGGATAAAACCAGGCGCGGCATGTGCATTTTCGTGGAAAACCGGAAAACCGGAGTGGAAAAAACGCGGCGCCCCGTTTTTTTGGGAAATCCGGCCGGAATATGCGGAAAAAACCGGAGACCGGCACACAGCGGATGCGGCGCTATCTTGAGCCGGCAGCCGCTTTTTTTCCGGTGCTCCGGGGCCGGGCACGCGCAGCCGGAACTTTTTTTGCGCCGGATTTTACGCTTTTTGTATTTTTTGTCCCGGCGGATTTTACCGCAGCGGACGTTTTACCGGTTGTTCTGCCAGCCGTGCGTTTGCGTCCGCTTTCCCCGGTTCCGGCAGCCGGCTTACTGACAGCCTTGGTTTTCCGCGTACCGGAATCAGAATTTCCGGACAGCACGGCTGTGTCTGCCGCTTTGGATTTGCCCGCCGGCGGGGAAGTTTTCCCGGCCGGATCCAAAAACAGCGACTGAAGCAAATGGATTTCCTTTCCGCCGGAAGAAGAGCCCGGCGGACAGTCCGGGGAAGAATTTGCTTCTGTTCCGCCGGTTCCGGCCTGTTCCGCTTTCATCCGCAATTCCCGGGCACGCTCCTCATAAACGCCGGCCATGTCGTGCACCCCTTTTTTCCGGTAAATTGCGGCAGTCTCTTCCCATGCCCGCGGATCTTCCGAAAACAAATCAGTGGCACGCCGGAGCACTTCCAAACATTTTTCAGTCTTTCCTGCATGGAAATAAAGCCTTCCCTCAATCAGCAGTAAATCGGGATCCGGTGTAAATACCTTGTTGGCTTCGTGGATCAAATTTACGGCAGCCGTCCGTTCCCCCATCCGGTCCAGACAAAACACCAGATTGGACAACATACATTTATCCTGCGGCTTTGTGCGGAGAATCTTCCGGTAATTGATGGCTGCCTGCCGGTATTCCTCCGCATTGCGCCGGTATTTGGCAAGCTGGCGCAGATAAACTTCGTCATCCTCATACCGCAAAAGAATTTCGGTTTGATCGGCGGCCTGTTTCCACATTTCGCGTTCGGCCAAAAGCCGGATATATTCCCGCCGCACTGCATGCGGCACGTCCCAACGTTCGATGCACATGGAATAAGCGGACAAAAGCGCCTCGTCATCATCCATCGCAATACAGGAATCGAAAAGCCCGGACATTGCCTCGGTGCGTTCCTGCAGCGAAAGCTTGCGGACCGCATCCATGTCCAGCACTTTTTTATACCAGCCGGAAGCCAAATCCGGCAGCCCGATGCGCAGATATGTCCGGGCAAGCGCCAGCAGCAGACAGGGGATTGCGCCGTATTTGCGGACAGCTTCCTGCACTTCCGGCAAAAGCGCCTCCGCGTCGGAATCCAAATTTGCAGCGCATAAAATCCGGTACAGCTCAACGGTACCGCTGTCGCAGCCGCATGCCTCCGCACCGGCCAGAATTTCCCGCAGCGCGCCCCAGTTCCCGGCGCCGGAATAAACCAGCATCAGGCCGTAATAAGGGGCAGGATCATCCGGATCCATTTTGGAAGCGAGGAAAAAATGATTGAGCGAGCTTTTTAAATTATTCAGATTGCGCTGGGCTTCCCCGTACAGCGCATGGACAGCGGAATCTTCCCCGAAGTTCTTGATATAATTCCGGCATTCCAGCGCAGCCCGCCTCCAGGACGAAGAGTCCAGCAGGTTTTTGATAATCCGCAGACGGACGAATTTCGGGGAAATCTGCGCCGCGCTTTCCGGTACGCCGATTGCTCCCAGCAGTTGGGACACCGAATCCATGTCGCCGAGATCCATGCAGATGGAAACCGCATACCAGGCGATAGACGGGTCATCCGGCGAAAATTCCTGCGCCGCCTTATACTGATCCAGGGCTTCCGGGAAACGCCCCAAATCCCGGAGCGCGTGCCCCAGATACAGGCGGGGAACCACGCCGTCTACGCCATTGTCAATTAAAAACGACAGCATTTGCCGGGCAAGATCCGTTCCCCCGCGCTTGTAGGTTTTGACCGCTTCTACAAAAAGCGCGTTTAAATATCCCTGCCGGATTTTCCGGTTGTCCGGCTGCATCGAAAGCGCGTCTTCAAATACTTGCCGGGCCTGCGCAGGTTTTCCGTTTTTCAGCAAAGCGGTGCCCAGCACGAGACGGGCGTCCATGGAATCCGGCCGCAAATCCAAACTGCGCCGGACGGCGGTCACCGCACGGTCAAAAGCGCCGTCAAACAAAAAGGAACGGCCGAGGAAGAACCAGCCGGATCCGTCCTCCGGGCACATCCGTACATACGTTTTTGCGCAGGCGACCGCTTTGGCATAGCGTTTTTCCGCGTGCCAGGAACGGGCAAGATAGAGATAAAGTTCCGGATGGCCGGCCCGGGCGCCGGAAGGCTCCGCAAATCCCCGCGCAACCAGGGACTCCAGAATGCGGATTGCCGTCCGGTAATCCCGCCGGCTTCCGGCATCCAGCGCTTCCTGAAACTCGTCGGGAAACCCTTTCCGTTTTGTCATGCCTGCGCCCGTGCGTTCAGTGTTTTCCGGCCTGCACCAGCGTTACGGCCGCGGTAGTCACGATATCCTCTACCGAACAGCCGCGCGAAAGGTCGGAAACCGGCTTTGCAAATCCCTGCAGGAACGGCCCGAAAGCCTGGGCTCCGGCGAGACGCTGCACCAGCTTATATCCGATATTGCCTGCGCCAAGGTCGGGGAAAATCAGCGTATTGACTTTTCCTTCCACCGGCGAACCGGGCGCCTTTTTCTGTGTTACAGCCGGAACCAGCGCCGCGTCTGCCTGCAATTCGCCGTCAAACACAAAATCCGGTTTTTTTTCACCCAAAAGCCGGACGCCTTCCCGCACGCGCAGGATATTCTCGTCCTTGTTTCCGCCGGAGCCTTTCGTTGAGAACGAAAGGAAAGCTGCCACCGGTTCTGCGCCGATGAAATCCCGGCAGCTTTTTGCAGCCGAAACCGCAATATCCGCCAGCTGTTCGGAAGAAGGCGTGGGAATCACAGCGCAGTCGGAAAAAATCATCAAACCGCCGGAACCCCATGATTCATCCGGCAGCTGCATCACAAAACAGGAAGACGCCGTTTTGCTTCCCGGCGCAGTGCCGATGACGGTCAAACCGGCCCGCAGGACATCCGCCGTCGTACTTTCCGCACCGGCCACCATCGAATCGGCATAGCCTTTATTCACCATCATCGCGCCGAAGCGCAGCGGCGAAAGCATATCGGTCTTTGCCTGTTCGGGCGTCATGCCCTTTGCTTTCCGTTTTTCGTAATACGTGCCGGCAAAATCCTCCAGCCATTCCGATCCGGCAGGATCCACAATGCCGATACCGGAAAGATCGACGGAACATTCCGCCGCTGCTTTCCGGACGGCGGATTCCGCTCCCAGGAGCGTAACCGCAGAAGCGATTTTCCCGTCCGCAATTTTCCGCGCAGCCTGAATCGTCCTCGGCTCCGTGCCCTCCGGCAAAACCAGCCGGTTCCCCAAAGAAACCGCTTTTTCCCGCATAGTTTTGGCAAAATCCATATTTCCAGCCTCCCTTACGATATATTGCTCTGACCTCTTTTTTAAACCAATTCAGAATACCCGCAGGGAACATTTTTTGCAACCGGAAAAACACATTGATTTTCCGCGCCGCCTTCCGGTAAAATCAGGGGGTCAATGCAAAATCAACCAAAAGGACGCGGAATGAACCCC
>JADIMS010000120.1 GCA_017694555.1 Candidatus Avitreponema avistercoris
GCCGGGTGTACCAGACGAAAAATTCACAGGAAACGGATTTCCTTCTGAATATGGCGGCAGAAATTCCCGAAGCGCTGCTGTTTGCGCTGGAAGAAACTGCAAAAATGTCTGCGCGCCAGGATCCTGCGGAAGCCGAGGAATTTCTGGCGCGGAATTTTCCGGAGACGGTTACGGCTCCGGAAGCAGAGGACGATTTTCTTCCGCCCGGGGACTGGGAATGGAAAAGCGGATTTTCCGCCGCCGAAGACCGTTTTTTCCGGGGGAAGCCTGCCGGTTCTTTTTCCGTGCTGTATGCCGCTTTCCTTGCATTTTGCAGGGCTTCCGCCGGCGGCGGCAAGGCAGATGCCGGAAAACGTATTTCCGCACTGATCCGGGACAATCTGTCTGGCCGGGATCCGTATGCGCCGCTTTTGTTCTACCTGTGCTGGGAACTGGAAAATTCCGTTTCCGGCTGCAATTCCACGGATGCGCTCCCGTTTTTAAGCCGGGCCTTTAAAAGCCTGCAGATTTTGGCGGGCAGCATTGCGGATTCCGGAATGCGGGAATGCTTTTTGACAGGACCGTACTGGAATGCCCGCCTGTATGCCGCTGCCCGGGAGAATAAACTGGTGTAAGCGGCTGTCCGCTTGACTTTTTCTCCCGGTTTTGGTAGAGTAACGCGCGTCTGGCGGCTTAGCTCAGTTGGTAGAGCAAACGGCTCATATCCGTTAGGTCGTAGGTTCAAGCCCTACAGCCGCTATCGTTTTGGATTTTCGGCAAGGCGGATTGTGATGGGGGATGCGGCTTCTTACCGGTTCAAAAAGGAATTTGAAGCGCGTGCCGGTGACACAGTCCGTGCAATGGTGATGGCGCGTGCCTACGGTTCCGCCGCAGCGCTTTCTGCCGCCGGCCTTTCTCCTGCACCCGGTAAAAAAGACGTCTGGGGCATTCTGATTTTCGGCGGAAAAAACCTGCATTTTTTTGTCCATGCCAGCGAGTCGGCCATGAGCTTTTTGTTCCGTACGGCTGCGCGGGCGGAAGCACCGAAAGAGCAGTGGGCTGTCTTTCCCCGTGCATGTATCCGTGCAATCTGCGTACCGGAAAAAAAACACGGGCTCCTGCCTTTCCTGTTCGGGAAACCGCCTGTACTGGAGCTTTCTTTTGCCTTTGCAGAAAAAGAAGACGGCCGCCCGCAGACTTTGTATTTTGAAACCCTCACGCCGGAAAAAGAATCTGTACTGCGGGAGGCGGCGGAATTTCTGGTCCGGCGGCCGGATTGACCGCCGTCCGGAATACGCTTCCTGTCCGCAGGGAATTGTCCTGCGCAGCAGCCTGCCGTCTGTTTACAGCTTGAATTTGGCCAGCATACCCTGAATGCTGACGATGCTGTCGTTGGTAACGTTGGCAATGCTGCGGGTTTTTTCCGCCGCATCCTGAATGCCGTCCATGTCGGCGGTAATCCGGTTCATGCTGGTATTCACCGCTTTCCCCGCTTCGTCCAGGTCGTTCAGCTTGCCGGTGACAATGCCGATATTGGCGGACATCTGCTTGGATGTTGTACGTACCTGCGAGGAAGAATCGGTGATGTCCCGCAATGCCTGCAGCACCTGGTTGGAAGCTTCATTCTGCTCCGTCATGGCGTTGCTGATTTCGTGCACCAGATTTTCCGTGGACGACACTTTCTCCATAATTTCAGAAAAATCACGGACGGAGGTATTGGAAGCTTCCACAACCAAAGCAATCGTCTTGGAAATGTTGCTCAGCTCTGCTTTGATCATCCGGGATTGTCCGGCGGAATTTTCCGCCAGTTTGCGGATTTCGTCCGCTACGACGCTGAAGCCTTTTCCGGCGTCCCCGGCGTGCGCCGCCTCAATGGCCGCATTCATGGCCAGCAGGTTTGTCTGGCTGGCAATCTGGGCAATCACATTATTTGCTTCCGCCAGATGCAGGGACTGGCCGGCCATTTCCTGAATTTCCTTCTCCATCCGGTCCTGCTGGTTTTTGCCTTCGGTGGTAATCCGGATCAGCGACTGGTATTCTTCGGCCATTTTGCTCACGGTGTGGGAAACGGACGAAATGTTGCCGACCATTTCTTCGATGGAAGCGGAGGATTCGACAATCGCAGCCGACTGGTTTTCAATTTGATTGTCCAGCCCTTCGATTCCCTTTGCGGAAGATTCCAGCAGTCCGCGTACATCTTCGCGGGATTTGGTTTCCGTTTCCATATTGCCTTCGATATTGCGGACATCGCCGAGGATTCCTTCGATGGCCTGCGTGGACTGATTGGCTTTGCCGGTAAGATCCCGGCCGTTTTCCGCCAGCACGTCGCACAGCTCTTTTGTTTTGCGGACAATGTAATGCTGGTTTTCCACAAATTTGTTGATATTGCCGCAGATGATGCCCAGTTCGTCGTTGCGCCGGACGTCAATCTTGTACGTCAGATCCGCTTCGTCCGAGTTGTTGAGGTTTTCCAGCGCCATGGTTACGCTTTTCAGCGGCTTCATGATGACATGGGACAGGAGCAGGGCGAAAATTATACCGGCCGCCGCCATCATCAGAACGAGCAGGATGGCGATCCAGAAAATGAGCGAGGATTCGGCTGCAAGCATATTCCGGTTGGAGAAGCCGATAAAGTACATGGCCTGCCAGCCGGTTTCGTCCGATTCAATCAGAAAATAGGCGGACAGGTACTCTTCGCCGTTGATTGTGTTGTTGCCGACGTACAGCCCGGTGTTGTTGTACACCTGGCGCATAATGCTGTCGTTGCCGAGTCTGGTACCGGTGATGAAGTTGCCGTCGGCGTCGCGGATTGTGGTGGAAACACGCACGTCCCCGATGAATACCGAAACTTCGCAGGCCAGAATCTCCGCCCAATATTGCAGATGTTCGGTTTCGGAAATGGATTTCTGTACAACGGCAAAACCGCTGCCTGCGGGCGCCGCCGCCGTGATGGCAACATCGTTATTTGTAATCGTGACGGTGGTCGCGGCTTTCCCGCTTTGCCGTGCGCGCTGGATGGCCAGCCGCTCGGAAGACCGCTGCAGGGCTGTAGCGAGACCGGCGCTGGCCTGCACGTTGCCGTAAGCATCGGTGAGCATCACGGAACGGAACCCGAGCGCTGTACGGGAATTTTGCAGGTATTGGCGGATGCTGTCCGGCGTATTCAGGGCGCTCAGCTGGTTTGCCGTAAACGAGACCAGCGTCTTCATTTCTTCTTTGGAACGGGCGATTTCGTCATTCATGGCGGCGATCCCGTCTTCCAGCTGTTGGGTATAAGAATCGGAAAAGAACCGGGTGACGGTCATGAAAATCACAATGAAAATCAAAACGCAGCATATGGCCAGCGCGGCAATTGAGGGGATGATGACTTTCGTATACAGGGTTTGTTTTTTGCGCATAGACGCCTCTCCTTGTTCGCATATTCCTTTTTGGTTTCCGTGACCCGGAATAAAACCGTATGCTACCGTAGCGGAAAAACAGACAGTCTGTTCCAGTATACCTGCAATATACCGGATACGCAAGAAAAACGTGCGGACCGCGTTCAGTCTGCGCCGCGCGCCTCTCTTCCTTGCATATTTTTCCGGGAAAAGATAGAATACGCACGCTCTCATGCAAAATCACGGAGAAAAAGGAGGCAATACAATGCCAACCCCTTTGGAGAAATACCTGCAGTCTGTTCCGGCGGAAAAATGCAATCCGGCATTTACCGCCTATGTGGCGAATCTGCAGCAGGTGGCCGCAGTCGGCCCGGAGATTGCCGCTTCGGTGGTGAATGAGCTGGAAAACCAGCGCAGCCATCTGAAGCTGATTGCCAGCGAAAACTATACTTCCCTGGCGGTGCAGGCTGCCATGGGAAATCTGCTGACGGACAAGTACGCGGAAGGATATCCGGCGCACCGCTATTACGGCGGCTGTGTCAATGTGGATGCCGTAGAATCGGCTGCGGCGGAAGAGGCAAAAGCGCTGTTCGGCGCGGAACATGCGTATGTGCAGCCGCATTCCGGTGCAGACGCCAATCTGGTTGCGTATTGGGCAGTGCTGAACGCAAAAGTGGAAGTGCCGGAGCTTTCTTCCCTGAATGCTGCGAGCGATTCGGATTTGACGCGGGAACAGTGGGAAACCCTGCGGAAAAAAATGGGAAACCAGCGTCTTCTTGGTCTGGATTATTATTCCGGCGGTCATTTGACCCACGGCTACCGCCAGAATGTTTCTGCGCGGATGTTCGACGCTTATTCCTATACCGTGAACCGGGAAACCGGACTTTTGGATTATGATGAAATTGAGCGTATGGCCATGGAAATCCGTCCGCTGATTCTGCTGGCCGGATATTCTGCATACCCGCGGGCCATCAACTTCCGCCGTTTCCGCGAAATTGCGGATAAATGCGGGGCGGTTCTGATGGTGGATATGGCGCATTTTGCCGGTCTGGTGGCCGGGAAAGTGTTTACCGGCGACGAGGATCCGGTCCGTTGGGCGGATATCGTGACCACCACAACGCATAAAACGCTGCGCGGGCCGCGCGGGGCTCTGATTCTCTGCAAGTCCTGGCTGGCCGATTCGGTGAACAAAGGCTGCCCGCTTGCGTTGGGCGGTCCCCTGCCGCACGTTATGGCGGCAAAGGCAATCGCTCTGAAGGAAGCGCGTTCCCCGGCATTTCAGAAATATGCGGCTTCCGTGGTGGAGAATGCGCGGGCGCTTGCCGCTGCATGCAGCCGTCTCGGGATGAAAGTCTGTACGGGCGGAACGGACAACCATCTGATGCTGATTGACGTGACGACGTTCGGTTTGACGGGCCGTCAGGCGGAGGATGCGCTTTCCGTATGCGGCGTGACGCTGAACCGCAACACGCTGCCGTTTGATCCGAACGGGCCCTGGTGGACGAGCGGAATCCGCGTGGGGACTCCGGCTGTTACGACGCTCGGTATGGGCGTTCCGGAAATGGATGAAATTGCGGGAATCCTGCATCTTGTGCTGTCCGGCAGCAAACCGGGCTTGACCAAAGACGGCAAACCGGCAAAGGGCAAGGTGGAAGTGGACGAAAAGGTGCGGCAGGAGGCTACGGCCCGTGTCCGTGCGCTTCTGGACCGGTTTGTGCTGTATCCGGAACTGGATCTGGATTTCCTGAAACAGGAATTCCCCGGCAAATAACCCGGCATCCGGCGCAATACAATAAATGTGTATGCAAAAGCGGGGGCAGACGCCCCCGCTTTTTTTGTGCTTTCCGGCTTTTCAGCGGAAACGCTGCGGCGGCGTGACCACCCACAGCGCCCGGAACGGCTCATTGTCTTTGTTTGCAAGCGTATGCGGCGCGCCCGCTGAAAAGGAAATGCTGTCGCCGGGTTTGAGCGCATACACCGAACTGCCGTAACGGAGTTCCCCGCAGCCCTGGATGACGATGCCGAATTCCCGTCCGGAATGTCCGTAGGAACCCCGTTTGGTTTCCCCGCCGGGCGGAACCGTCAGATAATACGCTTCGATGGCGTGAACGCCGTCGCCTTCGTTCGGATGGACGACTTCTTCGTAGACGACGCCGTTTTCGGTAATTTTCTGCCGTTCTTCGGACGCAATCAGGCGGACCGGTCTTTGCTGCCGGTAACCGGAAAAAAGGTATTCCAGGTCAATTTCCAGCGCATCGGCAATGGAAAGCAGGGTGTCTATGGCAGGCGATACCCGGTTCCGTTCAATCTGGGAGACAAGGCTTTCGCTGACGCCGGCGCGCTGCGCCACGGTTTTCAGCGTGTAGCCTTTCCGCTCCCGTACTGCACGGATTTTTTCGCCGACGTGGAACGAACGCTTTTCCCCCGTCATGATTTTTTCTGCTCCCGGTTTTTTTCAAAAATAAACTGCATGTAATAATCTTCCAGCGTTTTCCACGGCCCTTTGAGCATCATCTTTTTGCGTGCGTTGGCGTTATTGCGCCGCGTGGTATATGCCTGGTAAAAGACGCGGGGGTCTTCGCCGGTTTTTTGTTCCGCTTCATGGCCGATAATACCGGCGATTTCATCCCGCCCGACAGCCGGTTTTTTGCGGTTTTTCAGTTCGGTACGGATGAGCGAAATATCCTCGTAGGAAAGACCGAACAGAAACTCCTCCATCGAAGAAGCAATCTCCGGGACTGCAATCCGTTCCGCGATGAAACGGTTCCAGGTTTCATCCAATTCAATCGAAAGCAAAAGCAATTCACTGGTGCCGATCATGGTACCGAAATTGGGTACAATGCGGTTTCTGGCTGCCCAGACGGCGTCCAGAACCGGCGCGATGCTGCATGCGTGCGGATCCAGGCGGTGTTCCCACAGATCCGCGAGGGAAGCGGCGATGTCATGCCGTACGTCTCCGCGCAGATTGGGGTCATTCAGCAGGGACATATAGACGTCTTCTGCCATCAGCGTGAACATGACGTTGACCGTCGCCTGCCGCAATTCCTCCACGCTCTGGTCCGGGAAAAAGGATTTCTGCGCCACTTTGGTGATGGCGGAAAATGCGTGGAATTTGGCCACCAGAAATCCCTGTCCGAGAATGGCCTTTGTCGGCAGGAAAAGCAGTTTTCCGCCTTCGTTCAGCGTGCACAGCGTATCAATCAGCGTGCGGATGGAGCGTTCCTGTCCGTAAAACGAAGTCTGCTCATACATCGAGGGATAGCGCGAGATGGCCACCGAAAGGCGTTCCAAATCCATAATCCGGGCGGCTACGCCGACCATGGTTTCCGGCGAGTGGATGCGCATGGTTTCAAAAAAGCGGTTGATCAGTTCCCGCTCCTGCGTATTGAGGGCGATGATGTCGGAAGACTGCGGTTCCGCCGTCTTGAGGGACTCAATTACGCTGTCCATGCCGGTATACAATTGGCTGCTGTCCATATTCCCTGTCAGTGTACACGAAAAACGGTATTCATGCCATTGGTTTCTGCGGTTTTTCCGGAATCAGGCATCCCCTGCGACGTCGCACAGGACGGCGTTTGCGGCACGGACAAGATCCGCCGGCGCAAGTTCCATCTGCATACCGCAGACGCCTGCGCTGACAAATACCGACCCGAATCCGGCGGCGCTTCCGTCGATGAAGGTCCGGTACGGCCGCTTCATCCCGACCGGGGAACATCCGCCCCGGATATAACCGGTGGCTGCGGGAAGTTCTTCCGGTTTCAGCGGCCGGAGGTCTTTGACGCCGGCGGCGGCCCGGGCTTTTTTTAAGTTGACTTCGGATGCAGCCGGGACACAGAAAACCAGGATTTCCGCACTGCTGCTGCGCATCACCACGGTTTTGAAAACCCTTTCCGGCGGCAGTCCGGCTTTTTCCGCCGCCGCTTCTGCCAGACCCCGGCCGGGTAAATGACCGGGGTTTTCTTCGTATGCGTGCACGGAAAACGGCACGCCGAGTTTTTCCAGAATCCGCATGGCGTTTGTTTTGGTCATATTCTTCTCCGGTGTCTGTCCGGGAATTGTAGCGCGTCCATGCCGCTCAGGCAAGGGGATTTTTTCCTTGCGTTTTTTTCTTTTGCCGGGCTATAATCGATATATGGCAGATGAAATAGTTTTCAGGATAGCGGCTGCATTTGGCGCAGGGGTTTTGCTCGGTCTGGAACGTCAGTTCCACCGGCAGCCCGCCGGTTTGAAAACGGTGATCCTGGTTTGCGTGGGCTCTGCTTTACTGATGCTGCTTTCCCTGATGATGGCCGGGGATTTCACAGACGGGCCGCTGCCTTTTACCCCCGGGGATCCGGGACGGATTGCTGCGCAGGTGGTTTCCGGGATCGGTTTCCTCGGCGCAGGTGCTATTCTCCGCCAGGGGTTGAACGTAAAAGGACTGACAACCGCCGCTACGATGTGGTTCGCCGCCGCGGTGGGACTGGCCTGCGGGGCCGGAAAATTCTTTCCCGCCGCCGTTTCGCTGCTGGTGGCGCTGTGTACGCTCATCCTCATGGAAAAAATTGAAGAAAAGGTTTTTCCGGCAAAGAAAATCAAAACGCTTTGTGTGATTTGTACGCGCCAGGGTTTTTCCCTGCCGGATATTCAGGATATTTTGCAGGCAAAGAAAATCATCGTCAACAATGTGGATATGTCGGTGTCAAAATCCTCCGGCCGGGTGAAGGTGTTTTTCCAGATTCATGTTCCCGATTCGCTGGATATTGCCGCGCTATGCGGGAGCCTGGAGAAAACGGCTTTTGTCCGGGGTGTGAAGCTTTCTTCCAACGAGCGCGGCCATTGACAGCGCGGGACCGCCGCCGGAAAACCGTTCCGGCGCGCTGCTTCCGTTATGCCCGGAGGCCCGCCGCTTCTTCTTTGCCCAGCGGCCGGACGATGCGGACGCCGTATTCATCGGTTTTGACGGTCGCCGGTGTTCCGTCCGCGCGGAATTCGCCCGGGATTTGCACTACCGGATATTTGGGGTTTTCCGGATCGATATCCGTAACCTGTCCCCTCCGGCCGTCGGTCAGCAGGACGTAGGTGCCGATGGGGTAGAGCGAAAGGGAAAGCAAAAGCGCATGCACGACTGTGCTGTCGTACTGATGTCCGGGATTTTTCAGGATCCCCAGAATGCCGCTGAAAGCGTCCTGCCCGTCCCGGAACGGACGGTGCGCTGTGGCAGCTTCGTATGAGCAGGCTACGGCAATGATTTTTGCATAGATCGAAATCTGCGGTTTTTGCAGTTTCCGGGGATAACCCGTGCCGTTTTCCCGCTCGTGGTGTTCCAGCGCGCCCAGACAAACGCTCAGCGGGCAATCCGCCGCCCGCAGGATGTTGTAGGAAATAACGGGATGCGCGGCAATGGCTTTTTTCTCTGTTTCCGTCAGCGGGCGGTTGCTGGTATACACGGATTCCGGCAGGCGCGTCATGCCGATTTCGTGCAGCAGGCAGGTGGCTGCCAGCTCGATGAGCTTGTGCGGGGGAAAATTCAGCTGCTGGGCAATGACCACGGCAAATACGGTGGAGCGCAGGGAGTGCGCTGCCAAATAGGTTTTCCCGCTGTTTTCTTCTTCCGGCTGCATCCGCAGAACCAGCCGCCTGTGTTTTTGCAGAAAACCGCAGAATTCCTTCATGCGGTCGCTGACGGCGGAAATGGAAAGCGTTTGTTTTCCGGCGTACGTTTTGTATACGGATTCCGTGTAGGCGAGGTAGCGGGCGTATTCTGTCCGGACCGCTTCCATTTCGGCATCGGCGTTGTCCTGCGCGGCCTGCTGCGGCGTTTTTTCCGCCGGCGGGCTGCTGCCGTTTTCCGCTTCTTCCAGCAAGGCGTCCAGTTCGTCGCTGAGCCGCACCGCTGCGGCGGATTTTTCCGCAGGGGCAGGTTTGGCGTCCGCCAGCGGAGATGCATCCGCAATATTGCCTTCAGAGAACACTTTGGGGAAGTTCCATTCCGCCAGTCCGGCTTTCAGTGCGGCGGATATGGGGACGCCCGGGGCGCAGACAATGAATTTTTTGTCGATCAGGGCGTCTTTCTCAAAATATTTATTTTCCGGCAAATCCGCCGCTGAAAAGCTATTCACGTATCCTCCTCAGACATAGTACAATCGGACATCTTTTCATGCAAGGGTCTGACCATGAAGCTGAAAACCTTATTCCTCTTTTTAAACATCGTCCTGTTGGCGGGAATTGCTTTGTGTTTTTTTTGTTTTTTTTCACTTTTGCCGCTGGCTTCCGTTATGGACGGATCCGGCAGTACACCGCCGCCGCTGGCAGCCGGTATTTGGATTTGCTGCGTTGCAGGGTTTGTGCTTTTAGTGGCCCTTGCGGCGGCGGATGTGTTTTGGGCCCGTCATGCCGGTATTTTTTCCTGTCTGTCCGCAGAAAACTGGCCCGGTTTGGCGGATCAACTGGAGAAAGAAACGCTGGGGAAAGGCCGTCTCCGCAAATTGTGGGTTTCGCTGTTTACCGATGTTCTGGTGCTGCTTTCGGATTATGAAACGCTGCGGAAATTGTTTGCACGGCTGAAGGCAGAAAAACCGGCGTTATACCGGCAGATGGCGCCGGATTTTGCGGCAGCGTCGGTTGCGTTCGGAAATCCGGATGAAGCCGCCTCCTGTCTGGAAACGGTTTCTTCCCAGCCGGAAGACTGGGCGGCGTTTTACACAGCTTTTCTTGCGTTCCGCAAGGGCCGTTACCGCGAGGCTTCGGAGCAGTTCGCCGCCCTGGCCGCTTCTGCGGCGGATCCGGTTGTGATTGCGGTTGCCGGATATTATTGCGGAAAGGTGATCCCGGAGAAAACATTCGGCATCGGGATTCCGCAGGAAACACTGGCGGGCGCTGCCTCTGCTGCCGTCCGGCGTGTCCGCCGTCTGCTTTCACAGCCGCAATGGGAGAAACTGCGTATACGGAGCGGAAAAAAGGTCCGGGCGGCGGTTCTGGGCAAAACGGTACAATCTGCCGGGTTGTGGATTTATTCCGCTCCGGAACCGGATACCGGAAAATGATTCCGGAACGCGGATAAAAAAGCAAAGGGATCGCGGAATCACGACCCCTTTGATCCGCGCCCTTCACCTGCGCGGGTTTTTTGTCTCAAAAACGGCGTCTGGATGTCTTTTCCGCCGTTTGTTTTGTGACGACACTTTGTGTATCGGCGTCCGGCGGGCATTCTTTACGGATTTTTCAAACTTGCAGCGTTTTTTTTCAGGGCACGGAGATTTACCGCTGCGGATTCCGCAATTTTGTCATAAAAGCGCCCGGCATTGGCAAAGAAAGAACCGGCGGCGTTTTTTTCCGGGTTTCCGGCAAACGTTTCCCCGCTTTCCGTGAATGTCATAGCCAGTACATCCTTGACGGGATGGCGGTCCAGCGCGGCGGCGGCTTCATCCAGTGCGGAAAGAGCCTGTGCGCCGCCCCCGTCCCGGCCGGATTCTGCGCTGCGCAGGGCTTTTGTACATAAGCGGGAAGCATTTTCTGCCAGCGTGCGTACTTCTTCCAGCCCCCGGAGCAGGTTTTGTTCTGCCGCCAGGAAAGCGCGCTGCGCACTTTCATCCTGACCGCCTGCGGTTTCCGTCCGGATACGTTCCAAAATGCGGTCGATGTCTTTCCGCCGCGGCGGCAGGGCGGCTGCTTCTTCCGGATCCGCGGCAGAAATACCCGGAATCCGGAGACCGGAATCCGAAAGCCTGCGCGTCTGCGTTTCCGGATGCGCGGCGGCCGCTGTTTCAAACCACCAGGAATACAGACTCAGACGCCGGTCAGTGAGGATCGTTTTTCCGGACGTGTCTTCTGCACGGAATGCGCCGCCGGAAGCCAGAATTCCGGCAGCGGCGGTTTCCGCAGTACGCAGGCGGCCGGATTCCGTATGCGCTTTTTCTTCAAACAATGCGCCGTGGAAATGGGTTTTCCCGTCCGGGTATCCCAGATCCAGTCCTGCGGCGTACACCGGGTTTCCGCCAAGATAGCGGGCAAAATCCCATGCGGTGGTTGCCACCGATCCGCCTGCGCCAAGCGTCCCCCGGTCTCCGCCGCCTTCCAGAAAACGGCCCATCGGAAACAGGGAAGCGCACAGGAAGATGTCCCGGCAGGGGAAACGGAAAACCGCCGGCCAGGCAGCCGATTCGGTAATGAAAAATGTGCGTCCGGCGGAAAGTCCTGCAATGTGGCGGTAATTCCAATATTGCGGATCGACAAGAACCAGAAAATCGGGCTGGACGCCGGCGCGCAGGCATGCCCGCAGGGCTGTGTCCACGGCAACCACGACGCATGTTTCCCGCAATGCCGGCAGAAGCGGGAGCACGCTGTCCAGGGAAGGCCCGGCTGCCAGAAGCAGGACGGGAAAACCGGCAAACACGCCGGCGAAAGGCGTGATCCCGCAGCGCGTCTGCATTTCGCCCAGATTTTTTGCCATATTCCGCAGCCAAAGACCGCCGAAGCGTTTCAGGGTATTGTGGTTGATGTTGCGTTTTTCCTGCGTGCGCCGGACGGTTTCTGCGAATTCGGCAAACCAGTCTGCGCTTATTTTGCCGAGCGCCGGCGGGCGGAAAACCGGCAGACAGGCGCCTGCTTCCCGGAGTTTTTCCACCGTTAGGGCGCAGTCCCGCGCGCGCATACCGACCAGCAGAACGGTGTTTTTCCGTTCAAAAACCGGACGTAAATCCTGCGCCTGCATACACAGCAAAAATACGTGTACATCCGGTTCAAGAATTACGATAACCGCCTGCGGAAAGCGCGCCGCGTATTCCAGGCAGAAATAGCCTGATCCGAGACCGGCAAATACGCACCCTTCCGGAGAAAAACCGGCTGCCGGATCATCCAATGTACGGGAAGCTTCCCGCCGGGGGTTGTACCGGGATTGCAGGAAAAATCCGTCTACGGAAATCAGCGGCTGCCCGTCCCGGGTGTACTCCAGCCGGTAACGGGACGGAATGGCAGCCGGTTCCGCCCCGGCCTGCATTCCGTTGTGCAGGGAAAGCATATCCGCCAGTCCGGGAAAGCGTTCGCACAGCACCCGGAGGTTTTGGGTGAAGAGTCCGGGAGGCGGGCTTCCAGCCGGGAACGGCGGCGCGCCGTCATTCTCCGAATTCAAGTTCAATGGTCATTCCTTTTTCCAGCGGTGTACCGGGCGGCGGATTCTGCGCCGTAACATAGCCGTCGCCTTCGATTGATACATAAAAATCCGTTCCGGTCAGCAGATTGAGAATCATTTTTTTGGAAACCCCGGTCAAATCCGGCATCCGGTTCCGGAATTCCACCGGCGAAAGATGCGGCACATGGACAAAGCCGCTGTGGCTGACAGATGTGGCCCGCGCCCGCCCGAGGCCGAGATAGTCGATGATGCGGTCCGTGGCCCGTGAAATGACCGGAGCTGCAATCCGGCCGCCGTAAGTTTCCCCCTGCGCCTTTACAATGACCAGATACAGGATGATTTCGGGATCGTTGGCGGGAAAAATTCCCATACAGCTGGAAATGAAATCGGTCTGGCTGTAGCCGCCGTTTTCGCTGTCCAGCATCTGCGCGGTGCCGGTTTTTACCGCAATGGGAACGTCGCCGACAGACGCCCGCGCGCCGGTTCCGGCTTCCGCGGTCAGCTGCATATAAGACAGCATCCGTTCCGCTGTTTCCGGTTTCAGCGGATTTCCCAGCGGAACCGGCTCGTGCGTGTACACCGGTTCGCCGTCATGCGTGTATACGCTGCGGAGCAGGGTGAGCTTGAGCCGGCGGCCTTTATTGGCAATAGCTGTGGCGGCTTCTACCATTTGCAGCGCCGAAACCGAAATTTCCTGTCCCATGGCGATGGTTTGTTTGGAACGCAGCGACCACTCTTCATTCGGACGGAAAATGCCTGCGGTTTCGCCGGGAAGTTCCACGCCGGTTTTGGAGCCGAACCCGAAAGCGCGCAGTTTCGCCTCAAAAGTGACGTTGTCCGATTTTTCGGCAATTTGCGCCGTGCCGTCGTTGCATGAAAAGCGGATGACGCCGCCGGGGTTCAGCCAGCCGTGGTGTTCCAGACACCGGATGCGGATGGAAGCGCCGTTGGACGCCGTGTAGGTATACAGTCCGTCGCAGAGGAATTCATCGCTGTCCCGGATGAATCCTGCATCCATCATTGCAGAGATGGAGAAAATTTTGAATACGGAACCCGGCTCGTACGCGTAGAGGGCAGGGCGGTCCTGGCGTTCGGACGGCGTACTGCGGGGAAAGTGGTTCAAATCGGCGGACGGTTCGCTCACGTAAGCCAGAATCTCGCCGGTTGCGGCTTCCGCTGCGATCAGCATCACCGCCTCGGCTCCGGTGTCCGCGCGTGTCTCTTTGGCGATTTTTTCCAGTTCATACTGGATATTGCCGTCAATGGTCAGCATAATGCTGCATCCTGCCGGAGCGGATCCGGAGCGGGACGCAGGCGGCGAAAGGGTTTCCTGAAAAGAGTATTCTGCGCCCGTGAGACCGAAACCGTCTTCCCCCACAAAGCCGACTACGTGGGAAGCCAGGTCGTTTTCCGGATAAGTGCGGCTTTGTACCGGTTCCAGCCGGATTCCCCGCAAACCTTCTTTGCGCACTGCGGCGGAAACCTGGTCGCGTTCGTTTTCCGTAATCCTCTTTTTCAAATAGAAGAAATCGGTATAATCGTCTTCCAGTTCCGCCAGAATTTGCGGTTCCGGAATGCCGGTAACCGGCGCCAGCGTCCTGGCAAAAAGCGGTTTGTCCGTCACGGCAGAGCGCGTTACGGCGATGTTGTAAAGCGTTGTCTGGATGGCGAGGATCCGCCCGTTCCTGTCCAGGATGGAGCCCCGCTCGACCGTAACTTCCGGCTGGACCGGAATGTCTTTGGGGGAGAGCATGACGGAAGCGTACCGGATCAGAATTCCGGTCATGACGGCGGCAGAAACCACGGCCAGAAAAATGAGCCGTTTTTTTGAGACAAAGCTGCTGTCGTTTCCTTCTATCATATTCTCATTTGCCTGCCAGAATCACCTTACCGCAAAATGAATCGGTATACACCGGCCCGTAATCCCGCGAATCTACGGAAGCCGCTCCGTTGTCCCCCAGCATAAAGGCTGTGCCCGGCGGCAGTTTGCCTTTATGCTCCGATTGCGGCCCGAACAGGACGGAAAGTTTGCCGTATTGTTCTTTTGAAAGCGGAATGCTCTGCTTCCCGGCGGTGATACTATACCCGTTTTTGTCTGAAAATGCCAGAGTCATTCCCGCCGTGGCGGCGCAGCGTTTGACGGTGAATGTGCCGTTGTGCAAAAAAACGGCGATGTCCCCGGCTTCCGGCTCCGCCCAGCGTACGATATAATGCCGGGTCAGCGGCAGGCGGAAACCCCATGCCAGTTTATTCACCAGCACGCGCCGTCCGTTTTTCAGGACCGGCTGCATGGAATCCCCGGAAATTCTGACGGCATCGAAAACAAACAGCCGGAGAAAACAGGCGGCCAGTACGCCAATAAGAAAAATCCGGCCGGGCGGAAATCTTTGTGTTTTCATTCCGGAACATTCTAATTATCAGAAAACGTTCTGTCGATATAGAAAGCATGGATGTTATCACAATTTTGCGTCCCGACAACCATGTTTTGTCCGGCAAACCGAAAGAAAACCGCACCCGGCAGAATTTCCGCCGCGGGAACCCCTCAGGCGCGGGCAAGGTATTCCGCGCTTTGTTCTCCGGCAAAAAAACGCCCGCTTTTGCTGCGGAAAGGGAATTTGCGGTCGGCGCGTTTGCCGCTGTTTCCACGCCCGGCGTCCGCCGGAGCCGCCGTCCTGCTTTTTTGCATTTTTTTTCCGGTGAAGGAAAATCCGCCGCGTTTTCTGCCAGCCGGCCGCTGTATGCTTTTGGCGGCTCCGGTATGCAGCCGGAAAAACCTGCTCCGGCGGGATATACGGATTTGCGCCTGCCGTTTTTAGGCGGTTATATTCCTTTCCTTGTGCTTTTGCTGGCTGTGCTGTGGCTGTGTGCGCCGGTTTTGCAAAACCGCTATGGGTATGCATTTTTGGGGACGGAATTGGATTTTCAGGCGGACGGCGCGGCTTCCTCGGCCATGAATGCCCTGCTGGGCGACGACCGGATGTTCCTGGATGAGAAAAATCTTCCGGATGGCGGACAGAAAACGGTTTTTCCGGAATTCCTGGAGCCGGTATCCTTTTCTTCTTATACGGTACGCGGCGGGGACACGGTAAGCGCGATTGCTCTCCGGTTCGGTCTGGACAATATCAGTACGATTCTTTCGGTCAACGGCATCGAAAACGCCAGAAGAATCCGGGTTGGGCAGACGCTGCGTATCCCTTCGGCAGACGGGATTCTGTACCGTGCGGAGTCCGGGGATTCGCTGTCTTCCATCGCTTCGGATTTTGAGATTCCGGTAACGGCGTTGCTGGACGTTAACGATTTGTCGGATTCGCTGGTGACGGTGGGCCAGGAATTGTTTGTACCGGGCGCCACGCTCAGTTCGTATGATCTGCGCAAAGCGATGGGCGAATTGTTCATTTACCCGATCCGCGGCCGCCTGACTTCGCGTTTCGGCGCGCGTGCCGATCCGTTTACCGGCGCACGGTCGTATCATACCGGCATCGATCTGGCTGCGCCCACCGGGACTTCCATCAAAGTATCCACGGACGGACGCGTGGCTGCAGCCGGCTGGCAGAATATTTTCGGCAATTACGTGATTGTCACCCATGCCGGCGGTTACCAGACCCTTTACGGACACATGAGCAAAATTTCCGTGCGCCGCGGACAATATTTGACGCAGGGGGATGAAGTCGGGAAAGTAGGCAGTACCGGATATTCGACCGGACCGCACCTGCATTTCTCTGTATATAAAGACGGAAAAATGATTGATCCGTTTTCAGTACTGGATTAAGAATTGCGCAACCGGCGCGGCCGGTGTATAGTGGGATAACCGGAGGTTATGTTGGGAAAAAAACATGCGTGCATTTGCCGCGCTTGCGGAAAAACTGCAGAAAACGGATTTTCGTTCTGTCCATGGTGCAGTACGGCGCTGGCATCCGGTCCGCAGGAAAAACCTGCCGCGGTACGGATCCGCCGCATGGAAGCCGATTTGCTCCGGCTGGAACAGGAACTGACCGGTTTTTTGGAAAGCCGCGCCGCCGGACATACGCCCTGACGGGCAGGGGATTGCGATGAAAAAATCTACGGGTTTCTTTTTTGCGTTCTGTTTCGCGGCCGGCCTGTTGTACGGGGAAATTTCCTTTTCCGGCGGCGTGATCAACCAGCGGGATGAAGTCCTTTTTGCCGCGGATACCTCCGTACCTTCTATGCCTTCTTACCGGACGCTGTTCAAAAAAGATCTGGCGACCGGAAAAGTGGAGCAGCTGACGTTTTTTCCGGAACAGATGGAGCTTCTTTCCGGCGGTACCGTTTTGCAAATCCGCAACCGTTTCGGCGCCGCCCGTTACGACGCGGTGTCCGGACAGTTTACCGTTTTGGATGCTTTCCCTTCGCTGAATTCCGGATTTGAACCGTATCCCGGTGTGCTGGAAAAATCTTCCGCCAGTCCGGACGGCCGCTGGATCGCCGCCGTACAGCCGGTTTCCCCGGCGCGGGGACGGATTCTTCTGACGGATGTCAACGGACGGACCTCGCAGGAACTTTCGGCTTCTGCGGGGCGGGGCCGTCTGCCCGTTTCCTGGGCGCCGGATTCCTCGGTACTGATTTATGAAGACTCCGGTTCGCTGTATTATGCCCGCCCGGAGACTGTGTTTTCCGGCGAGGCGCTGGAAGCCCGTTACCGCATCATCGGTACGGGATCCGTCCGCGCGGTCAGCTGGTACGGGCCTTCGCGTTTTTTGTACGCCTGCGGAAACGGCGTGTACCGTGTCCATGTGCCGGAGCTGTTCGGCTATTCGGTATACCGGCCGCTGATTTCAGTGGGGGAACTGGCCGGCAAACTGCCTGCTCCGTTCAATCCGGAAGAAGACCGGATTTGCGCTTCCCCGGACGGCGCTTCGGTGCTGTATGTTGCCGGCAACCGCTGTGCGTATTTTTTCCCGCTGTACGGGGACGATTACGCCGGGGGAAACGGTTCCGTGCCCTGCCTTTTGCTTCCGGGAAACACTGCGGAAGTTTTCCCTTTTTGGACGGAAAGGGGCAGCCCGGCTGTATTTGCCCGTACTGTGGACGGCGGGGTTTCCGTGCTCAAAGGATGGATCCTTTCCGGCGCGGCCGGCGCCAACAGCTTTTTGCCGGTAAACATTCCCGCTGACGCCCTGCAGGTGCTGCTTTCTCCGGACGGCAGTTACGCAGCCTTTGTCGGCGCTTCCGGCGTTTCCGTCTATTCCGTTTCTTCCTGGACGGAAGTTGCGGAATATGCTTCCGGCGCAGTCTCTGCGGTTTGGATTGACGGCAGTTCGCTGTATGTCGGCGGGCGGGGAACTGTTTCCCGCTGGAATTTCAAAACCGGTACCTCGGAAATTGTGACGGTGTCTTCCGTCAGCGGATACAGCTGGGATGAACAGGGTACCGTACCGGTTGCCTTTGTGAATGCGGGGGCGGAAGGGGAAGCCGGACCGGTGGCCGGCGCCGCCCGTTTCCGCTGCACCGGGAACCGGAAATGGGAACTGGCAGCCGGAACCCGCGCCGGTGCTCCTGCCACGGCCAATGCCCGTTACCGGTTGTATCTGGACCGTTTTGACGGGGTTTATGAAAACATGATTTATGTGCGTTCTGCCGGCGGAAAGGGCGGGACGGAGCCGATCGTCCCGGTGCGGGAATCCCCGGATGCGGAAGAATTCCGGCGGGGCGGCGCAGCTGCCGGAAAACACGGGGAACGGGCCGCCGTAGCCCTGGTGTTCGACGCTATGGATGAATGCGAAGGATTGCCGGAAATTCTCAGCGCCCTGCATGATTACGGTATGCAGGCTACGTTTTTCCTTAACGGCGAATTCCTGCGCCGCCATCCGCGTGCTGCGGAAGATATCCAAAAAGCCGGGCACCAGACCGCTTCGATGTTCTTTACGTCCTGGGATCTTTCGGATCCGGATTTCCGCATTGACGCGGATTTTGTACAGCGCGGTCTGGCCCGCAACGAAGATGACTTTCACAGCATTACCGGCGGGGAACTTTCGCTGTACTGGCATGCGCCGTATTACGTGGTTTCGCCGGAAATCCTGCGCGGCGGCGGAATGGCCGGCTATACTTATGTCCCGGCAGATGTTTTTGTCCCGGACTGGGTAACCGCAGATCAGTCCGCTTCGCTGCCCGGTTTGTATAAAAGTGCGGATGAAATCATCGATTCGATTTTGGAAGAAGTGCGCCCCGGCGATGTCATTCCGGTCCGTGTCGGCAAACCGGCAGAAGGAACGCGGGAAGATTACCTGTATAACCGTATCCGCGTGCTGCTGAATGCGCTTTCGGACCAGGGTTACACCGTCGTGCCGGTCAACCGGCTGTGAGGTTCTGCGCAGGTACCGCCGGTAAACTGTCCGGCGGCACTGCGGAAGGAATCAGGAGTTGACCCGCTCCTGGTATTCGTTGGTGTCCGTATTGACGAGAATCTTTTCCCCCTGTTTGATGAACAGCGGGACGCGGACAGTCAGACCGGTCTCGGTGACCACCGGTTTGGTTGCGCCGGATACAGTGTCTCCCTTCACGTAATTTTCGCTTTCCGTGACCACAAAGATCATTTTTGCAGGGATTTTGACGTCAATGGGATTGCCTTCCCAGATGAGGATCGTATATTCGTCCCCTTCGCGCAGATAGTATTTTTTATCGCCCACAACTTCATTGGGTACCAGAATCTGATCAAAGGACTCTGTATCCATGAAGACGTAATTTTCCCCGTCGTTATACTGAAACTGCCCTTTGTGTTCGTCAACGACTGCGTCTTCCACCATGTCGGCCGTTTTCACCGTGAGGGAAAGGACCGAACCGTCTTTCAGGTTTTTCATTTTCACTCTGGCCAGCGCCGCGCCTTTGCCGGGATTATGAAATTCCCGCTCCACGACAAGGTAGGGCGCGCCCTTATTCAATAGCACGGTTCCTTTGGCAATATCTCCGCCTCTGATCATGTTTTTCTCCTGTTGATTTGGCTTTCTTATGAATTTTTTTGTATCATACACCATCCGGGCGGGCTTTGCCTAGAACCCGCCGGGGATATCCGGCGGAAAGGGAAGGACGCCTTCAATGGTTTTGCGCCCGGAAAGAAGCATAACCAGCCGGTCTGCGCCCATGGCTACGCCGGAACAGGGCGGAAGGCGCGCGCAGGTTCCGGCAAAGCTTCCGTCTGCGGGATGCGGGACGCGCGCGCCGGCTTTCCGGCGGCTTTCCCCGTCAAAAAAATCCCGGACAGCCTGCGGACTGCGTTCTTCGGTGTAGCAGTTGGCCAGTTCCACCCCTCCGGCGTACAGCTCCCAGCGCGCGCGGGTACGGTAAAACGAACTGCCGTCCGGCGGGTTTTCTGCGGCCAGACAGGGGATAAAGGCCGGATAATCCGTAAGGAATACCGGCCCGCCGCGCGCCAGTTCCGGCTCCACGCACTGGATAAACAGTATGTCGTACAAACTGTGCAGCGGCTCCGCTTCCAGCCGGCGGCGGCTGCCC
>JADIMS010000121.1 GCA_017694555.1 Candidatus Avitreponema avistercoris
CTTTTAGGATTAACGCCCGGTTCGGTTACGCCGCCCGGCGTCCTCAACGACACGGAACGGCGCGTGCACGTATTTCTTGACGCGGCGTTTCTGGAACCGCCTGCGCGCATCGGCGTGCATCCCAACGACAACACGGCGACCGTCTGGCTGCATACCAAAGACCTGATCGCCCTGATCGAGGAACACGGCAATGCGCTCACGCTTGCGGAACTGTAGAAAGGAACCTGCATGACAGAAATAAAGGAACTTACACTGTGCAATCTGCCTGAAATAAAGGCGCTGTTTGTTTCCGTATTCACGCGGCCGCCGTGGAACGACGACTGGAGCGACGCGGCGCAGCTTGACGCATACCTTCGCGACATCATGCACGCGCGCACGCCGCTTGCGTTCGGTCTGTACGACGGCGGACAGCTTGCCGGAATCTCGCTCGGCAATATCAGGCACTGGTGGAGCGGAACGGAGTATTATATAGAAGACTTCTGCATTAAAACGGAACTGCAACGCCGGGGACTCGGCTCGCGCTTTCTTGGCCTGATTGAGGACGAAATACGCAAACGAGGCGTTTCGCAGCTTTTCTTAATTACGCAGCGGAACGTACCGGCGTACGGATTCTACAAAAAGCACGGCTTTACGGAACTGGAACAGCACGTTTCATTTTTTAAGGAACTGAACCGAAAGTAGCGGCGCGCCGGTTAGAGCGCGCGGCGCAGCACAATCTTATCGGTGAGCGGCACGCCGCATTCAATAATCGGATGGTCGTAATGGGCAGGAAAATAACCGCGTATGCGGCGGTAAAAAACGAAGCCGCACGATTGGTAAAACGGCAGGGTGAGCGGGCTTTCGCCGGTGCCCGCCTGCAGCACGGAAAACCGGCCGCGGTATGTTTCCGTCAGGAATACGATGAGCGCCCTGCCGTATCCGCGGCGGCGGCATTCCGGAAGCACCGCCAGATTCTGGATTTCAAGCACGCCGCCTCCTTCGTCGGTAACGACGCACTCCGCCTTTACGCCGCCGTCTTCGAGCACGTACAGTACGCCGCGCTCCAGATAGCGCTCTATCATTGACTCCTGTTCGTCGGCAAGCAGCAGCAAGTCAAGAAAGCGCTTTTTGTGCTCGGTTACTTTGCGGATGGTCATGGGGAGGATATTAGCTTCAATCCGCGCGCTAAAACGGCGCGTGCACGTATTTCTTGACGCGGCGTTTCTGGAACCGCCTGCGCGCATCGGCGTGCATCCCAACGACAACACGGCGGCCGTCTGGCTGCATACAAAAGACCTGACCGCCCTGATTGAGGAACACGGCAATGCGCTTACGATCACGGAACTGTAAACACCTCACGGCAAACGCAGGGAAAACGCGCATGGCTGAAATCAGGGCGCTGTTTGTTTCCGAATTCACGCGGGCCGCCGTGGAACGATGAGTGGAGCACCACGGCGGAATTTCTTCTCCGGAATCTTACAGCTTCTTTACAAACAACGCGCGGACGGCATTCAAAACGGCGAGAATCATCACACCCACATCGGCAAACACCGCCAGCCACATGTTGGCAAAACCCAGGGCAACCAGCGCCAGGCAGACCAGCTTCACACCGACCGCTGCCGCAATATTCTGGTAAACGATGTGCAGGCACTTGCGGGAAATCCGGATAGCTTTGGCAATCTTCAGCGGATCATCGTCCATCAGCACCACGTCAGCCGCTTCAATAGCAGCGTCACTGCCCATGGCGCCCATTGCGATCCCGATATCTGCACGGCGGAGAACCGGCGCGTCATTGATGCCGTCGCCCACAAACGCCAGCTTCTCTTTCTCCGGCTTGCCCCGGATCAATTCTTCCACTTTCTCCACTTTATCCGCAGGAAGCAGATCGCTGTAAACGGCATCCAGTCCCAGGGCAGAAGCCACCTGCACGGCTGCCGTTCCGCCGTCACCGGTGAGCATCACCGTCCTGCGCACGCCGGCCGCCTTCAAAGCCCGGACAGCCTCTTCTGCGCCGGGCTTGATCCTGTCGGAGATGACAATGTGCCCGGCATATTTTCCGTCAACCGCCATATGGATGATGGTACCCGCATGATGGCAGGGAACAGCCTGCACGCCCAGGCGGTCCATCAGCTTACCGTTGCCTGCGGCAACCTGGCGGCCGTCTACCGTGGCGGTAACGCCGTTCCCGCTGATTTCCTGAATATCCGTGACCCGGTTCCGGTCAATCTCCATGCCATAAGCCTTTTGCAGACTTTTGCTGATGGGATGGCTGGAAGCACTTTCCACCAGCGCGGCATACTCCAGCAATTTCCGCCCGTCCATTTCGTTATGGTGGATGGCGTTTACTTCGAACACACCCTGTGTCAGGGTTCCGGTTTTGTCAAAAACAACGGTTTTTGTCCGGGACAGGGTTTCCAGATAATTGGAACCCTTCACCAGCACACCGGCCCGGCTTGCTCCGCCGATGCCCGCAAAAAAAGACAGCGGAACCGAAATCACCAGCGCGCAGGGACAGCTGGCCACAAGGAAAGTCAGCGCGCGGTAAATCCACGTCTCCCATCCGGCGTCCATCCCCAGCGCGGACATCCGGACCAAAGGAGGCAGAACCGCCAGTGCCAGCGCCGCACAGCAGACTGCCGGGGTGTAGATTTTTGCAAAGCGGGAAATAAAGTCCTCCGACTTCGACTTGCGGGAAGAAGCGTTTTCCACGAGGTCGAGGATTTTCGAAACGGTTGATTCGCCGAATTCTTTTGTGGTCCGGATACGGAGTACGCCCGTCATGTTGATACAGCCGGATATAATTCCGTCCCCGGGCTTGACTTCACGCGGCAAACTTTCGCCGGTAAGGGCGGCAGTATTCAGCGTGGATTCCCCTTTTTCCACAATACCGTCGATCGGCACCTTTTCACCGGGCTGCACCACAATCACGGATCCCGGCGCAACCCCGTCAGGATCCACCCGCTCCAATTTGCCGTCCCGCTCGATGGCGGCGTAATCAGGCCGGATGTCCATCAGGTCGCTGATGTTGCGCCGGCTCCTGCCGACGGCGTAAGACTGGAACCATTCGCCAATCTGGTAAAAGAGCATCACGGCTATGGCTTCCAGATAATCGCCGTTTTCATACACAGCCAGAACCAGAGCGCCCAATGTCGCCACCGCCATCAGGAAATGCTCGTCGAACACCCGTCCGTTGCGGATGCCCTTCCCCGCCTTGATTAAAATATCGTAACCGATGATCAGATAGTCCGCCAGAAAAACCGCCAGCCGTATCCAGCGTCCAGCCGCACCGAAGACACCGTCAAACGTATCCGCGCCCGGAATCTGCAGCAAAAGAAGCAGAACCGTAGCGGCAAAAATACGCCGCAGCATCACCTTTTGCTTTCCGGTCATACCGGCGGAAGGCCGGGTCCCGATGATTTGCAGAATCACAGCCAAAAGGGCCGCGGCAGCCAACAAACCGTTTATGATTGATTCCTGCATTTCTCCGCCTCCTGACAAACGCGCTTCCGGAATACTTACAGGAAAATTTCGCAGTCAGGCTCTACTTTCTTGCAAGCCTTACGTACCTGCTGCATGACAATTCCTGGATCCTGCCCTTCCTGAAATTCCACATTCATCTTCAGCGTCATGAAATTGACCGCAGCGTCTGCTACGCCGGAAATCTTACGCGCAGCATCTTCCATTAAATTGGCGCAATTTGCACAGTCCACATCAATCCTGTACGTCTTTTTCATTTGGAAACTCCTTTCTGTCTCCGCCCTTTCTTCCGGTCTGTCCGTTCCGGCAGAGCATTCATACAAACGATTAAACTATTGTTTAATCTTGATATTATCATACGCCTGTCCCTCCTTTATGTCAATACGCCGGGAATATATTTTCCCGGATCAGCCTGATTTTTTTCCGGAAAAACAAGACAAATTCTTTGTTTTGCAGTATATTGGAAACACAGGGTACCGATACCCCGTCCGGGTGTCAGTTTTCCCTGATGCGATAAAATCCGGGGGATTCCGTATGCAGGAAAAATACAATGTTTCAGGCATGAGCTGTGCAGCCTGCCAGGCAAGGGTGCAGAAAAGCGTGTCCCGCCTGGACGGCGTGCAGGACTGTACGGTCAATCTGCTGAAAAACAGCATGGTGGTAACCTATGACGCCAAAGCCGTAAACAGCGGGCAGATCATCGCCGCCGTAGAAAAAGCCGGTTACGGCGCGGCCCTCCGGCAGGAAAAAGGCAGGCCGGCCGCCCGGAGTACGTCCCCCGCAAATACGGCGAAACAGGAATATGCGTCTATGCGCCGGCGCGTAGTCTGGTCCTTTGTGTTTACGGCGCCGCTCTTTTACATTTCCATGGGGCACATGATGGGATGGCCGCTTCCGGGTTTCTTCCTGGGAACAGAAAACGCCATGATTTTCGCCCTGACCCTGTTTTTACTGGCCCTGCCCGTAGCCGTCATCAACAACCGGTATTTCCGCGCAGGATTCAAAAGCCTGATTCATGCTTCACCCAACATGGATTCCCTGATTGCGCTGGGTTCCGGTGCGTCGCTCGTTTACGGCGTGTACGCCCTTTATAAGATTGGCTGGGGGCTGGGGCATGGGGATCCGGAGATGGTAACCCATTTTACCCACGACCTCTATTTTGAAGGGGCGGCTACCATCCTCACCCTGATCACGCTGGGCAAATTTTTTGAAGCGCGGGCAAAAGGCCGTACATCCGATGCCATCAACAAACTGATGAATCTTGCTCCCAAGAAAGCTACGGTAATCCGGGACGGCGCAGAAACCGTCATCCCGGCGGAAGAGGTCGAACGCGGCGATATCCTGATTGTCAAAGCAGGTGAAAGTATCCCGGTGGACGGCGTGCTGCTGGAAGGCGCCGGCTCGGTGGATGAAAGCGCCATCACCGGTGAAAGCATCCCGGCAGACAAGCAGGCAGGCGACAAACTCACCGGAGCGACCATCAACCGGAGCGGATGGTTCAAGATGCGTGCCGATAAGGTGGGGGATGAAACCACCCTGAGCCAGATTATCCGGCTGGTGGATGAGGCCACCAGTTCAAAAGCTCCCATCGCCAAACTGGCAGACAAAGTTGCCGGCATTTTTGTCCCGGTTGTCATCGTCATAGCCCTTGCATCCATGGCAGTATGGCTGCTTTCCGGCGCAGGCTTTGAGTTTGCCATGACGGTTGCCGTGTCGGTACTGGTTGTTTCCTGTCCCTGCGCCCTGGGACTGGCAACGCCCACCGCCATCATGGTAGGAACCGGCAGGGGCGCGTCCAACGGCATCCTGATCAAATCCGCAGAGGCTCTGGAAACCGCCCACAGCGTAAAAGTGGTGGTTCTGGACAAAACAGGAACCATTACACAGGGCAAACCGGTGGTAACAGATTTGGTATGCCACGGCGGTGCAACGGAAGAAAGGCTGCTCCAAACCGCTGCTTCACTGGAGAAACTGTCTGAACACCCGCTGGCCCGCGCTATTGTAGCCGAAGCAGAAAAAAGGAACATCCGGTTCCTGCCTGTAGACCGGTTTGAACAGATTCCGGGACAGGGACTCAAAGGAAGCATCAACGGCGTTTCCTGTCTGGCAGGCAACCGGAAACTGCTGGACGCCGGAGGAATCCGGGACAAGGCTTTGGACCAGCTTCAGGACCAAATGGCTGACCAAGGCAAGACGCCGCTGTTTTTTGCCGAAGCGGGGAAACTTACCGGCATGATTGCGGTCGCAGACGTGGTAAAACCCACCAGCCGGCAGGCGGTCGCGGATTTACAGGCAATGGGTATCGAAGTGGTGATGCTTACCGGCGACCACCAAAAAACCGCAGAGGCTATCCGCCGGCAGGTAGGCGTGGACCGCGCCGTAGCCGAAGTGCTGCCGCAGGATAAAGAACGGGAAATCCGCAGAATCCAGGAAAGCGGCAAAAAGGCGGCAATGGTGGGCGACGGCATCAACGACGCCCCTGCCCTGGCCCGCGCCGACGTGGGCATTGCCATCGGTGCGGGAACCGATGTGGCGGTGGAATCCGCAGACATCGTGCTGATGAAAAACGACCTGCTGGACGTAGCCGGAGCCATTGAACTGTCCAAGGCTACCATCCGCAACATCAAGCAAAACCTGTTCTGGGCATTTTTCTACAATATTATTGGCATTCCCATCGCTGCCGGATGCTGGTACACAGCGTTCGGCTTAAAGATGAATCCGATGGTAGCAGCGCTTGCCATGAGCTTCAGCTCGGTGTTCGTAGTGTCCAATGCCCTGCGCCTGCGTTTCTTTAAACCCAAACACAACCCGGCGGCAGCTTCCGGCACGGCAGAGTCCGCCGACACCGTTACTGTTTCCACTACCGGAGGACTCTCCATGCAGGAGACGCCCGCGGATCAAAATCAAACGAATGGAGGAACTACCATGAAAAAGGAACTTTCGGTCGAAGGCATGATGTGCCAGAACTGCGTCAGGCACGTGGCAAAAGCGCTGGAAGGAATCCCGGGCGCGGAAGACGTCCGGGTAAGTCTGGAAGACAAAAAAGCCGCTGTCACCGTTCCGGAATCCGTCACCGACGCGGACCTGAAAGCGGCTGTTGCAGAAGCGGGTTATACCGTAACGGGAATTATTTCCCATGAAGGCTGACAAAGCGGAAGTCACCCGCTCCATTAAGATTGCGAGGGGACAGCTGGACGGTATCCTGCGGATGATCGAAGAGGACCGGTACTGTGTGGACATCTCCAACCAGCTGATGGCTACGCAGGCGCTTTTGAAGCGGGTAAACCAGGAGATTCTGCGGGCCCATATCCGGGGATGCGTCCGGGACGGACTGCATACGGATGAACCGAATCCCAAACTGGAAGAAGCCCTGCAGCTGCTCGAAAAGCTCGTGACGTAAAACGCAGTATACGGGGAAACCGGACGGACACCGGTTTCCCCGTTTTCTCCCGCCTTCTTTCTTTCCGGTATACGCTTTTTCCCGCCGGAAAAAAAACTTCTGCCCTGTTTTTTGTTTTATGATAGAATAATTCCCGTAGGGGGAACCGTATGCCGAATGTATCCCTGCCCCACGACCATGGGCAGAGTATTGAACAGGAACTGGCGCACATGCCCAGCGTAGAAAATTTTCAGACTGTAGCGGAGATTTTCAAGCAACTGGGGGACGGCAGCCGCCTGCGCATTTTCTGGTTGCTCTGTCATTGTGAAGAATGCGTCATCAATCTTTCCGCAATGGTCGATATGAGCAGCCCGGCGGTTTCCCATCATCTCCGGCTGCTCAAATCCGCCGGACTGATTGTCAGCCGCCGGGACGGTAAAGAAGTATATTACAAGGCCGCACCGACGGAACAGGCGGAAACTTTCCACCACATGATTGAATGGCTGGTAAAAATTGCCTGCCCGACGCCGGCAAACCACAACTAATATCACGGAGGATCCAGGCGGATCGCCTGCGCGGCCTCCCACCCGCCGCCTTTGCGGACAAAAACCGTCATGTTGTCGACGGGAAAATCTTCTTCAAATTTCTTTCCGCTCAGAACCCGCAGGGCGGCGGTGGAAGCTCCCGGCGGAATGTCGCGGTTGGCAACAGTGATATGCGGATGAAACGGGCGCGGGTCTTTTCTGAGACAGCCGGGAAACGCGCCGCGGAGGGCCGTCTCAGCAGCGTTTTTCAGGCGGTTCCATTCCGGAGCGGGGCGCACGGCGGCAAAAAGCGTCCGGTCGCCGAAAGCGTCAAAGTTTTCGGTGCGCGCGCTAAAGCCGGAATCCTGCGGAACGCCGCGCAGAAGCGCTTCAACGACATCAGCCGTTGTATAATCCCGCGGCAAGGCGAACGGCGGGACAAGCGTAACGTGAACGGGCGTTGCGTGTCCCGACCGGCAGCCGTAAGTCCGGTTCATATAGCGGCGGTACTCTTCCACCGCGCGGGTGAGATTATCCGGTAAAAGCACGCCGATAAAGTGCGTCTGCTGCGGGAATACATTCTTTTTCGGATTCATCCTGTCCTTATTTTACCGTATCCGGATACCGGATGCAACACACCGGCAGAAACCGGAGGACCAGCGTCCATTGCACAAAGTCCGCAACCGTGGTATCCTGCGTGCGGAGGTTTTCATGATCCGTTTCCGCGCATTCCTGTTCCCTGCAGCCGTACTGTTTACCCTGGCGCTTCCTGCCGCCTGCCGGACGACGGCTCCGGCCGCTGAAACCGGACAGGAGCGTCTGACGGCGGAGCTTTCCCGCATTGAGAGCAGATACGGGGCGCGTATCGGCCTTTTCTTTTTGGACACTGAAACCGGAGAAACCGCCGCCTACCGCGCGGACGAACGGTTTGCCTTCTGTTCGACGTTCAAAGCCTTCGCCGCCGGATTTTTTCTTCTGGAAGCGGACGAAAGCGGGATGAATGAACGGGTTTTCTTTACGGAGGACGACATTCTTTCCTGGGCGCCTGTGTGCCGGACAAAGACCGAAACCGGCATGACGGCGGCGGAAATCTGCGAAGCGGCGCTCCGCTTCAGCGACAACACGGCGGCCAACCTTCTGTTTGACCTTCTCGGCGGGCCGGAAGAACTGACGCGGAGACTTGCCGCGCTCGGCGACCGCGTGACGCTTTCCGTGCGCCGCGAACCGAACCTGAACGAATTTCTTCCCGGCAGGACGGACGACACGACGACGCCGGAACAGGCGGCGCGGACTCTCTACGCGCTTTGCAGGGAGCTTGAAGCGGCCGGCGGCGGAAAGCTTGCCCGCTTTCTGGATTGGATGAGCGGCAACGATACCGGAAAAACGCTG
>JADIMS010000122.1 GCA_017694555.1 Candidatus Avitreponema avistercoris
CCGCTTTTTTTCGGCAATTTACCGTATAATATTGCCGCCGTATTGCTGGCGGATTTTATCACCGGCGGGATGTTTTTTCCGCGGCTTCTGGTAACGGTGCAGAAAGAAGTTGCGCTGCGTATCTGCGCGGCTCCCGGTTCGGAAAATTATTCTTCGTTTTCCGTTTTATGCCGCCGTTTTTATGACAGCGAAACCGCCGCGGATCTTGCTCCCGGTAATTTTTGGCCCCAGCCGAATGTACTGTCCCGCGCCGTTTTGCTGAAAAAAAAGGCGCATCCGGCGGTATGCCGGGATGACCGGCTGTTTTTTTCGCTGGCCCGCGCTCTGTTTTCTTCCCGCCGGAAAACCGTGAAGAACAATCTGGATGCCTGGGTGCAGCGGGAAAACGCAGGAAAAAAACAGCCGGCGGATTCTTGCAGTCTTACGGCATTTATGCTTCAATATGCAGGTGTTCCGGAGAATGAACGGGCGGAAAACCTGCCGCCGGAAACCTTTTGTGCGCTGGCCGACGCCGCGGCGGAGAGCGGCGCAGGGGAGCCGGCTGAAGATTGAATGGGGAATCGGGGAAACACAATGGGGATAAAAGAAAATCTGGACCGGGTCCTGGAAGAAATTGCCGCCGCTGCGCGGATATCCGGGCGGGACGCGGAATCCGTAAAACTGCTGGCTGTCAGCAAATTCCATCCGCAGGAAGCGGTCCGGGAAGCGCTTTCCTGCGGGCAGTTTCTGTTCGGGGAAAACCGCGTGCAGGAAGCGGAGCTCAAGTTTTCCGGACTGAATGGGGAATTCCCCCGGCTCAGGCTGCATCTGATCGGTACGCTGCAGCGCAACAAAGTAAAGCGGATCCTGCCGCTGGTTTCCTGCATCCAGTCTTTGGACCGGCTGGAGCTGCTTTTGGAAATTGAAAAGCGCGCGGCGGAATGCGGCAAGGAAATTTCCGTCCTTTTCGAGCTGCATACCGGGGAAGAGTCAAAATCCGGATATGCGGATCTTTCTTCGCTGTTTGCCAGTATCGATGCGTTGGAATTCTGTCCGCATGTCCGGTGCCGGGGGCTGATGACGATGGCGCCGTTCACAGAGGATGAAAGCGCCGTCCGGGCTTCGTTTCAGAAACTCCGTGCCGCACAGGAGGAATGCGGGAAGCGCTGGCCTGCGCTGGATTTTTCCGAATTGTCGATGGGAATGTCTTCGGATTTCCGGATTGCCATCGAAGAAGGTTCCACAATGGTACGGATCGGAACGGCGGTTTTCGGAGCCCGCGCGTGACTGCCGGCCGGCGGCGGCTGGTATCCGCCGTGCTGTTTTTTTGTCTTGCTGTAAAAATGTTTTGTGCCGGAAACACGGAGCAGGATGCTGCGGCGGAGCCTGTCCCGTACCGGGAAGAGGAATTTCCCGGCTGGATGCAGGATTTACGCCGGGCGGAAATTATTGCGTTCGGCTCCTTTCCGTTTGTAGTATTTTTCTCAACCATGTATTATGATGTATACCGTTATTTTTCCCACGGCTGCTCTTCGTCCTATCTGCCCTGGCCGTTTAAAGATTCTTCCACGGCGGCAGCGGTTACCAACGATGAGCTGAAAATGCTTGTGGCAGTTTCAGCCGGAATTTCCGCCGGAGTTGCAGCGGTAGACTGGATTTTCCGGACTGTTGCCCGCAGCCGGCAGGAAAAACGGGAAGCAGAAGAAGCAGGGAACGGAAACCTTCCGATTCAGATCCGGCCGCGGATCCGGGCAAATCCGGCGAGTCATTACCCGCAGCCGCCTTTGCCTGTGCCGCCGGAAGATCCGCAGGCGGAAAATCCATGACGGACAACACGTTTACGGTTGATCTGCCGGACGGCGTACAAATCCGGCTGGACAAATATTGTGCCGGAAATTGCGGGCTGGTCCGCTCCAGACTGAAAAACGGTTTGCAGAGCGCGGAAGTCAACGGAAAGCCGGTTAAGCTTTCCCGGGCCGTAAAAAACGGCGACCGGATACGCCTGTGCTGGGAAGAGCCTGCGTCCGGCGGTTCCGTCGTGCCGGAAGATATTCCGCTGGATATTCTGTTTGAAAACGGGGATGTAACAGTCGTCAATAAACCGCAGGGGATGGTCACGCATCCGGCCGCCGGAAACTGGAGCGGAACGCTGGCCAATGCCCTGCTGTATCACTGGGGATTCCGGGATGCGCCGGAAGTTGCGGAAACGGGTGCGGGTGCGGACGTCCCTGCCGGGTTTGCGGCAAACCGTCCCGGCATTGTCCACCGCCTGGATAAAGACACTTCCGGCGTTTTGATTACCGCACGGAATCCGGCCGCCGCGGATTTCCTGCAAAACGAATTTCAGTCCCGCCGGGTGAAAAAGATTTATACGGCGGTTCTTTGCGGTGTTCCGGCAGAAAAACGGGGCGTAGTGGATAATTTTATTTTCCGCGACCCGGCGAACCGCCTGCGCTTTACCTGTGCCGCCCGGCCCGGCCGGGGAAAACATGCCAGAACGGCATACCGGGTAGTTGCGGAATACGGGGATTTTTCGCTGGTGGTATTCCGGATTTTTACGGGCCGGACCCATCAGATCCGGGTGCACAGCCTTGCCCTCGGCTGCCCGGTGCTTGGGGATCCGCTGTACGGCAGACGGAACCGGCAGTTTTCCGCAGTTCCGATGATGCTGCATGCCCGCAGTCTGCGTATCCGCCTTCCCGGAGAAGACAGCCCCCGGCTGTTCCGCGCGCCGCTGCCGGAACATTTCCTGCAGACTCTCCATGCCCTGCGGAAAACGGGAAACCCGCTGACGGACAGGACGGAATGACCGTGAAACCGGAAAGGCTGGGCAGTAATCCGTTCCCGCCGGAATTTTACGCTGCATTTTACCGGAACGCCCCGGCTTCCGTTCTGGATACGGCCGGCTATTCGGTTCTCTGGAAACCGCACAATATGCACTGCGCGCCTCTGGCCAAAAGCAACGGAAGCGGGGAGACGCTGTTGGACTGGTACCTGCGGCAGCCCGGAATTCCGGCGGAAGCGTATGCGGTAAAAGGACGCAAACCGGAAGAAAAAGGCCTTTTGCACCGTCTGGATTTTGCTACCGCCGGACTTGTCCTGCTGGCCAAAACCCAAAACGCCTTTGATTTCCTGCAGCGGGCGCAGGATGCCGGCCGGTTCCGGAAAGGATACCTGGCTTTTTGCGATTTTTATCCGCAGCAGGCTGTTTTTTCTTCCCCGCTTTTACCGCCGGAAGGGGGACAAGGCAGGCAAACGGAGGAACCGTTCTGTATCCGTTCCCGCTTCCGGACTTTCGGTCCCGGCGGCCGGGAAGTGCGGCCGGTATTCGCCTGGATGCATACGCGGAAAGCCTGCACCGGTAAGGAATACGAAACCGAAATCCGCAGCCGCACGTTTTCTGCGGACGGAAAATATGCTGCGGTACGGTGTTTCCTGCGTGCCGGTTTCCGCCACCAGGTGCGTGCCCATCTGGCTTTTTGCGGATTCCCCATTTCCGGGGATCCGCTGTACAATCCGCTTGCCGCAGCCGGGGAATATTTGCAGCTTTTTGCCGTCAGTCTGGAATTTCCGGATCCGGAGGGCGGCACAAGATATTTTTCGCTTCCGCCACAAGATAAAACGAACCGGTGATCAGAAGCGGCGCGCCTTCCTGCCGGGCCTCTCCGGTTGTCTGCCGGATGGCGGTATTCCACTCCGGTATAATGCGCAGACCGTCCCCGGGAAGCGCACAGTTTTTCCGGAAAGCCGCTTCTGCCGCCGCAAGGTTCCCTGGCTTTTTGCCGCCGGGACAGGTCAGTGTGATACCGGAAAATTTTCCGCGGAAAAGAGCCGACATCCGCTGCACATTTTTATCTGCCGCACAGGCAAAAAGCAGACGGCGGACTTTTCCTTTCCCGCTTTTACCGGGCGGAAACAGGCGGCAAAAGGTTTGTACCGCCGAACGCATACTGTTTTCGGTGTGTGCGCCGTCCAGAACCACGGGCGGCGTACCGGGCAGAATTTCAAAACGCCCGGGAAGAAAGCATCCGGAAAGCGCCTGTCCGATTACGGATTCATCCGTTTCCGGAAACAGGGTTTTACAGGCATAAGCCGCCAGCGCGGCGTTTTCTGCCTGTACGGCAGCCGGCATCCGCAGGGAAAAGCGGAGCGGCTGCCGGAACCGTGCGCCGCCCGGTAATGCCCGGAACGAAACTTCCGCGTCCAATATCCGGCCGGTAAAACGGGTACGCAGACGGGAAACCGCATCAGGCAGAAAATAAAGCGGCGCATTGCACCGGGCCGCCTGCGCACGGAATACCGCCTGCACTTCCGGTTTCTGGGCTGCGGAAAATACCGGCACGCCGGACTTGAAAATACCGGCTTTTTCCGCCGCAATTTTTTCCAGCGTGCTGCCAAGATATTCGGTATGTTCCAGTTCAACCGGCGTGAGGACGCAGGCTTGCGGATGCAGAATATTGGTGGCGTCCAGCCTGCCGCCGAGTCCGGTTTCAAACACCGCCCACGGCAAACCGGCGGTACAGAACGTGCGCATTGCAAACAACGTGACAAGTTCAAACCAGGACGGCGCATGGATACCCGGCGCGGCTTCCTGTACAAACTGTTCCGCACATCCGGCGGTAAACCGGGCAGCTTCTTCATATACGGAATCCGGGAAAAAACCGTCCGGCCCGGTTACGCGCTCCAAAAACGTTTGCAGGTGCGGGGAAGTATACAGCCCGCAAGGCCGTCCGCCTGCCGTCAGGATGGCAGCCAGCATGGCAGAAACGGATCCTTTTCCCTTTGAACCTGCAACATGGATGGAGTGGAATCCGTCCTGCGGGTTTCCGGCTTTTTCTGCCAAAAGGCGCATGGTCTCCAGCGAAAAGCCGCCGGTGTTTTTCACGGCTTCGTAATTGATAAACTTTTCCAGCCAGCCGGAAAACCAGCGCAGTTTTTCTGTTTGTGAATCCGTATCCGTTTTCATGATTTTTCCATTTTTTTGTTTTTTTTTCTATTGCTTATCCGTTTTGCTTACGGGTTTGCTTTGATTATGATGAAAATCACGCTTGCCGTAAAGGGGCTGTTTAAGCTAAAATGGGAGTATCGGCGGACAAACATGGACAGACAATCTGAAGAACAACGGATCGGATCTTTTTCTTTGCCGGAAAACCTGAACGGCTTTTGTATCCATATGGTCGGTATTAAAGGGACCGGAATGGCGGCGCTGGCGGAACTTTTGGTGCATGGCGGTGCGTCCGTTACCGGAAGCGACGTTCCCGATCATTTTTACACGGACAGCATCCTGTCTGCGCTGGGTATCTGCCCGGCTGAAGGTTTTTCCGCAGAAAATATTCCGTCCGGGACACAGCTGGTTATTTATTCTTCCGCATATTCCCGCACGGAAAACCCTGAGCTGCTTGAAGCGGACCGGCGGAAGATCCCGGTCCTATTGTATAACGAAGCGCTGGGGATGTTTTCTGCCCGCCCGTATTCCATCGGTATTGCCGGCGTGCACGGAAAAACCACGGTTTCCGGCATGACCGGGACGGTATTCCGTGCGTTGGATCTGGATGCTTCCGTACTTGCCGGAAGCGCCATTTCTTCTTTCGGCGGCAAATGTACGATGATTCACGGAAGCAAATATTTTGCAGCCGAAACCTGCGAATACCGGGAGCATTTCCTTTCGTTCCATCCGTCCAAAATCGTTTTAACGGGGATCGAAAGCGATCATCAGGATTATTATCCCACCTACGATGCAATTCTTGCAGCCTTTATCCGGTATATTGACCGCTTGCCCCAGTTCGGGGAACTGATTTACTGTGCGGATGACCCCGGCGCCAAGGAAGCGGCGCGCATTTCGTTTTCTGCCCGTCCGGATCTGGTCTTCACGGAATACGGGGAAAACGCTTCGGGCGCCTTCCGCGTGTCCTTCCTCGGTGTGCGGGACGGACGGCAGTATTTTTCGCTGAAAGGCGTGCCCGGCGAATTCAGCCTGCAGATTCCCGGACGGCACAATGTACGGAATGCCGCCGCCGTCTGCGCGCTGGCCGCTTCGCTGGTGACGCGGGAAAAAGGATCGTTCTCTTTTTCCGATGCGGGAAAAGTGCGGGAAGCGCTGGCTTCGTATACCGGATCCAAGCGCCGCTCGGAAATTGTCGGCACGGCAGACGGCGTGCTTGTACTGGACGACTACGCCCATCATCCCACTGCGGTTGATTCTACGCTTGCCGGTTTCCGGGAGTTTTACCCCGGCCGCCGGCTGATTGTGGATTTTATGTCGCATACATACAGCCGGACAGCCGCCCTTTTACCGGATTTTGCCCGCGCATTCCGCTCTGCGGATACCGTGATCCTGCATAAAATTTATCCTTCTGCCCGCGAACAGCCCGGCGGGCCGGTGGACGGGAAAACGCTGTTTGACGCTGTCCGGCAGAACCACCGGAATGTGCTCTATTTTGAAGAACCGATGGAAGCCCGCAGCCGGATTTCCGGGATGCTGAAGCCCGGCGATGTGTTTGTTACGATGGGGGCCGGGGACAACTGGAAGCTGGGACTGGCGGTGCTGGAAGATTTGCAGGCCAGGGAAGCGTCCGGAAAACAGGGAAGCAAAAAATGAAAAGCATGACCGGATATGCCTGCGCCGGGCATCAGGACGCCGGCGTTTTTGCTTCGGTGGAAATCAAGAGCGTGAATTCCCGCTTTTTGGATTTGACGGTGAATTTACCGTACGGAATGGCAGGTTGTGAAAAAACCGTCCGGGATTTTTTTTCCGCACGCATCCAGCGGGGCAAGGTGGACATTGTGCTGAAGTTCCGCGACAGTACGCAGCCTCCTGCCGTTCTTGCCGATACGGCGGCTGCAAAAGCCTATGCCGCCGCAATAACCGGAATTGCCCGCGCACTGGGAATACCGGACGGCAGGACAACGCCGGACGCCATACTTCCGTTTGTACTGTCTAGGGAAGCCGTACTTTCCACAGCCGCGCCGGAAAACCGCACGGTCCTGCCGGATGTCCTGGCTTCGCTGCTGGAAGATGCATTTTCCGCGTTTGAGCAGGCGCGCAGGGAAGAAGGCGCCAAAATGCAGGCGGATATTCTGGAACAGGCCGCTAAAATCGAAGAGGCGCTGCAGGAAGTGGAAAAAAATGCCGCTTCGATGGAAGAATCTTTCCGGGAAAACCTGCGCGCCAAATTTACGGAGGTTCTCGGGCCGCTTTCCGCGGACGACGAACGGCGCGTGCTGCAGGAAACTGCGGCGCTTCTGGTCAAGTATACCGTCAACGAAGAAACCGTCCGGATCCGTTCCCACCTGGATTTCCTGCGCCGGGAAATTGACGGAAACCCCGCGCCGGGAAAACGGATCGACTTTATTTGCCAGGAGCTCAACCGGGAAATCAACACCACCGGTTCCAAAATCCAGAATGTTTCCGTCAGCCGGGCTGTTGTTGCCATGAAAGATGCAGTGGAGAATATCCGGGAACAGGCCCGGAATATCGAATGAATTTGCCGCTTCCGGCAGAAGATGAGGGGAAGAAAATGAACGGGAAACAACGCTTCCGTCCGGTTCCCGGCAGGGAAGTCCGGGTCGCAATCTCCGGCCGTTCCGGCTGCGGAAACACGACGGTTTCCCGGCTGCTGGCGGAGACGCTGGGCGTAACGCTGATCAATTATACATTCCGCAATATTGCGGCGGAAACCGGCGTTTCGCTGGCGGATATTCTGGAGAAAGCCAAGACCGATTTTTCTTATGATAAAACGGTGGATACCCGGCAGGTAGAACTGGCCCGCCAGGGATCCTGCGTACTTGGTTCCCGGCTGGCCATTTGGATGCTTCCCGAAGCGGATCTCAAGGTTTTTCTTTCTGCGTCCCCCCGTGTACGCGCGGAACGTATTCTCCGCCGGGAAGGCGGTACGCTGGAAGAAATCCTCCGCTTTACGGAAATGCGCGACCAGGCAGACAGTGCCCGCTATCAGGAACTGTACCGCATCAACAACCAGGACATCTCCGCCGCCGATTTGGTCGTGGATACCGAACAGGAGCTGCCGGAAGCTATTGTCGGGCGGATTACGGAAGTGCTGCTGGAGCGCGGGCTCATCGCGCCGGTTTGACCGTCCCCGGACGCATCCGTCAACAGACAGACGGCGGAATACCTTTCCGTCAGCGGCGGAAGGGGCGGAAATTTTCAATCTGCCGGAGCAACCGGTGAATCCGGATTTTTATCCGGTTCACGGGGGAAAAGCGGGCGCGGAAATAATCGCGCCGGTAGGGACTTTCCTTCAGTTTCGCCTGAAACAGGCGCATCATTCCGTATTCGCCTGCCAGTTTGTAAAACAAAAAGCCGGTATAGATTTTCCGGCGGATATTCCGCCTTTTCCAGCGTTCCAGTTTTTCCCGCGGAAGGCCGGGCAAAAGCCGTTGCGCGAAATCCGCCGTGGATTCAAAAAGTTTAAAATTGGCAATCAGAACGGCGGGATCCTTTTCCGCGCTGAGATTATTGGAATGCTTCCGCCAGACAGCCACCGCACCCGGAACGTATACAATTTGACTGCCGAGCGCCAGTTTGAATAGCGATTCATAATCGGAACTGAGGATGTCCAGCGAATAAAATCCGCGGGCAACCGCTTCTTTGCGCCGGTAGAGACAGGCCGCATGCTGAATCCGCGGAAAGACGCCCGGCCATTTCAGCACATAACCTGTTCCGTCCAGCGCGTGCGGTCCGGATGCGCGCGGGGATTTCCGGCGGTGCGGATTTTCTTCGTTTGCCAGATCGCCGAAAATCAGGACGGCTTCCGGGTATACCTGCGCCGCGTGCAGAAAGCGGCTGACAAACGAACGGTCCGTGAAAAAATCGTCTCCGTCAAGATTGATCACCCAGTCTCCGGATGCAAGACGGTACAGCAGGTTCCGGTAATTTCCAAGCCGGCCGAGTTTCGTCCGGTTTTCAACAACGGTCAGCCGCGTATCCGTTTTTTGCAGCTCCTTTAAAATTGCAGGCGTAGAATCTGCGGAGCAGTCGTCCGCGGCAATTACTTCCAGATTCGGATAATCCTGCGCAAGCGCGGATTCCACGGCTTCCCGGATATAGGCTTCCTGGTTGCAGGTGGGGATCATGATGGTGACAAGCGGGGCCGCGTTCATTGTTGGTGTTCTGCAAAAAAGCGGTTTATGTCTGCGCGTGCTCCATCGCATCCAGCCACGCCTGTGCCCAGTCAAAATCAAAATACGCGCTTCTTGCACGGGTTAAATCCCGGATCCGGCGGAATTCTTCCGGATTTTCCATCAGGCTGCGGATTTTCAGGTAAATTTGACCGGCATCTGCAGGATCAAAGAGCAGGTCGCCGCTGCCAAGCATATCCGGTATTCCGCCTACGCGGGAAGCGATGACAGCCGTTCCGCAGTGAACTGCTTCGATGATGGTGTCAGGATAACTGTCAAACAAAGACGGGACGATGAATAAATCTGCATCCCGCATTTCCTGCAGAACGTTTTCTGTATGCCCGGAAATGGAAACCAAGGAAGAAAGCCCGTGTTTTTCCAGAAAACCGGCAGCTTCCATCCTGGTTTTTCCGGAACCGGAACCAAAAACCCGCAGGGTGAAAGGGAGTCCGGCTTCGTGCAGACGGGCGCAGGCTTCCAACAGGTAGCGGACACCTTTCCGTGCGCCGAGCGTACCCAAAAACAGCAGTTTGCGGCATTCTACGGATGTGTTGGACATGGCGTATTCCGGTTTGAAATTTTCCTGCCGGATGTCGCCCCGCACGACGGCGGTTTTTTCTTTAGCCCGTCTTCCAGTACGCCGGAGAAAACTGTCCCGGTCTGTTTCGCTCTGGAAAAACAGGATTCCAGCTTTACGGGCAATTTCCTGTTCCCGCAAAAACTGGCGGAACATATAGGCCAAGTGAAAAAGCCGGCTTTTAAACGGAAGTATTTCATAGCGCAGGTACATCCGGGATTCTGTGAAACTGTCGCTCCGCTGCGCAAAGGCAATAGGAAGTCCGCAGATACGGGAGAGGACTTTTGCCGCCGCCCAATGGGTCTCGCCGTGGATCAGCACAAAGCCGTTTTCCGCTATGTTCCGGGAAAAACTGTAGTCCGATGTCCGCAGGAATTTTTGCAGGGCGCGGGCGAATTTCTGTCCCAAGGCTTTCGTTTTATGATAAACATAAGGAACATTTACCGGAATTTGTTTTACCCCGGCCAAGTCCAGCGCAAGATCCCGGTTATAAAACAACGTAACCGGACAGTTTTTGGCAGCCAATCCTTCCAGAAGCCGGAGATAGCGACGGTGACCGCCGGTACGGATACCGTTGTTAAAAAAAATCCCGTAAATATTCATGTGTATCCAGCATATCCTGTTCCCCGCGTTCTGTCCAGCTGTCTGCCGTGCGGCGGTACCGGTTTTGACGGCGCGTACAGACTTGCAGGTGGATGATGTAAGCCTGTTCCGGTGGATCGGGCGGAAGAGGCGGAACGCCCCTCCGTTTGACAAAAGACCGTTCCGCACATATACTTTTTTTGTGCAAATGAATAGAAAATATAATATACTATAGAAAATAAGACGTGCCGGGCGGTACACAATGATGAAAATCCTTGTTCTGACCAATACTTTTCCCTCTCTTTCCGAAAAATTCCTGCTGAACCAGATGGCGGCGCTGAAAGCTGCGGGAGCGGATTTGACGGTGCTTTCTGCCGTGGAACCGCCGTCAGGAGCTAAAGGAAAGGAGAATGAGGATAACGGACACCGCCTGTACCATACGTCCGGCTTGGATTCCGTTACCGTACAGCTGCATATTCCGCGGAACCGGAAAAAGAGGTTTTTCCGTGCGCTGGCCGCCGCCGTTCCCCTGTTGTTTTTCCATCCGGTATTGCTTCTCCGAGGCTTCAATTCCCGCCGCTATGGTACGATGGCCAAAAACCTGAAGACAGTTTTTCTCCTCCGGTTTTTGCTTGCGCAGCAAAAACGCGGTGTCCGCTGGGATCTGGTGCACGCCCATTTCGGTCAGAACGGGCTGCTCGGTGCATGGATGAAGGACTGCGGGTTTTGTACGGAACTCGTGGTAACATTCCACGGCGCGGATATTCTCGCTTTCCCCCGCAAGTACGGCGCCGGGATTTACGCATATATGTATCGCCGTGCGGACGCGGTTACCTGCGGCACCCGTTTTGTTCTGCACAAACTGACGGAAAACGGATGTCCGGAAGGAAAAATTACGGTGCTTCCTATGGGGATTAATCCGCAGGAATATACGGCTCCGGAAACCGGGAAAGTACAGGCCGCAGAACCGCTGTCCGGAACGGAAAACCCGTTCACGGTTCTTTCCGTAGGGCGTGTGCTTCCGCTCAAAGGATTTGCGTATGCCATCCGGGCTGTTGCGCCGATGGAAGGCGTCATCTACCGGATTGCCGGAGAAGGTCCGCAGCGCGGGGAACTGGAAAAACTTGCGGCGGAATTGGGCGCGGCAGACCGGGTTTTTCTTCCCGGTCCGAAGGTGGACCGGGAATTGCAGGCGATGTATGCGGAAGCGTCAGTTTTTCTCCTGCCCAGTATCCGTGCGGAAAACGGATGGGAAGAAGCGCAGGGACTTGTGGTGCAGGAAGCCGGTGCGGCGGGAATTCCGGTCATTGCGTCGGACATCGGCGGTGTAGCGGAAGGAATTCTCGATGGGGAAACCGGGTTTCTGGTACCGGAGAAAAATCCGGAAGCCATCCGGGAAAAACTTCTGCTTTTGCAAAAGGATCCCGGGTTGAGGCGGAAAATGGGGAAAAATGCGCGCGCTTTTGTGACAGCACATTACGATTGCGCGGCGCTTGCATGCAAGCAGTTGGAACTTTATGCCCGGGTTTCGGGGCATAATCATATACACGGATAAGAAAGAGGACAGGGGAGGGGGAGAGCGCATGGCGCGGGAAAAGGTTATTCAGGATCCGGAGAGGCTTTTACGTAATATGGTCCGAATCCGGGATATTCTGGCTGCACACGGCATTGTCTGTTTTTTGCATTACGGAACCTGCTTGGGCGCGGTACGGGAAAAAGGGTTTATTCCCCACGACGACGATGCGGATCTTGGTATTTATGCAGGAGATTTGGCAAAGCTCCGGAAAATCATTCCGGAAATCGAAGCAGCCGGATTCAGCCAGATAGAAGATAGAGAGTGGGGCGGACGTTTGATCCAGTTCCGCGACACTGGAGAAGGGTATGCCGAACAGGTGGATATTTTTTGGGAAAAGCAGACGCGCCGCTTTGGTATCCGCAAATGGGATCTGGGCGGACGTGTGCTTTGCCCGTACAGGTTTTTACAGCCGCCGCTTCCGGTGATTGACTTTCTCGGCGAACCGTTCCATGTACCGAACGATACGGAAAATTTCCTGCGTTTTCTGTATGGAAAAGACTGGCGGACCCCGCGTCCCGGCGCACAGTCCCGCTACGGGATTCTCTTTCAGCTGAACAAACTGCGTAAAAATCCGGGCAAACTTTTTTTTTACCTGCGCCGTTTTTTCCGCAACCATATTCTGCGCCGGTAAACGGCAGCCCGGATTGACCGCCGCAAACGGGAATGCTACAATCTATACATGACTTCCAACCGTACAGTTTCCGTTTCACTGGTGATTCCTGTATACAACGTGGAACAGTTTCTTCCCCGCTTGCTTGACAGCATTCTTGCCCAAACACGGGAAGACTGGGAATGCATTTTAGTAGACGACGGTTCTACCGATGCAAGCGGGAAAATTTGTAACGAATACGGTAAAAAAGATCCGCGGTTCCGGACAATCCGGCAGGAAAACAGCGGCGCCGGGCCGGCCCGTAATCGGGGAATTCCGGTAGCCAACGGAAAATATCTTTTTTTTGCAGACAGCGACGACTGGCTGGATCCGGATGCCCTGCGTCTTTCCGTAGAAGAAGCGGAGCGTACCAGCGCGGATATTCTGGTATTCGGATTTGCGCGGCACGGGCGCGATAAACGGCGCAGTGCGACAGATACCGTTTCTGTTCCTATAGGGAAGATTGATCTGTGCGCCGTGCAAAACCCGAAAGCGTTCCGGATTATCTGGAATAAGTTGTTCCGCACTGCCTTTATCCGGGAAAACGGTCTGCGGTTTCCGCCGCTATATTCCGGGCAAGACGTTTGCTTTTGTTTTTCCGCCTATCTGTATACAGAACGTATCTACGGATTGGATAAACCGCTGTACCATTATTGCTGGAACCCGCTTTCCATCTCTGCGGAAAAACAAAAGAAAAAACCGGAAGAATTGCGTGCACTGGAAACTGAAAAAATCCGTCTGATGGAAGACGCACAAAAAAATAGCCCGCCGGAAGCTGTCGCGCGGCTTTCCCGCCTTTTGTTGATGGAAAAAATTTCTGCTAAAGAACGCTGCCTGTTTGGAAATCTGGCGCATCCGGACTCCTGCGCGTTGTACCGGAATAGCTGGCCGGAAATCCGGACATGGCAGGTTTTGACGCATACGGCGGACAAACGGAAACCGGTTGTTATTCTTGCAGCATTGCATTTGGATTTTCTTGTACAGGCGCTTGCCTTTACCTGCCGTCTGTTTTCAAAAGGGAAGAAAAACCGGTAAATGTTTTTATAAGGACGGATCGCGCCGGTAAACAGCAAATGGATTGTTTCAGTTGAATCAATGCTTTGGGCTCCGCCCGCTTGATCAGAACCGGAACCGTACGCGCCAATATAATTTGGATGCGGAATCCAGAACGTTTTCCGTTCGATTTCCGTTTCGGTCAAATAGGCGCGCAAAGCGGATTTTGATGCATGAGATAAAATAATGATTTTATCAGCCTTTTTGCATAAATAACGCATAAAATACCGGGAGAGAAAACTGTTCGATTCCTCATGCCCGATTTTGTTGTGAAACACAAAAACAATTTTTTTCCTGTAATTTTCAGCAGGATAAGAATCATCCGTTTGATAAAAAAACGGATGATCTTTTGGAAGCGGAACCGGCGCGCTTTAAGCGTTTCAAACCAATTTAAAATGACAAGATCTGTCTTTAAAAATAGCGGAAAGGAACGGAAAATTGAAGAAAAAGCATACAACCGGACTCCCGTTTTCTCAATACAGGAACAGGTCAGGGCAATGTATTGGTTTGCGCTGTTTT